>JBEKUT010000447.1:0-6024 GCA_049514735.1 Bryobacteraceae bacterium
GAAGTTGTTCTTGCTTTCAGGCTTCTCGGGCGGGTCTCGCTGCGAGAGCTGGCGCTGCCGGAACTCCCAATTCTGGCTCGATTATCAGACCGCGCTCCTCCATTGGCTTAAGATCCCTCCTCATTTTTGATGCTTCAGGTTAGCAATGAAAGGAATGGTGTCTTTTTATGCCTTCTGGACTCGCAACATTTTTAGATGCGGGAGTCGCGGTTTTTGTGGCAGTGGTCCTCTTTGTGTTTTTCCTTCGCAGGCTGCTGTGGTGGATGGATCAGCGTGGTTGGATTCTATACTCCGGCGACCCGCCCACATATGGTTCGCTTGGAAACGCTTTCCAGGAGCTGCAGTCGATAGCCGAGCCACATACCCAATACGTCCTCGAAGAAAAGCGGTGCGAGGAAAGCGAGGAGGACGGCGAGGCTGGTCCTGACGATCCTACCAGACACTTACGCCGTCAACTGAAACGGATCTTAGAGCAGCGGGACGGGAGGGATGCGCGATGAAGCGGAGAATAATTGCGCGGATACTGACCGGTCTCGTGGTCTATAACTTCGCGGCCGCTGCCGTCGTTAAGCTAATTGGGGCTCAGTTTGCCGTCGACGAGTTTCGCCGTTTCGGTTATCCCCAGGAGCTTCGGATCGTTATCGCGCTTGTGGAACTCGCTGGGTCCGCGCTGCTCTTAGTGCCGCGCGCGGCGCCGCTTGCTACGGTGACATTGTCGCTGATCTTGGTTGGTGCGGTGGTGTCCCACTGGATGGTGCTTGAGTTCAAATTCAGCTGCCTGCCGTTGTTGCTTCTGGCAATCCTTGGCGCGGCGGCCTGGATGCGGCGGCGGGGCGCCCCAGAACATTCGGAGTAAGCGGCGTTTTATTACTGCTGGCCCATGACGCCGAGTTTCCCTTCGCCGGCTTTTTTCGCGCGGGCGCCTTCGGCGAACATCTGCTTGCTGCCGGCGACGTCGCCCTTCTGGCGTAATATCAGCGCCAGCGTGTTGTAGGGCCCGGGATTTTTTGGCTCTAGTTTGATGGCCGAGCGTAGCGCAGCTTCGGCGGCCTTGAGATCCCCTTTTTGCTTCAGCACCGTGCCCAGCATAAAGTAGGCTTCGCCGTATTCGGGCTGAACCGCGATGGCTTCGCGATACTGCTTCGCGGCCTGCTCGAAATCTCCGGATTGCCAGGCCGTGATTCCGATCATGTAATGGGCTTCGGCCAGCGTGGGATCGATCTCGAGGGCGCGCGCAAACTCCTTCTTGGCATTTTCCAAATCGTCCTTGTCCTTCAGCGCGACGCCGAGATTGTAATGCGCCGGGGCGTGATTGGGATCGAGGGCGATGACGGCGCGGAAGCACTCGATGGCCTGATCCAGATCGGCCTTTTGCAGGTGCGCAAAACCCATATTGAACCGCGCCAGGGTGTTCGAAGGATCGGCCGCGAGGACCTTCTCGAATTGCGCGATGCCTTCATCGCCGCGGCGCGCTTTGACGAGCGCCAGGCCATAGTGATTGCGGACGTCGAGATTGGAAGGATCGAGATCGACGGCGGTTTTATATGCGTCAACCGAGCCCATGAAATCGCCCGTGAATTCGAGCGCGCTTCCCAGATTGATCCACGCGAGTCTGTCGTTCGGCTGGAGCGACACGGCGGCCCTGAGCGGCGGAATGGCGTCCTGATGCAGGCCCGCGCCTTCCAGCCCCTGGCCGGCCTTCGATTGGTATTCCGCATTGTCCGGCTGCAGGGTCGCCGCGGTGTTTAACTCCGGGATGCTATTGGCCGTGTCCTTTTCCAGCCACAGGAGCACGCCGAGATGGTAGTGGGCCGGAGCGTAGGATGCATTGAGCTTGATGGCGCGGTTGAAATGGTCCAGCGCTTCGGGACGGCGGTTGAGGATGACCAGCAGGAATCCGATCTCGTCCTGATAGCGGGCAGATTGCGGATCGAGCGCCGCGGCTTCTTCGTAAGCGGCTAACGCGCCCGCGGCATCGCCCTGGGACTTGAGGGCCGTGGCTTTGGACTCTATTTCCTCGAGCTGAGTGGAAGCCACAACCGGCACGCTCAGCAAGACAGCAAGAAACAGCTCCCGCACTGCGTCTATTTTACTCGATCTATAAATCGCGCAAGGGGACGTGAATGCGCGTCAACAGGTCTTCGGGCTTCGCGTTCATGGGGGAGTTGAGATATTCCTCGAATGCTTCCGCGTCGCGCAGCTCGTGGCCGCTCTGCGGCAGCCAGCCTCCGAAGAACCGCTGGTATGTTTTCCCCAAAGTATCGTAAGGTCCTTGATGGGTGACGACGGCATATCTGCCGCCCGGGATTTCCGTTACGCCGAATTCACCCTCAGGCTGGACGGGACGGTTTACGACGACAGCCGCGTCGTAACGAACCCTAGCGGTGGGCGTGATATCGGGATCGTCGTGGACGATTCCGAGCATCCGAGTCTGCGGGCCCAGCAAGCCGCGCATTCCGGCCCAGCTCATCAGGCGTCCCCACGTAGGACCAACCTGCGAGTAGGGACCAACGTGGCGCAGAAATACGACATTCATTGACGAGAGCTCTTTCATCTCGACCGGGAGAGGCTCTCCGTATTCGGGAGCATGATACCCGGAGACGTCGTCCAGGTGCGTGCCGGAAGCGGACTCCGGAGCAGGCTTATGTGCCGCCCGGTATTCGGAAGGAGATACTCCAAACATAGTTCCAAATGCCCTCGTGAACGATTCGTGGGTTTCGAAGCCTGCTTCTAACGCGATATCGGTTACCGGGGTTCCCTGTTGTTTTAACTTAAGGGCGGCACGTTCCAGCCGCAGGCGGCGGATGTGCTCCTTCAGCGACTCACCGACCAGACCGCGGAAAACACGGTGAAAATGGAAGGGCGAGAAGGCGGCGACAGAGGCCAGATCCTCCAGTTCCAGCTCGTCATCCAGGTGGCGCTGGATGTATACGAGCGTCCGAACGATGCGCTCGTGGTAGTCCTGTTCGGTGGACGGCTTCACTGTCGCGCCAGCCGTGAAGCCCAGAATCCGAACAGCGGAAAGGTCAAATAGGCGAGCCCAATGTGTGAGTAATAAACAGATGCCGGCATCTTCATTGGGCCGTAAAAAAACATGGGGTAATCCATTACAAGGTTCACGGCGAGCCACAGCGAGCCGACCGATAAGGCTTCGCGGACGGAGATCGCTCTGCCCCGAAAATAGAGCTGAAACATCGCGCCGGCGGTGACCAGGACGACAAGCATCATCAAAGTCTCGAACAGCGGGGCATTCAATTTCTTGACCGGAAAGATCGGAAAGGAGACGACGAAAGGAATGAGCCAGCTAGCGAATCCGAACAGCGCGGCGCGTTTCCAGGCGATCATGCCAACCTCCAAGGAGAGTATAAGGCAGGACGCGAGTATCCGCTTGACAGATTTTGCTAAAAGCGAAAGCCGGCAGGACTGTTGCCCTGCCGGCTTCGAGATGGAACGTTTTAACTAAGACTCTAGAACCGGAAGGTTCCGGAGAATTGCAGACTGCGCATAAACGCGCCGCCTGCGAGGCCGGTGATCTGGCCCGCATTGGGGCTCTGAACGTCATTGTTCGGCGTCCCAAGATTCGTGTGATTAAACACGTTCCTGGCGTCCGTGCGTAGCTGGAACGAAGTTCGTTCCGTGATGCGGAACGCTTTCGCCAAAGTCAGATCCTGCTGGATAAAATGCGGTCCGAACAGGGTGTTGATGGGGTAGTTCCCGAACGTGTTCGACGATGGGAAGAGGAACGTCGTTCCAACGCCGCCGACGAACCATTGGGAGCGATTCCCGGCAGCCCCGGAATAGGGACTTCCGGTGCCAATATCGGGCCGATTCTTGGGGCCGGCATTGGGTTGGACATTCGGTCCATAGGTCTCAAGCGTCGGCGAGAACGGGAAACCACTGTAATACGTGGTGACGCCGCTGATGGTCCAGCCACCGAGCGCGTAGTCGAGCGGGCGGCTGACATTCGACCCATACTTGCGGCCGTGGCCAAACGGAACTTCGTAGTTCTGAGCGAAGGTCCATTGCTGGCGCGGCAAGGTACTGCTGTAGCCGTAACCGGCAGCTCTGTCGTACTCGAAATAGTAGTTGGAATCGTATGGATCCCAACCGGGACCCCACTGCCGCTGATAGGTGTAACTGCCCTGCAACGTCCAACCCTGCCAAGCATTAATCTTGACAGTTCCCTGGAACGAGTTGTATTGCTCGTTAGAGCAATTGCAGTAATAGGAAAGGTCGTTGGTCCATCCGAAAACGTTGTAAAACGGCCGATCCAGGTTGGTGTTGTTAACGCCGGGGACAAAGACCGCCTCATTAGGATTGACGGATTGGCCGGTCCCGAGGAATCCATGCCTGTTGGCATTCCCGACATAGGCTGCCGTGACGGCGACCCTGGCGGTCAGCTGACGCTGCAACGCGACGTTGTACTGATAAGTGGTCGGCAGCGTCATGGTAGCGGGCCGGAACTTCGGGTTGATACCGGGAGGAAGCGGGAAAGTTCCATTGGAGCTGACCGTTACCGGCGCCAGCGTGGATGGACCTTGCGCCAGCGTGAACACGTCCGTGTATCCGTTGGGAGGTTGAATGCTCTGGTTCGAGAGCACCGGCGGATTCTGGGT
Source organism: Bryobacteraceae bacterium (assembly GCA_049514735.1). Lineage (GTDB taxonomy): Bacteria > Acidobacteriota > Terriglobia > Bryobacterales > Bryobacteraceae > JAICMB01. Next base: position 4,617 of record JBEKUT010000447.1, read on the forward strand.
CACGTTATGGCCGAATGTCGATCCGAACGTACCCAAGTCGTAGGACCAGCCGTAGCCGGCGCGAAGGACGGTCTTCGAATCGAGCTGGTAGGCGACTCCAACTCGCGGCGCAAAGTTGTGCCAATTCATGGACTGGATTCCATGCAAAGAAACTCCGCCCTCACCGAATACATACATCAGGCCATTATTGAGGTCCAGCGTGGAGCCGTTTCCGTTGCCGTTAACGCTCTCCGGGAAGACCATCTCCCAGCGCAGGCCGAGAGTGAGAGTCCATTTCGGGCTCGGGCGCCATTCATCCTGTCCATACCAGAACAGGCGCGGCTGCTTCTCCTGAGCGTTGGTGCTGGTGCTGACGTAACGATTGAAGTTCGACACATCGCCCAACAAGAATGACGCCAAGCCAGAGCCAGGTGTCTGATTGCTGCCGCCTTCCGGCACTACCCCTGTCTGGCCGGCGCCGAAGGTTAGCTCACCCGCGCGGTGGCTGTCGCTCGGGACTCGGAGGTTCTGGGCAAAACGAATATCCGCTCCGAACTTGATGCTGTGATTTCCGATGGTCTTGGTGGCGTTGTCGACGAACTGAAATTGCCTCTCGGTTTCGGTGAGCGGGCAGTTGCACTGGTTGACGCCGAGAGCATAGCCGAGCTCGATCTGATCGCCCGGAGTCGGAATGTAAAACGCGGGCATACCGGAGGTATAGCTCTTGTCAAGGTTCAGTCCGGGGATTCCGGCCTGAGTAGCGGGATCGGTTCCGTAGCCGTTGGGCACATCGAAGATGTGGTAGCGCATCCAGCCGAAACGGAATTCGTTGATCAGCGTGGGCGTGGCCGTGAAGGTCCATCCTAGCGCCAGGCTCTGGTTCAGTCCCGCGGAGTTCCCCGAATAATTACCGAAGCTGGGGCCGCCGGCTTCCGCTCCAAACGCACCGGGCGACTGCTCAGTGTACTTGGCGTAGCTGTAGCGGCCGAAGATGGTGTTCTTCTCGTTGAGATAGTAATCCTCGCGAGTATCCCAATTGTTGCCAGTGATGTTCACGTCGCCGCTGACCGCGTAATTGTTCTCAAACGGCGCGTTGGCAACCTGCTGATAGTTGGGCAGTGGGAAATACTGCAGAAGGGCGACGGCCTGCGGGCTCAGGCGGCTGGCGGGAATAATGTTGTTTGGGAAGGGAGTGCGGCCTTGGCCGGTAGACTGGTTCCCAGTGGTCGGATCGTAGATCTGGTATTGGGAACCGAAGGCGAGGTAGTCGGATAAGTTGCCCGTGCGGTTCAGAGCATCCGGCACGCTGGTGACAATCGCTCCACCCTGCGCTTCCCGGTTCAACTGTGCGTCGCCGAAGAAGAAGAGCTTGTTCTTCTTGATGGGACCGCCGATGGAGCCGCCGAACTGGTTCTCACGATAGAGGGCA
>JBEKUT010000448.1:0-6022 GCA_049514735.1 Bryobacteraceae bacterium
GATTTCGAGAGAGGTGCGGACCTGGTAGATGGGTGTTTGCGGGACGGTAATCAGAAATCCGATGACCGCCCCCAAGCCGGCCAGAACGATGAGCGTGCCTTTGCGGCGGCGCAGGATGCGCCAGTATTCAAGTAGCCCACCGGATTGCGCCTCTTGGCCAGCGTCGGAGGCTCCCTGGTATGGGACCTCCGCATAGCTGGCTGGAACGATTTCTGCCCCACGAGACATAGCGGGCGGCGGGAGGTATCCGTTGGATGTGTGGCCCGAATCGGGTGATTGGTGCATGGAATGAGAGAGGCGTTACGGAAGGCGGTAGATGAAACTGGTTGCCGAAGCCGTCAGGATATCGATTGTCCGAAACGCGGCCGTCTTGGCGCCGCTGGTTGGAACAAAGAGGATGTCGTCGGCCTTCAGCGGAACATCGGGACTCTTGCCAGCGAGGATTTGCTTGAGATCGATTGGTATTTCGTCACGATTGTTGCTGCCCGGAATTCCTCGCATGATCTTTGCCCGGTTACCCGCCGCCGTCTTCTCGAGCCCTTCGGCGAGAGAGAGGATCTGGAGGGCACTGCGGGTTCCATTGTCATTGAGGGCGTAGCCTCCGGCCTTTTTGACCGCGCCGATGACGTAGATAATGTCCGCCCGGGGAACGCTGATAACGTCGTTGGGCTTGATATAAATATTCTCGGCGGGGTTGCTGGCAGCCATAATGCTTTTGACGCTGACGGAGGCAACCGAGTACCGGCCTGTGGAATCGAGAATGGCGGTTGGTAGAGGAATTGGCCCCCACTCGATTTGCCGCGTGATGATGACCGTGTATCCTGCATCAGTGCGGAGCCCGCCCGCGAGAGATAGAACTTCGAACAGAGTCTTATCGCCCTGGAGTTGGTGAACACCGGGTGTGGTAACCGCGCCGAGGACGGAGACGCCCTGGCTGTGCACCTCCATCACCGAAATGGAGACATCGGGAGGGTTTCTCAAGACTCTGGTCAATCGCAATTTGATCGCGTTTTCGAGCTGATCCGGCGTGAGCCCGGCAGCCTGTAATTTGCCAACTACGGGCATATCGATATTGCCTTTGCGATCGACGAAAACCGGTTTGTTATCGATCTCTTCAACATCTATGGCGCGAATCATGATCTGATCGCCGGGGCCGAGCGCGTCGTTGTCATTGTGCGCCGGGGCGGCCGGACTCGGGCTAACCGAAGTCGGGACAGCTATCGGCTTGGAGTCAACAGGGATCGCCCGATCCTGGAACAACAGGAATACCGAAACTGCGGAGAGGAATGTCAATGAAAATAACATCGCAGTAGCCTGATCAAACGCTCGCGCCCATCGCTTCTTGCGCGTTGTCCGTCTCCGCGCCCATGCGTTCAAAGACCGTGAACTTCGGTTCCAGCACTTTCCGCATCACGTCCACAAATGACGCAACCACCTGGTGCTGTTGCGCCGGGCCGAAGCCGCGGTACAGCTCGATATAGCTGAACTCAGAGATCGGCACAATGACTTTCCAAGACTCCAAGGGCTGCATTTCGGCGCTTTCGCTGAGTTCCTGCCCCGCCATTTGCGCCTCAATCCGGCAGAAGCCGAACTCGCGATAGTAGTTGCGCAGCACATTCCAACAATCTTCCGGCGTGGACGCCGTCATCAGGCTCTCTTCCAAGTTCTCGACCGATATGTGGGAATTGAGCATCCGCCGGAAAGCCCCGTCAATGAGCAAGCGCCCGGCGACTCCAAACTCGACGTAACCCAAGTGCTGGATGCCAACCCAGGTGGTCAAGCAAAATGCCAGGATGACGAACGCCGAAATATTCCGATTCGACACGATCAAAGAAGCCGTGGCGCCCACCGCGGCGCAGGCGTACATAACTAGCGCAACCTTGCGCGGCGTGAAGCCCCGCTTCAGAAGCCGGTGATGGATATGATTACGATCGCCTTCGAAGAGAGGCTGGCGGCGCAAGTAACGCCGTACAATCGCGACAGTCATATCGAGCAGCGGGATGGAGAGCGCCATGAGCGGCGCGGTCATTCCCAGAATCGTGGCAGCTTTCTGGCTCCAGACGACGGCGTAGCAGCCGAGTAAGAAACCGATAAACAAACTGCCGCAATCGCCCAGGAAGATGGTCGCGGGATTGAAGTTGTAGCGGATAAACCCGAGCAAACAACCCGCGAGCGGCACGGTCGCAATTGCGAGCGCCGTGTTGTTCTGGATGAGGGCGGCAATCAATGTGGTGCACGTGGCGAAGAGTCCAATACCAGTGGCAAGCCCATCGACGCCGTCGATCAGATTGATGGCGTTTGTACAGGCCACCAGCCAAAGGATAGTTACCGGAAGGCTCCACCACGACCCGCTCATCTGCCCCGCAAATCCGTGGATGTGGATACCACCCCAATAAGCCAAACCAGCGGCGACGATCTCACCCAGAAGCTTATGCCACGGCTCCAGGCCAACGATGTCATCGACCACCCCGATGAGAAAGATGAGTCCGGCGGCCGGCATCAGCGCCAGAGTGAAATTCAAAGAGTCCCAGACGACCACCCCACCTTTCAACGGCAACGCGAGCAGGCACAGATACGAGACAACGTATGAGATGACGATGGCAATCCCGCCCACGCGCGGAATGGGATGATGAGTTTCGCTGCCACGATGCGCCAGGCCAAAGCGGCGGAACACTGCCCGGACCAGTGGGGTCAGGAGCAGGGACAGCACGAAGGAAACCGATCCTAGAAAAAGCAAAGAATACATGGTTTAACTTCCCGCGGCCGCAGTCGCGTGGCGTTCCGAAGCGGGCGCCAACGGCAAGTAGGATGTTTCCCGCGGATTTGAAACCGGCGCTCCAACCGCGGCAAGTTCCAGTCCAAGAATCTGCACGATGCGTGCCGCTGCGATCGGCCGGTCGTAGTACTTTTCGAACGCCTGGCGGGCACGGCAGCCCGCTTCCACGATCAAATGCCGTTCCGAGTTCAGCCTCTCCAACAGACTGATGAGGGCGGCGGTATCACCCGGATTCACTTGCCAGCCACACCGGAAACGCTCGACGATTCTCGCGGGTGTCGCCTCGCGGGGGCCGATGTAAAGAATGGGACGCCCGGCCGCCATGATCCCGTATGTCTTGCTGGGGACGATGGAGCCGCATGTCTGAGGCATCTGCGTCACTAGCCCGAGATGTCCGTCTGCCAGGCTCGCGCCCAGTTCAGATCGAGACGCGTAATGACGGAAGAGAACATTGGCGATGCCATGCTCGCGGCAGAAGGCTTCCATACTCTCGCGGCGGATGCCGCCGCCCGCGAACACAAATTGAAAGCGCGGATCATTTGCCAAGTGTTTGATTACGCCGGAAATGGTCTCAATGTCGTGCGGCAGGCCGAGGTTGCCGGAATAGTGAACGACGAGAGGTCCATCGGAAAATGGCCCAGGAGTAATCTCTGTGCCATCCGCCCAGTTCTGGGCAACGTGTATCTTGTGTTCGGGAATGTCCCGCGCAATGAGCCGGGCTTTCATCTCGTCGCCCAGCACGATAATGCCGTCGGCATTACGGCGTGACCAGTCCGCGAGTGCGCCGATCAAGTAGGTGAGGGTAGATCGCCGCTTCAAAGTGCCGAGCTCAACTGCAATATCGGGGTAAACATCCATCTCCCAAATGAAATGCTTACAGCCTCGCGACAACTTGAGCATCCTTCCAAACACAGAAGTCAGCGGCGGTGTAGTGAGCGTGATGACGGTGTCGGGACGTCCGACGCGAAAGCCGGCTACAAAGGCGCCCGCCAGGAACGACCCGTAAGATAACATTCGCCCCACGGCGTCTTTAGAGAATCGTGTCGCGGAAGGCCTCAGTATGCGCACCGCTGGGCGCGGCGTGTCATCTTTGGTCTCGCAGCCGGACGTGGTTCCGTAGCCGGACGCGCCACAAATCGCGGTGATTTGAATCTCACTCGATTCGAGGGCTCGCACCACATCCAGCAGGAAGCGGCCCGTGGGCGCCGTATCCGGCCAAAAGAACTGATTGATTATGAGGAGTCGCATCTAAAAAGCTCGCTCAGTTAGAGGTCAGACACAATAACGCGTAACTTGGCGCAAGCTACCGCCCTTCGACTCACATCGAATTCGGTTCAGACTCAACAAGGCAAGAAATTACTTTTTAATCCAGGAATCTGCGGGGATTTTCTGGCTGACTTCATCGCCCTCAAACCAGGGCTGAGAAAATAGCCTAACAGCATCGTATTTCTTAGTCAAGAGACAGTATTGCCACCGAGTACTAACCTATATGTCACATATTAGTTCAGCTAGCAACTTATCACAATAACGAGTGACGATCACTGTATAACTTCCTGAGCACGCAACCGTGAAGTTTCGTCTAACTCGGCTTTCTGTGTTCCCTTTAACTTATGGCCGTTCTTAGGAGCCGCGCCGGCCAAGGCCAGCACAGCTTGCGAGCCCACCGCGACGCTCGAAGCGACCCTGCCTCGCTCAAGAACTACCGCGGATGGCGTTCCGCCTGAATTAAAGACTTGACTCGCACCGTAATAAGGATCGAGCAACACGCGGGACCGGAACCCTTGTTTGCGATTATCTTCAAGACCACCAGCGGCGATAACGACGAGCTCGGGCGCATCTTCCTGCGGGTCAGCCTCCCATTTCTTCAAGTCATCCAGCATCTCACTGCAGAATCCGCAGGAGGGACTCCAGAACAACACCAATGTACGCCGATCTCGGAATTGCGCAATATCGACCATCTCTCCGCTCAGATCGGGAAGACGAAGCGAAGGCACGGGGTCTCCATCTGACACCGAGGGCGGCAGAGTAGCGCGGGCGACCAGTCCGCGAATCGCGTCGATGCCCAATGCGAGCGTACTGTCTATGCGGCCTTCTTTCACGAGTACTGCACTCGGCGTTCCCTCCGCCAAGTAAGCTTGGGCGACCTCCCTGTCGGTCTGAAGAAGCAGGTTCCGAACACCGTATTTCGTGCTCTTGGAGCGATTCTCCTTAACGTCGCCGCGGCTGATGGGAACGATCGTTAGCTGGTCACGGTACTCGCGCTGCCATTGAGCGACTTCGGGAAGGGCGGCGTCACAAGCGCCACATCCGGGCTCGGTGAACAATAACAGCAAGGTTTTCTTGTGCTGGAGCAGCATCTTCAGCGTCACTGTGTCGCCAGCAAGGTCCGACAGACTAAAAGCCGGCGCCTCGCTATTTACTGGCAAGCCTGGCTGCACCTCGACGGCGGGCACTAGCTTTGCCTCGACCGCTTCGAGCCGCAGCAGCAGACGGCCATTCTGACGCAGAACGTGAAGCAGTCCCCATAACTCGAAGACGGCAAGCGCAGCGATTGCGATGGTAAGTACAACTAGCACTGAGTTAGTACCGTTCATACCTTGCAGTAAGTTGACGATGCTGGCGCCGGGATTCACCCGGCCTCGCCACACGATCCCCGCGGCAATCCCGCATAGAACGACATTTCGCACCAGCGTTCGCCAACCGATGGGCGACGAATGTAACTGCCCAAAGCAATGACAATCCGGTCTGCGGCCCTGCATCAAGCTGACACCGATTCCAAGGATGAAGCACAGCAGCAGTGTCAATACACCCGCCGCTCCCCACCATGCGGAAGCAACAGGGATCAGCGCCGCGGCGCAAACCAACTCGGCGAGCGGCAAGAGCCAGGCCAGCGGTGTAACCAATGGCTCCGGCAATCCAAAACCCTTTATCGATTTTTGGGAACCGTCCGGATCGGCTAGTTTCGCGATTCCCGCGACGCCGAAAACCGCGGCCAGTATCAACCGCGCAAGAAGCAAAATGGCATCAAACATAATTTACTCAATTCGGGACAAACTGACCGTATCGATCCAGGCCGTCCCGCTCACGCGATTATCGAACTTCAGAGTCGGCTCACGAATCACCTGGACCTCGATTAACTTGGTCGCGCTCGGCACTCGCACGATCTGCTCTACTCTGGTCCAGCCCGCCGTGGTACCGATAAACTGTTCCGTTCTGGCGTTCAAGTTGGAAGAGTCCTCGGGATCG
>JBEKUT010000449.1:0-11659 GCA_049514735.1 Bryobacteraceae bacterium
ATCCCCTCTATAGTTCCGCGGATCGAGCCATCCGGCTTTTGCCCGGGCGAGGCAGGCAACTCCATATAGTGGCGCAGAATTTAATCGAGCTGTGGACCGTGGCGACGAGGCCGCTGGGAGAAAACGGTCTTGGTATGATCTCCGCTGAAGCCGCCTCCGAATTGGACCGGATCAAGGGCATGTTTCTCTTCCTGCCGGAGACGCCCGCCATCTATCCTGCTTGGGAAGCTCTGGTCATTCGGCATCGGGTAATAGGCAAACCCGCGCACGACGCCCGTCTGGTAGCGGCCATGCACGCACATGGACTCACCTCCATTCTCACCTTTGACCGAACGGGTTTTTCCCGCTATCCAGGCATCGAGGTCGTTCACCCGGAGCAGGTCACGCAATGAACGTTCTCAGATCGACGAACTCGACGACACGACCTCCGACTCGCTCTGCACCGGCACAGCCGCCGGCTCCGTCCGGAACCACTGCGCGATGCGCTCGTCGCTCACCCTCCGGTGGCCCATGATCCAATGCCGCCGCCGCAGCGCGCGCGGAAAGCATTGCGCGACACGCCAGAACGCCGGTAACGATCTCTGTTCCCACAGCAGGCACCCTCCGACGACTAGCAGGTCGCGAGCCGTCATCGGAAACCAGAAGCGGCGATACAGCCCGCCGGTCGCATTCTTGATCCGCATCAGGAATCGATTCTTCACCGAATGCATGTTCAGGACGCCCGGCACCGCCCGCCGGTCACCTGGTCCAACGCTGCGGACGTGATATCCAACCGCGTCCGGCACATATAAACAATGCCAGCCCATCAACTGGGCCCGCCAGGCGACATCGGCATCTTCGCGGTACGCGAAAAAGTCGGGATCGAAGAACTCCCCGCTACCCGAAATATCGTCGATCATTTCGCGCCGATAGAGCGCCGCGGCCGCGCTCGCGCCAAAGACATACTCCAGATCGCGATACTGGCCTTCGTCGGGCTCTTTCCAGCCGCGGTCGAAATGGCGCATTTCCGGCGTGAAGTAAATACCCGTCGTATCGATCACAGGCTGCCGATACGGCTTGAGATCGCGGCCGATGGCCAGCAGACGGCCGCAGACCGTGCCTACCGATTCATCGAACTGCGCGGCGCCAACCAGTTCCGCGATGAAGCCGGGCCGCAGGACAACGTCGGGATTCAGTACCAGCACCCAGTCGCTGGCGCTCAAGCGGATGGCCTGATTCTGGGCTGCGGCAAATCCAATATTGGTATCGTTATACTCCACCTTTACGCTGCCTTCGTATCGGGACAGGACCTCACGGGTGCCGTCCCACGAGGCGTTGTCTACGATCGCGATCTCAAGGTGGCGGTAACCCTGCTGAAACAAAGACCGCAAACACGGTTCGATATACTCACGGCTGTTGTAAGTAACAATGGTGACGCAGACGGAATTAAGCATGTGCAAGAGCTAGGCAATCGTCACAAAGACCTTTCACACCCCAAGTTGCACTACACTGAGCGGGACAATGGCCGCAAAAAATATTTCTTGCGAGCCTGTAGTTGATCCGGCGGCGGCGGGGTCTTTGGAACGATTACCTACGACTTTGAGAACAGATGTCATCGTTTTCGCTGGGGAAAGAGCTGGCGGGTACCGTCCGCAAGGACGGCGCTGCTACGTTGCAGGACGAGGTGGCGCAGTTGTTTGTGGAGGCCCGCGACGATGTATACCGATATTTGTTGAGCCTTGGGCTCTATCCCCCGCAAGCGCAAGAGGGGGCTCAGGAAGTTTTTCTGCGGCTGTACGCCACACTCAAGAAAGGCGAAAAAATTCAAAACCCACGGGCCTGGATTTTTCGAGTGGCGCACAATCACGGGCTAAAGATCCGTTCGCGGCAAACTTCCCAGGGCCCCTTCGACGCCGAATTGGAGCTGCGCATCGCGAGTTCGGAAATGAATCCGGAACAAAACGTCTTGGAACGCGAACAAAACCTTCGATTTCACAAAGCCGTGCAGGGGCTTTCCGAACAACAACAACGCTGCCTGTTTCTGCGGTTGGAAGGCTTACGATATCCCGAAATCGCTTCCGCCCTGGGAATCAGCGCGTCGGCGGTTGGCGAATTTCTCAGACGCGCCATAGCGAGATTGAAAAGGGGTGAACTATGAAAACGCTCACGCGCCACCCCGAAGACCACGAGTTGCTCCTATACGCCGATGGCGAATTGCCGGTCCGCGCGGCCGGCCGTGTTCGCTCACATCTCGAGGCCTGCTGGAACTGCCGTTCCGGCCTCGAGGAACTCGAAACAACCATCGGCGATTGTGTTCGTTACCGCAAAGATGTTCTACAGCCTTTCCTTCCTTCTCCCCCGGCTCCGTGGATGGACATTTATCAAGGTTTTCAGAGAATCGATGCCGCCACTGAGCCGGGTATCTTCACCCGCCTCTCTAAATTTCTTGCTCCCGTAAAAGCCCATCGCTGGGCAACGGCCGCCGTTGCATTACTCGCTATTACCGCTCTTTTATATCGTTTTCTTGAAACTCCGGGCGTCCAGGCCGCGGGGCTGCTGCAGAAGGCAGTGGCCGCCGCCGGCTCCCGTCCCGACAAGCCGAGACGGATCGAGATCCGCACCAGCCAGCATCGCCTGACCCGGATCGCAGGCGTCCGGTCAGCCGCGGCATCCAGCGCCGCCGACGTGGATGCATTAAACTCGTTGCAGGCATTATTTGTGGCCGCGAAATACGATTGGGACGATCCGCTGAGCGCCCGGTCCTACCAGGCATGGCGCAATCAGCTCGCCGATAAGCGCGACGAGGTAACTCAAGAACCGGGCGCTTACCGTGTACGCACCACTACGGGATCGAGCGAACTTGTGGCCGCGAGCCTCACGCTTCGCACGCCAGACTTGACTCCCGTCCAGGAACGATTCGAGTTTCGCGATCGGGAATGGGTCGAGATTGCGGAGATTGCCGACGTCAGTGTTGCTCCCAACGCGGACGGTTCCGGAGTCGCCGGTTCCGCCAGCCCCAGGAAATTCGAAACGAACGCAGCCCCACCCGCATCCGTTCCTTCAATGTCCGCTCCGGCAATGCCCGCTCCGGCCAGCATCGGCGATGAACTGCATGTTTTCGCATCGCTTCACCAGATCGGCGCGGATTTGGGCGATCCTATTGAAGTAACTCGAACCGGCGGTACAGTTGTGGTCGGCGGCGTCGGCCTCGACCCGCACCTGCGGCAGGAAATCAACGACGCCTTGGGCAACGATCCGCATGTCACGGTTCGCTTCTCGGATTCCAGCCCGCCCGTGGCCAGGCCGGACCGGTCTGTGGCGCCGGAAACTGCCGTTAATCCCGATCTTCGCCAGCTTCAGGCCCGCATGGCGGACCAGGTTGGCGGACGAGTGCGATTCGACGAACTGGCTGCCCAAGTCCTGGATCTGAGCGATAACATGATGGCGCGTGCCTATGCTTTGCGCCGTCTCGCCGAGCACTTCCCGCCGGAATCCGAATCCGGCCTGAGCCCCGCCGACCTCGATCAGCTCCAACGCATTCGGCAGGAACATGCGGCCGTCCTTCGCCAGCGCGCCGCCGATATCGATCGGCTGCTACGGCCCATGCTGGTGTCGGTTACGGGAACCCCCGCTAAACCGTCCGCCATTTCTCAAACCAACGCCGAAGATCTGTTCCAGTCCGCGCGCCAGGTTGAGAAGCTGCTGGCAATGATGTTCGGAACCGTTCCCGGAGAAGCCTGGGACGACCGGCTTCCCGCCCGGCTGCTATCCGGAATCACCGATCTGCGCGCCCGATCCGAAGCGTTCGACCGCCCCACCGTCTCACCCGACCGGAGAGATAGGTGAATTGGCGGTGCGTCCTGGCCCTGGGACTCTTGTTCCTGGCCGGGATTGCGCCGCTCCAAGCCGAGCATTATACCTACATTTCCGGCCTCATCCTGGATGTCTCAGGGGCATCCGTTCCCGATGCGTTGATTAGCGTCATCAATGAAGATACCGGCGCGCGGCGGGTCACCTTTTCTGAAGCCGACGGCGCCTACGTCGTCTCATCGCTGCCACCGGGCTTATATAAGGTTACGGTCCGCAAGGCGGGATTCCGGATGATGATTCGTTTCGGCGTCACGCTGAACGAATCCCAGCCAGCGCGGGCAGACTTCAAACTGATCATCGGCAGCGTTCAGGAGACCGTCACAGTGGAGGGCTCCGCGCCCATGATCGACACCGAGGATGCCGCGGTGAGCACGCTGGTCGGCCGCGACGAGATTCAAAAGCTTCCGTTGAGCGGAGGGGGCGTGCTGAACTTGCTGGAGCTGGCGCCAGGCCTGGTGATCACCCCGGCCACGCGAGGCGAAGCCGGCCAGTTTACGGTTAACGGCCAGCGGCCCAACACCCACTACTTCACCGTCGATGGCGCCAGCGCCAATTCAGGGGTCAGCGCCGGCGGCGTTCCCGCGCAATCGAACGGAGGCGCGCTGCCTGGGATGACCGCCTTCGGAAGCTTCGACAACCTCATCTCGCTCGATGCCGTGGAACAGGTGCGAGTGCAGACATCCACCACCGTGCCGGAGTTCGGAAGGCTGCCCGGCGCTCAGATCTCGCTGAACAGCCGCTCCGGAACGAACGAATTTCACGGATCGCTGCTTTACGAGTTTCGCAACCAAACCCTGGACGCGAACAATTGGTTTGCGAACCAGAGCGGCGATCCGCGCGCCGCGCTGCACCTCAATAATTTTGCCCCAACCTTCGGCGGTCCCATCTGGAAGAATCACACGTTTTTCTTTCTTTCGTATGAGGGCATGCGTCTGGACCAGCCGTTCGTTTTTCGCCAGCCCGTACCGTCGTTAGCATCCAGAGCCGGTGCCTCGGACGCGTTGCAGCCCCTCCTGTCGCTGTTCCCGCTTCCCAACGGACCGGACCTCGGAGGCGGACTCTCTCAGTGGACCGGATCGTTCAGCAGGCCTTCACAATTGGACGCCGGCGCCGTTCGCCTCGACCAGGCCATCACGTCGCGAATGACCCTGTTCGCCCGCTACAGCGACACGCCATCGTCCACCGAGTTTGGCGCGAGCCCCGTAAACAGCCTGGACCTGAGCACCCGCAGCGGCACCCTTGGCTTGGACATTAGGCCGAGGTCGAATCTCGTGATGGAGCTGCGTTTGAACGCCTCGGGAACGAAGTCGCATTCCATCTGGCAGCCTGCCTTGCCGGAGTCGACTTCCGTTTGCTATATACCCGGTTCCTGTGATTCGCTCGTCCGGCTCTCGATTTCGGGCGTCGGCGGCGTGAACGTCGGGCCGGAGGGCAAACGCGGGCAAACGCAGGTTCAGGCCGGCCAGAACGTCAGTCTCGTCGCCGGCACGCACTCCCTTTCCTTTGGCGGCGATTACCGGCGCCTGCGGCCGGCCCGCCGCGATGCCACGAATCTGGTCAGCGTAATCGCCAACACGCTTACGAATTACCTCCAGAGCAGCGACGTATGGACGGGCACGTCGCCGCTGCAGGACACTTCCGGAGAATTGCAGGAAGCCTCTGTTTTCGCGGAAGACACCTGGCGCGTAGCGCCTCGTCTGACCCTCACCTACGGCCTGCGATGGGAGATCAGCCCCGGACCTGTCCCGAGCGCTGCCGCGAATTTTCTGGACCCTTTAAACCTGACCTGGACCACGATTCGACAGCCGCTCTGGAAAACGAATTATGATAATCTGGCGCCCCGCGCAGGGTTTGCATTGCGTCCGTTCCACGGCGACCGGACCGTGATCCGCGGCGGCTTTGGCATCTATTACGATTCCAGCCTCAGCCTCGCTACCGACCTCATCAACGACGGCCCGCTCAACGTGTCGGAATATCGCGGCGTAAACGTTTTCGTCTCTACTCAAATCCTGTTCGGATTCCTTCCCAACCTCCGCCTGCCTTTGATCAAACAGTGGAACGCTTCTATCGAACACGCTTTCGACGATAAGGATTCGATATCCCTCGGTTACGTCGGATCGTCGAGTCGGGATCTAATACGGCGCGAAGTTGCAGGCGAGGGACATACAACGCTCTGGAGGCGCATTATCGCCGCCGCATTTCGCACGGACTCCAGGCTGTGGTCTCCTATGCCTGGTCGCATTCCATTGACAACAGTTCCACCGACTCCGGTCTCTATTGGGCCGGTTCCGGGCTGCACCCGAGCCAGGATCGGGCCTCGTCGGATTTCGACATCCGCCACCTCGCTACTGCGGGGTTCACTTACGAAACATCGGCGCGCAGCCGCTGGATTCGGGGTTGGGCGCTGGACGGCATGTTCCGGGCGCGCACAGGTTTCCCGATAAATGTTCTCGACGAGGAGCAGTACACGGGCATAGGATTCGAAAACGTTTTTCGCCCTAACGTTCTGCCAGGGCAGCCCATTTGGATTAAGGACGCGAACGCGCCGGGAGGCAGGAGCCTGGATCCCGCTGCGTTCCAGAGCGTTTCCAACTCCGTCCAGGGGAATCTCGGCCGGAACGCGATCGCCGGTTTCGGCATGTCCCAACTGGATCTCGCGGTACGCCGCGAGTTTCTGCGCGACGATCGCCGCTCGCTCCAGCTTCGCATCGAAGCCTATAATTCACTCAACCATCCCAACTTCGCCGATCCTATTCGCTTCCTCTCGAGCCCGTTATTCGGGCAGTCCACGTCGATGCTGAACCTCATGCTGGGCAGCGGAAGTCCCGGTAGCGGGCTCGCTCCGTTGTATCAGGCGGGCGGCGCGCGATCGCTTCAAATCGGGCTCCGCTTCCGTTTTTGAACCGGTCTCGTAACAGTTGGCTATATTACTATAAGCGGGGCTTGCGAACGTTGACTCCGCTGCTATACTAGACCCTATGTGCCTGTGAAATTTCATTCATCTTGTGCCATGCCTGCGCACGCCAGACCAACCGTGCCAGTCCATCAGAGCCGGTAACCCAACCGGTCAGAACTTTAAACGAGGAGACATACTGAATGATTAGTTTCGTACCGAAGGAGTTTGTCATGTTTGCCGGATTGCTTGCTGTACCGGCAGCTGTTGGCTTTGCCCAACAGCCTCAGACCTCTCCCGCTGCGAAGAACGACCCTCGCCTAGCGCGTTTACAAGAGTATTTCGCGGAAAAAGCCCGCCCCCTCCGCAGTCTGGCTGCCGATTTCCTGACTGCCGCGGACAACAACGGGCTCGATTGGCGTCTGCTGCCTAGCATCTCCATCATTGAATCGAGTGGTGGAAAAACCTCCAGGAACAATAACATCTTTGGCTGGGACTCCGGCCATCAGGCTTTTCCTTCCGTGCGGGCCGCAATCCACGCGATTGCCGCGAAGCTCGCCAACTCCAGGCTGTACCGTCATAAAGACGTCGACCACATCTTGAGCACCTACAATTCGCGTCCTCAGTATGCCGATCGCGTCAAAGCGGTGATGGAGACGCTCGGACCCGCTGTGTCGTCCGAGGTCCTGGCTGCGCTCGACTGAACGCCTTTGCGCGAGTTCCTTAGGGCAGGCCAGTCTGGCTGCCCTGCGTTAGCCTTGCATGAAATGCACAGCCAAGTACAAACCGCCGAAGATGGTTATAGACACGAGCGCCACCAGTAGCCAGCGGATCATCCGTTCGCTGTTGCCGATGGCTCTGTTCTCATCGGACCGCATCTGCTCATCGAGGCTATCGAACATGGTAAACCTCCAAAACATCAATTAGGGCCGATTAAGGTCGCTGCTGTATTAGGATCTAAGCGGATTATATGCCTTTCTTAGTTGGAATAAAAGGTGTTGTAAATCTCTACAAAATCGTCCTGCGGCTCGCCTGAATCGCGGCTGCCAGCGTGAATGGCTTAAATTCCGCCACATACCCCAAAATTCGGCCGGCAACATAAACCCCCACGAACGGACCGTGCTTGAAGCCGTGTCCCGAACCTCCGCCCATGAACCAGACGTTCGGAAAGTCCGGATGCCGGTCGATCAGGAAATCGCCGCTGGGACTGTTCTCGTATTGGCAGATTTTGGAGGCGATCAATGGCGCATGTCTTAGCTCCGGAAAGCGCGCCGCCAGATAGCGCCGGGCTTCTTCGACGGCTTCCGGACTGGCCAGGCGATCGTCGTGGTCCGGATCGAACGGCGGGCCCTCGCGATGGAAGCCCATTTTGACTCCCTGCCCGCCGATATCGGGCAATCCATAAGGCATCCTGGGATCGGTATCGTCGATCCAGGCGGGCAGCCTTTGCGGGCTGAAGTCCGCGTTCCCAGGCGGTACGCCAAAGTAGAAATGCTCTTGTTTGGTGGGCCGGATCAAATTGTGAAGCAGCTCCGGAAACACCTTCGGGAGCCAAGCCCCGCAGGCGAAGACGTACGTTTCCGCGTTGATTGGTGTACCCTCCAAGGTTCGGATGCCAGTCGGATCGGTGACTGGAACGCGCACGCTTTCGGGCAGGAAAGTCACTCCCCGCTGCCGGCGAGCCGCGCTGACTACGGCCTGTACGCATCTGTCCGCTAACAGCACGCCCGCGTCCGGCTCAAGAAGGGCTGCAACGTCTCCGCCGGGATCGATTTGCGGATACCGGTTTCGAATCTCATCTGCCTCGAGAACCTCAAAATTTACACCCGCGCGACGCATCGATTCCTGCGATGCCGCCAGCAGCTCCCCATCCTTCTTGCCGAGCCACAGGACGCCCGTTTTCAGGAAGAACCGATCCGGATCGGCGCCCGTCGAGCGGAAAAGCTTCATCCAATCCGGCAGCGACTGGTGCGCAAATCTCGTGTAAGCCTCATTCGCGCCGTACGCCGTTCGCATAATCCGGGATTCGGCCCCGGAACTTGAGAGCGGGTTCGCAACCCCGTACCCATCCACCAGCAGGACCTTCTTTCCGGATTCCGCGAGTTGGTATGCCGTCCAGGAGCCGAACACCCCCGCGCCGATCACCGCAACATCCCACGCTGTTCCCACAAGAGCAATGATAGTCCGCTTCGCGCTACTGCAAACGTTTCAGGATTTCGAGATTCTCGCCGTAGGCGATGGATGCACTGACGATTCCCGCGAGGTCGCCCTAAGCTTCGGCGATCCGCGGTCCGCTGGATGAATCTGTCCACGAATTCGGGCGGGCAGGCCGTCTTGAGGCGAACCGCCCCTAAAAACTATCCGTTCGGATAGCTTCATCCAACTGCCCTATCCGTTCAGATAACATTTGACGCTTCCTCTCGGCCTCTCCTTCCTGGCTCCTAAGCAACGATACGCCAATGTTATCAACAAGTTGCCATTAATCAACTTCCTCAGTACGAAAGTGGTAAGGCGAATGCCTTAGTAGAAGTGTCCGAAGCAGAGACTAAGAAAGGAGAACCCATCATGAAAGTGAAAACGAACGTAAAATCCGGGTCCGCTATTTGGGGTACCTAACGACAGCGCTGAAAGCCATCCTAACGAAAATTCTCTGGACCGCAGCCATTTAGAACAATGGGGCGGTCTAACCCGTTTTATACGACGAATCGCCCCAAGTCTCCAAGGTCCCTCCCAGTCCCCCCAGCCTCCCGAACCCAACCACCCGGCCCATAATTCTCAGCGTCTATGCGATCGGATAGCCTTATACACGGCGCTATCCATTCAGATAGCATTTCACGCACCCTCCCGGCCTGCACTTCCTAGCTGCTAAGGCACAATTCACCAATGATCTCAGCAAGTTGCCACAAATCAACTTCTGATCGCGCCTTAGTACGAAAGTGGTAAAGCGATTGCCTTAGTACAAGTGTCCGAAAACAAGCAGACTAAGAAAGGAGAACAAAACATGAAAGTGAAAACGAACGTAAAGGCCGGGACCGCTGTTTGGGGTTCATAACAACAGCACTGAAAAGCCATCCTAACGAAAAATTTCTGGACCGCAGCCATTTGGAACAATGGCACGGTCCAACCCGTTTCTGGAGACGAATCTCATCCTCGGTCCCCGAACCCCCACCCATGTCACGGTAAGAATCGTAACCCGCCCCACAAACCACTATAGACCTAGGCTTTGCGTACCGTGCCGTACCCTCCTAACATGCCTTCAAAGTGTATCAACCACGGACGCGTGGCTTTTTGCTTCACTCTCGCTTCATCTCTCTGGCTCGCGGGAAATCTGCACGCGAGCTACATCTTCCAGGACATCGTCAACCCTGGGGACACCACGTTCAATCAGGAACTCGGCATCAACAACGTCGGCGCCGTCTCCGGATATTTCGGCAGCGGCCAGATGGGTCATCCGAATCAGGGCTACACCGTCGCGCCCCCCGGCTACAGCACGTTCACCAGCGAAAATTTCCCAGGCTCGGTTCAGACTCAGGTAGTCGGCATCGACAACAGCGGCGCCACCGTCGGATTCTGGTCCAACACCAACACCGGCACCGACGCGAATTTCGGATTCACCGACGTTGGCGGTACCTTCACCAGCGTCAATGATCCCAGCACGCCGGCCGGAGGGCTTCCCGTCAACCAGTTCCTGGGCATCAACGATAACGGGGTTGCGGCCGGCTTCTACGTCGACGGCAGCGGCAATCCGCAAGGATATTTGTACCATATCGCGACCCAAACATTTACACCCCTCACCGTTTCGGGCGCAAACAACTCCACCGCGACGGGCATCGACAACTCGGGCGTGATTTCCGGCTTCTACAACAACGGCACTTCCGACGTCGCGTTTATCGATAACGCCGGAGCTTTCTCCTTCTTCCAGGCATTCGGCGACTCTACCCAGTTCTTCGGCATTAACAACACCGGCTACGCGGTTGGCACTTATCAGGATGGCTCGGGCCAGTTCCACGGCGTTCTCTATAACATCGCTACGCAATCGTTCCAGAGCATCGACGATCCGCTCGCGGCCGCCGGAGCCGGCAACGGCGCCACTCTGAACGGGATCAACAACCAGGATCAGCTCGTCGGTTTCTATGCCAATGCGGATGGAAATACCATCGGTCTGCTGGCCACTTCAATACCGGAACCCGCGACGGTCGAGTTCGTCGGTCTTGCGCTCTTGGTAACCGCGTTCGGCCGCAAATTGAAACTACTCTGATAAAGTAATGCGGCGCGGCTCTGATATTCTCATGTCATGGCCGCGTCCCGCATACTTCTTGTCAGCGTGTTGATGGCTGCGGAATGCGTGGCGCAGGATGAGGCTCTGGAGCGAGTTAAAACCGAGTCCGCTCGCCAGAACAGCCTGACCACGCAGGATTTCTGGAAAAAATCGGAAGCATTTCGAGAACGTTCCGCCGCATTTCACGCCGCGATTCGCGATTGGATTGAGACTCAGCTCCCTAAGTCGAAGGCGGTTCTAGACGCCGAGTTTCCGTATTTGAGTCCGAAGCTGAATGCCGTGCAACAGGCCGGGCTTATCGCACCCCGTGACAACGTGTTTGATGGCCCGGCTAATTTCGGCTCAATCGATCACGTAAGGACATCGCGGCCCCCCGGCGACCCAGACAGATTGCTGGTCAACGTTGGCATCGACGTGCCATGCGGATTTGACGACGCAGTTTACGTCTACGATTACAGTCAGGGATCGCCGCGGCGTATATTGGCATCCCGCGGCGCGCGCGATCACGGCGAGATCGTCTCGGATGTTCTCTTCTCGAAACTCGATGAATCCGGCAGTAGTCTTATTGTGATATTGGTATATGGTGTTGTTTGTTTATATTGTTTGTACTTGTTTTGATATGTGTTTTTTCGGTTTTA
>JBEKUT010000450.1:0-6009 GCA_049514735.1 Bryobacteraceae bacterium
TCTTCGTCCTGCTCCGAAAGCGCGAACGAAAATGGCCGCCTTTCAACGAGCCGCGGCTTGTCGCTCTCGAAAATGGCCTCGACTTGAGACCCGGTGTGATTAATTCGTAGAACTGGCACTTTTATTAACGTAAGTCTATCGTATTTGCAAATAGCGACAGTTGGCGCTATGCTTGACGACAGAATGGTCGACGAGCTGAACGCCATCATCGCAGAGCTAGGTGGAGAATCGGCTCTCGGCCGGGCGCTAAACACTGACGTCGATCTTCGTTCCGCTATCCGCGAAGGCTTCCCCAAAGAAGTGGTGGACTCCGTCCTGGACTCCGCCAACCTAACCCTTAAAGACCTTTCTCAAAGCCTGAACCTTTCCCGCGCAGCCTCCAGCGCCGCGGCAGGCAGGGCCGCCTCGCCAGGCATGAGTCAGACCGCATCTACCGGCTGGCCCGCATCATTGCGCTGGCCAAGCACTACATCGGGGACAAGGACAGAGCGTCGCGTTGGCTGAAGCATGCCAACCGGGCGCTGGGAGGGAGCGCTCCACTCGAAGTGATGGACACTGAAGCGGGTGCCCGCGCCGTAGAAAACCTGCTGGGCAGGATCGCCTACGGCGGCATTAGTTGACCCGCGTTTATCGTATTCTGCGGAAGCGCTACGCAAGGACGCCGTTCGATGGTGAAGGGGCGTTTCGCTTCGGAGGCCGCTGGTCCAGTCCCGGCAACCGGCTCGTATACACGTCGGAGCGTTTGTCGCTCGCCATGATCGAATATTACATTCACATCGATTCGGACGATTCGCCTCCGGAACTTGTGGTGGCCACAGCCGACGTACCGAAAACGTCTCCCGCACGAAGATCGCTGTTAGCCGGCTCCGCCCGGATTGACGAGAGAGTCCCGCCCCACCCCACGTGGCTGCCTAATCAATCTCCAACACGCGGACTTTCGCCGCCTTCGGGTTAATAGGTCAGTCGCATTCTCCTACCACCAGCGATTCTTTGACTGACTCCGCGCCACCGCATTGTAGAATGTACCCGATGACATACAGATGGTTGTGTTTCTGTTTTCTCGCCGCCGTATGTGCGGAGACACAAGACACGCCGGCACAGACCCCCGACCCGCTCACCATAGCCACGCCCACCGATATCGCCGCCGGCAAACGCGTCTTCGATTCGCAGTGCGCCTTGTGTCACGGCATCGGCGGCACCGGCGGACGCGGTCCCGCGCTAACCAAACCCAAACTCCGCAAAGCCGCGAACGGCCAGGAACTAATCGAACTGATCGTCGACGGAGCCGAGGACACCGGCATGCCCGCGTTCTGGTTTCTCGGCGAGCGGCCCATCTTTCAAGTCAGCGCCTATGTGCGGTCGCTAAGCGCCCTCGCCACCACGTCCAAGTTGCCCGGCAATGTCGAACACGGCAACGCCTTGTTCAAAGTAAACGGCTGCGCCGCCTGCCACTCCACTGGCTACGGCCCCGATCTGAGCGAGATCGGCGCAGTGCGTAGCGCGGACTTTCTGCGGCGCACTATTCTCGATCCCGCAACATCGGTGCAGGATGGATTCGCCTTCGTGCAAGTCCGTCCGCGTGAGGGCGCCCCCGTTTCGGGAATCCGCGTCAACGAGGACACCTTCACCATCCAACTGCGCGATCCCTCCGGCGCTTTCCATTCCTTCCGCAAGCAGGATCTCGCGGACATCCAGAAAGACTTTACGAGATCTCCCATGCCTTCCTACCGCGACAAGTTACCCGATACCGGCATTGACGACTTAGTCGCATGGCTTTCCAGCCTGAAAGGAAAACAATGAAAGCCATCTTTTTTGTCCTGTCATTATCTCTACCCGCACAAGTCCCTTATGAACGAATCGTAAGGGCGTCCTCGGAACCTGCCAATTGGTTGACTTACTCCGGCAATTATCAATCCTATCGATTTTCCGCGCTCGATCAGATCAATTCGACAAACGTATCCGGATTAAGGCCAATATGGGTCTATCAACTCGAAGAAAAAGGTGAGTTCGAGACATCGCCCATTGTTGTCGACGGCATCATGTACATCTCGGAGCCGCCCAGCGTCGTCGAAGCCATCGACGCGCGCACCGGCCGCCCTCTGTGGACCTATCGCAAGCAGTTGCCCAAGGACATCAAGACCCTCGGATTCGGACGCGTGAATCGCGGCGTCGCGATTCTCGATGACGCCGTCTACTTCGGCACGCTCGACAGCCACTTAGTCGCGCTCGACGCAAAAACCGGAGTCGTGAAATGGGATGTGACAGTGGCAGACAACAAGACCGGTCACTGCATCACGGCCGCGCCGCTGGCCGTCGGAAACAAGATAGTCACTGGCATTAGCGGCGGCGAGGCCGGCATCCGCGGATTTCTCGACGCCTACGACGCCAAGACCGGCCAACGTGTCTGGCGTCTCTGGACAATTCCCGCCGAAGGCGAACCGGGCCACGAAACCTGGGCCGGCGATAGCTGGAAAACCGGAGGCGGACCCACCTGGGTGACCGGCTCTTACGATCCCGAAGCGAACCTGATTTATTGGGGCACCGGCAATCCCGGCCCCGACTGGAACGGCGATTCGCGCGCCGGCGACAATCTCTACACCTGTTCACTCCTTGCCATCGATGCCAGCGCCGGAAAACTCAAGTGGCATTTCCAGTTCACCCCGCACGACGTGCATGATTGGGACGCCACCGAGATCCCCGTGCTGCTCGATATGGGCGTGCGCGGGCAGCCTCGCAAAGTGGTCGCGATGGCGAATCGCAACGCCTTCTACTACCTGCTCGATCGCCAGACCGGCGAGTTTCTTCTCGGCACGCCTTACGCCAAGCAGACCTGGGCCAAAGGCCTCGACGACAAGGGACGGCCGCTGGTTCTGCCAAACACCGAGCCGACCGAACAAGGCAATCTCATCTACCCAAGTCTGCAAGGCGCAACGAATTGGTTCAGTCCTTCATACAGTCCCGTGACGAAAATGTTTTATGTCCCGGTGCGTGCAATGGGCTCCTATTATTACAAGAGCGAGGCCGACTTCAAACCAGGCACTTTTTTCGGCGCGGGCGGCGAGCGCGCTCTGAATGGCGACAAAGCGTACGGTGCAATCAGGGCGCTTGAATCCGACACCGGCAAGCAAATCTGGGAGTTCAAGCTTCTTTCGCCGCCCTGGGCCGGCGTCATGTCGACCGCGGGCGGACTGGTCTTCGGCGGATCGAACGAAGGCAACTTCTATGCGCTCGACGCGACCACCGGCAAACCGCTGTGGGATTTTCAGACGGGCGGCCAAATCGCCGCGAATCCCGTCTCATTCATGGTCGATGGGAAGCAACGGGTTGCGATTGCAGCCGGTCACTCTCTGTTCGTTTTCGGCTTGTAGGGGCCCTTCGCCTCCCGTAACACAACATGGGTAACCATTCGCCCAGCCCCCGCGGTCTCTATAAGGTGAAACAGGGGTGGCCAGCCACTGCTACAATCGTAATTTCCGGATGTCCAAATCTATAGCGGAGTTAAAGCACGATATCGTCGAGATTGGGAAGCTGGTCTTCCAAAAGGGCTGGATCGCGGCCAACGACGGCAATATCAGCATTCGACTCGACAACAACACAGTACTTTGCACGCCGACAGCGGTTTGCAAAGGCATGATGAGCGTGGACGATCTCATCATTTGCGACATGGAAGGCAACAAGATCGAGGGGACGCGCGCCCGCACCTCCGAGATCGCCATGCACCTCACCATTTACCGCATGCGTCCGGACGTGGTCAGCGTCCTGCACGCCCATCCGCCGACGGCGACGGGATTTGCCTGCGCCGGCCGCCCCCTAAATCTGGCGCTCTTGCCGGAAGTGATCATCGGACTGGGAAGCGTGCCTCTGGCCGATTACGGTCTTCCCGGGACCCCGGCTCTCACCGACGGCATGTTGCCCTACATCCCCAAGTACGACGCCATTTTAATGGCCAATCACGGGGCCGTCTGTTACGGAGAGGATGTCTACCAGGCTTTTTTCCGGATGGAGACCGTCGAGCATTTCGCTCGCATCACCTTTGTCGCGGAAATGCTGGGCGGCGCTAAAGCTCTGCCTCGTGAAGAGGTGCGTAAGTTGTTCGAATCCCGCGCCCGCTATGGCGTCAGCTCGCGCGCCCACATGGAACCTGGCGCGCCCGTGGTTACCGAGGATGTGCAGCCTTCCAGCGAGCGTTTCGAACTGACCCGCTCGCAGTTGCTGGCCATCATCGACGACGCCCTCCGGGCCCGCGGCGTACTAGCCTAAGTACTAAAAATAGCCTCTTAATACAATACTTTGCACGCTTTTGATTTGTTCCGCGGTACAACAGTGCTACATTAGTAATGTCTTTGCCCCCTCCATAGACGAGCGCCTTCCGGCCACCGCTATCCGGATGGACCGCTCCGCTGTCTGACGGACCGCTATAGAGACGTACGAACTCGAGGGAATGCGGCCCTTCACATCTTTAGGAGAAAACCATGGCTGGACGCGGACCACAAACATTCAAGAAGCGCCAGAAAGAGCAAGCCAGGAAAGAACGTCAGGAAGAAAAACGGGCCAAACGCCTGGAACGCAGTCAGGGTATACAGCCTCCCGAGTCGGCTGACGACAATTTGGACCAATATACAGGGGGTCCTTACGAACCCTGGCCTGAAACCGAAGCCGAAAATGGCAACGGAGATAAACCCCTATCCGATGCGGCAAGGGCAAACGCCGTTCAGTAGCAGTTGTGCCGAGTGAGCAAGTAGTTCGCGAATTAGGATTCCGGCGGCTCACGCCGCTATAGGAACCGCCTACCGGTGTGTTCGCGCCGATCCTCACGATCACACCGGTCGACGAACCAACAACGCTTTCTTCCGCCACCTAGTACGTGGAACGCAGTACGCAGTGCGCCGTACGCAGTACTGCGTACGCCGTACGACCTCCCCATTGATGTTATCCTCCCCATTAGAGAGCCATGGGTTTCCGCACGAAGTATTGGCGGTTCGCACTACCGGCTTTCGCTCTCGCCTCCCTCTTCGCTTTCCAGCTTCCTTTCCGCGAATATATCAGCCTGGAACCTTACGATGTAGTCGAAAGACCGCCCGACTGGCAGGAGAAAACCGAGTGGATCTTCGCGCGGCTCATGTATCCGCCCCACCCCAATGCCAGGTTCGGCCGCCATTTTCGATTCTCGGGATCTTCCGACTGGACTGAAGGCGGCACCAGTTGGACCCAGGACTATCCTCGCGCCGACCGCCATTTTGCAGCCGCCCTGCGCCGTCTCACGCGCGTCCACACCCGCTCCATTGAGCAGCCCGTCAACCTCGACGATGGCGACGATGTTTTCAACTGGCCCTGGATGAACGCCGGCGAAATGGGCGATTGGAAATTGACGGACCGCCAAGCCAAAGCCCTGCGCGAATATCTGCTGCGCGGCGGTTTCTTGATGCTCGACGATTTCTGGGGCACCGAAGAGTTCGACCGCTTCGAAGAGAGCATGAAGCTCGTTTTTCCGGACCGCCCCATCGTTGAGATGGACAACGCCGATTCGATTTTTCATACCGTCTACGATCTCGACGACCGTTACCAAATCCCCGGTCAGTGGGCCCTCCGACGCGGCACAACCTACCGGGCCGACGGTCAGATCCCCCACTGGCTCGGCATCTATGACGATCGCCAGCGCGTCATGGTCGCCATGTCCTTTAACTCCGACATCGGCGATTCCTGGGAGTGGGCCGACGATCCGCAATATCCCGAAAAGTATTCTGCCTTGGGCATTCGTATCGGCGTCAACTACGTCGTCTACGCCATGACGCATTAGTACCGCCCCCGTTCCCATTCCGTTCCCGTTCCGTTCCCATTCCCGTAACCGAGCCGTGACCGGCAGGGAGCGGTTGGCCCATTTAGACATGTTCTTCAACGGAGTGCCCATGGCCCTGCGGGCCACCCAAGGTGATGAAGAATTTCGACCGTAACCGAGCCGTGACCGGCAGGGAGCGGTCGCCCCATTTAGACATGTTCTTCAACGGAGTG
>JBEKUT010000451.1:0-5972 GCA_049514735.1 Bryobacteraceae bacterium
GTCCCGCTGCGGAGACCCCGTCTGTGAAAATGCCCCGTTCTTGACCGCATCCATCGCGGCCTGCGCAAGCGACGGATCGGACGCCATTGTCACTTCTTCTTCCAGCGCCCTCCCCGCCTGATCGAGCGTAGCGTGAACGATCACCGGCTGAATCATGTTGCTGTCCACCTGCGAGGGAACATTCACAGGGAACCGCATCGCGTACATCATCGCCACACCGGGACCATTGGCCAGCATCTGCTCCGTCGGCGCCAATTGAGCCGCGTCCACGGAAGAGTCTTTGATCGTAAGCAGCGCGTCCAAGACCTCCGCACCTCCGCTATAAATCGTGATGTGGTCCGGCACCACTCGTCCATGGAATTGAAGATTCTGGCCATAGCCGTACAACACGTAAACGCCGGGAGCTTCCGAGTAAATAATCAGCAGGCCCGATGCATTGTCGATGCAATACTCGGTCTCTTCCCACGCGCGAGCCGTCGAGGGAGGCAGACCGGCCCTCGCCAAAAGCAAGCACGTTGCCGGACGTCCGTTCGATTCCACCGTGACACTGCGAATCGCGGCGGTGGACGTGCTCATCCGGATGGGAGCGAAAATGGCTCCACGCAGCATTTGGTAACGCATGGGAACTTGCGAGATGGGCTTGTCGTCGTACACCTTGCCACCAGCGCCCGTGCGGGTTTGAGAATAACTGGCGAGGCTCGCGGTCCAGCGCCAGCTTCGGCCCGATACCCACGAGTCGGTGCTTTCGCCGGGACCCGTGAATGTCACATTGCCGCTCGCATTAAAAGAGGCACTGAGCTCGAACGGCGGAGTTCCAGCTATAAACATGTCGCTGTCTTGCTTGGCTCGCTCGAGCAGCGACAAAGCCGCGGTTCGCTCGGCGGGCGTAGTGACGGGCTGCACGCCCGCGGTTGCAAGCTCATGCGGATCGGGACGAATCGGCGCGACGGGCGTGGCCGCGAAGGCCAACGCCATGGACAAGAACGAAGTGCATACAGCTATTCTCATCACGGCCCCTCACGAACATTTTACCCGCGCCGCATGGCTGTCCATTTGGCCGGCCCGTACTCGCCCATGTTGAGTTCACCGCTCATTCGATCGCCATCCGCGACGCCCGTGAAATGGTAGCTGATCGCCGTGCCCTGAATCGGATGGTGACTCTGGAAGTGTGCCTGATTGCCGTAGATCACGCCGTGAACATCGCCGCCAACCGTCTCGCCTTCGTGAAAGCCCGTCAGCGTTTTACCACTCTGAATGATGGTGAGCTTGTGGCTCGCCGAGCCCAATGCAAAATCGATCCGTAAATCCCAATTGCCGGCAACGGTCGAAGGCTCGCCCGAAGGCCGCACCGGATTCTCAAACTTAGGCGGCTTCGAGAGCACCGCATACAGCGCCTGCGAAGCGATCTTGTGATCCTCCGGCATCATCATGTACGGCATGATGGTGACCGAGCTCGCCATATCGTCGGGACGTACCCCGCTGGAGCCGCCAATCAGTATCCGCGGCCGCCCATTCGCGAGCGTCTCCTCCACTTCTTTCCCCGTGATGCCCAGCGCCGCGCCATCCCACTTGATCCGCAACTGCGGCGCGTAGTTCGACAGATCCTCAGGCTTCAGAATCTCAGTAGTCACGCCGGGGATCGAAGTGACGTGCTCTCCAATCGCGTCCAGCCAGGATTGCCACGTCCGCCACTCGGCGTCGTGATCGCGCTTGGTCCACATCTCGACCGCCGCGAGCATGCCCATGATCTCTTCTTTGCCGACCTTCAGCGATCGCCCGAACGCATGATGCGGGGCGCTGTTGAACCAAGCGGCTTGGAGCAGATCTTTTTGCCCCAGCAATAGCCCCGCGCATTGCGGCCCGCGCAGACATTTACCGCCGCTATAAGCGACCATGGTCGCTCCAAGGCTCAGATATTTGTTCGGAATCGTGAGCGTCTCCGCGGCCGCATCCACGATGGTCGGAACGCCGCGCGTCTTCGCGATGCGGCAAACGTTTTCCGTCGAAAGAGGGCCGCTCTCGGCGCGCGGCGACGCCATAATCATGATCAGCGCCGTGCGTGGATTGATGGACGCCTCCAGTTCCTCGGCCGTGCTCACTTCGATAATGTCCACACCGGGCATGCGAACAGCGTGATCGTAAACATTGCGCGAATGCTTCGGAATGATCACCTCATTCTTCATGCCATCCAGCTTCGGGATGCGTTGCATTCTCTCCGGATTCGTGCCGGCGATACAGGCCAGTGTGGCGTTCGTGAGCGCGGCCGCGCAACCCGCCGTCACGATCCCCCAATCGGCCTTCGTCAACTCGGCGAGCCGCGCACCCACACCGTTCATTAACTCGTCGAGATTGATGTAGTGGCGTGACGCCTCATCCATGGCCTTTTTCACTTCCGGCAGCGTCTGCGATCCGGTGATGATGGTGAAAGTGCCGCGGCAATTCACGATCGGCGTGACGCCGATCGACTCGTAAATGTTCGGCCCGAGCTGCATCGTCGAAGAAGCGGGCGCTGCCTGTAGTAAAGCGGAGCCCGCAAGCGCTCCACCGCTCTGAAACAATTTTCTGCGAGTAATCATGTCAGCCTCCCGGCAACTCCTAAACTCGACAATACACCGATTCGGCGGGCGCCCGGTACGCCACCTTCAGGTGCGGCGTTTCCAGCCTCGCGTGATTCTGCACTTTCGACGTCAGACAGCTTTCCAAAATGCCGCTCACCAGTAAGGTCCGCTCGATCGGGTAAGGCGCAACGCCTGTTTCAAACATTTTCTCGATTCCATGCGCAAGGCAAGCCGAATACGTCACGTTAGGCTCCGGCGACAGGAAGAACTGCGTCGATTGTACGCCCGGCGTTCCCCTGACGCGCGCGGCAAAATTGAAATCTTTCAAGCCGCCGTCCAGCATTAGCAACGTGGCCTTGAATCCGTCGTTGTATTCGATGAAGTAAGCAGCCGGATTTTTCACGATCTTCGGCAACTGGCCCGACGACACCAGATCTTCCGGCCTGCTTTCCGTATCGCCCGTTCCCATGGGAGTGTCGCTGCGGGAAAGCGCATCGGTCAGCAATTCCTTCGACCATCGCCCGTCTTCACCGGCCTTCCAGACCGCATCGCCTTCGACCATTTGCACCGCGCGGACGCCCGTTTCGCCATGCCCGCGCCGCTCCACCATGCACTGCAAAGCTTCGAGCGCATGGAAATCCATGGCATCCGATCCGCCCGCGCCAATCAGCAGTGCGTCCTCGATATGGCATCCCAGCGGCAGTTCCAACTCCGGCAATCGCCACGTCACCGGCAGCGACGATCCGCCGAGCATGGGAAACTTCAGACGCCGCGACGTCTCCACCATCGCTTTCGCTTTATCGAAGCTATACGAAAGGTGCTTGTCGTTGTAGACCGGGACCGCGCGCCCATCCTGTTCAAACACTTTCGCGCACTGCTCGAAAAATTCGAAGCGCGGATACAGGATCTGGCCCTTATCATTGCGCGGATAATTGCCGTGCTCGCCGATAATCAAAACCGCATCGACTGCCAGCTTGTCGCCGCCGCAGCGCAGCGTTTCCGCGATGGTCGGATAGACCTGGAATCCAAACTCCCGCGCCCGGTCGACGCTCAGATCGCCATCGGGATGCTGATCGACATAAAGTGACACGACCTTCGTATTCGGCTTGTGCCACGCGCCCGCGTATGGATATCCGACGATGAAGCGGTCGCCGATATGCTGCCCGTGCGATTGAATACGATAGATGGTCGTGATGATCGCGACCCGCTTCGGCTGCGCTTCCGCGCCCAACAGCGGCAGCGCCGCGGCAGTAGTCTGAAGGAATTTACGCCTGGTTAACATCATGCCCTCTCAAACGTCGATTCCTTCACCGGCTGATACTTGACCGCGAGGTGCGGCGTCTCAAACCGCTCCTGCTTCCGATAGAGGCTTTCCATGCCCGCCGCCGTCAGCCCAGTCGTGAGCAGCGTCCGCTCTATCGGATACGTCGCCTTCCCGGTCAAATACATCTTTTCGAAATTGTTTACCAGCGGGCTGAAGAAGCTTGCCAGTGTCGTGCGGCCATCGGGCATCGGCAAATACATTTGCGTCGAAAATGGTTCGCGCATGCCTTCCACCTCGGCCGCAAAATTGAAATCTTTGACCAGCCCGCCCAGCAGCAGCATGGTGCATTTCAACCCGTCTTCATGCTCATACCGGTACGCCACGGGATCGTTCACCAGACGCCGCATGTCGTCGTCATTCGGAAAAATATCGTTGAACCCGGCCCGCGCGGGCGTCAATGTGTGACTCCGGCATAGCGCCGCATTCATCAACCGGCGCGGCCACACGCCATCCTTCATTGCGTCCCAAAATTTATCCCCGCGATACGCCTGCAGCCATTTCACGCCGCTCTCGCCGCCGCGACGCCGCTCCACCATGCACTGAATTGTCTCCAGCCCGTGAAAATCGTAGCTGTCCACGCCGCCGTAGCAGACGCACAGCGCCTCGCGAATCTTCGATCCCAGCGGCATCTCGACCGATGGAATGCGCCACGTCACCGGTAAACTCGAGCCCGCCATGTACGCGAAACCCATCTCGCGCGACGTGTCGTACATCTGCTTCGCCCAATCCCAGTTCCACGAAAGATGTTTGTCGTTGAACATCGGAACCGATCGCCCGCTGTCCTTGTATACTTTGACGATCTGCTCGAAAAATTCCCAGCGCGGATACTTCGTCTGACCCTTTTCGTTGCGCGGATAATTCCCGTGCTCGCCGACCACCACCACTCCATCCACTGCCAGCTTGCTTCCGCCCAACGTCAGAGCTTCGGCAATCGTGGGATACATTTTCATCGTTGGAAATTGTTGCGCGCGGCTGCGGCTCAGATCGTCGTCGCCAATCTGGTCGACATAAAGCGAAACCAGATCCATCTCGGGATGATGATGCGTGCCGTGCCAGCCGTAACCATAAAGGAAACGGTCGACGATATGCTGCGCGTGCGAATACTTCCGGTAAACCGTTATGACGGCCGCGAGCTTGGGACGCGAACTACTCATATCACTTTGTCAAATCCACCACGACATAAGTACTCATCTGCGGCACCGTAAACTCCGTTGTGCCGTCCCCCACCGAGACGTCCTGCAACTTCATATCCGGCTTCGAAAACGCCTTCACCGCTTGATGCGCATACGCGCCCAGCACCCGCACGCGCAACCCCGGCACCGGCCGATTCGAATAATTCAAAATGTGCACCCGAGCGTGCTCCCCATCGCCTAACAACCGCGCGATCACAACCTCGCTCCCATAAACACGCAGCAGCCGCTTCTCATCCCCCAACTGCGCCCGTAACTTGTGCGACAAAAAGCTCGGATCGGCAGCCTGCTCTAGTGGAAATTCTTTCGTGCCCAGCTTGATATTCAAATCGAGACGCGGATCGGCCGCTGGCACGATCTTATAAAGCAGATTATGACGAGCCATCAGGTTCATCAACTCGCCGGTCTCATCGGACCCATCGTCGATAATTCCGAAGTTGGCCATCACCGGAAGATCGGCGTCCGGCACGGTCCGCAAAAAATCGAGCATCTTATGAAATGCCGCCGTGCCCGCCGCATCGGTGTGCACCACCGCGTCCGCGCCATACGCGAACGCCTCGGCTGCCGCAAGCGCCGCACTGTTGGCCGGCACGTTGTAGAGATAATGTTTGCCCGGCGTTCTGAGAATTTGCCAACCGTTCGCATCGATCCACGGCGCGGTGCTCGCCGAAGCTTCGTCGGCGCGATACTGCACTCGCGGAGGTGGCAGCTTCACAGCCCCGTCGGCGCCCGCATCCCCCGCTGCCAGAGCCGGCAGAATTGCCGCAAGAACCAGGATCACGCTTCGATCTCCGTCACCTGGATCTTGGCCATGTCGTAAACGCCGAGGCCGCACTTTCCCGCATACTCGATATGCCCGGGTTCGCGAATGAAGTGATTCACATTCGGATCGTCGTTGTG
>JBEKUT010000452.1:0-5930 GCA_049514735.1 Bryobacteraceae bacterium
ATCCCTGCCGGAGTCGATTACGATCTGTGGACCGGCCCGGCTCCGCAGCGTCCCTTTACGAAGAATCGCTTCCATTACAACTGGCATTGGTTCTGGGACACGGGCAACGGGGACATCGGCAATCAGGGTATCCACGAGATGGACAAGGCTCGTTGGGGGCTGGGCGTCAAATTTCCCACCAAAGTTAGCGCCATCGGCGGACACTTCATGTTTGACGACGACCAGGAAACGCCGAACACTCTGAATGCCGCCTTCGAGTTCAACGAGAACGGCAAAAAGAAGATGCTGGAGTTCGAGGTTCGCCACTGGATCACGAATCGCGAGTACCCCAATCCGGTTTCCGGCGCGGAAGGCAATGGGACCGTCGGCAACCTGTTTTACGGTTCAAAGGGCTATGTCGTCTTCGACCACTACAATCGCTACATAAGCTACATCGGCGAGGAACATCAGCCCGGGCCAACCGCGACGAAAAGCGATACGCACTTTCAGAACTTCAT
This sequence comes from Bryobacteraceae bacterium, assembly GCA_049514735.1. Classification (GTDB taxonomy): domain Bacteria; phylum Acidobacteriota; class Terriglobia; order Bryobacterales; family Bryobacteraceae; genus JAICMB01. Next base: position 498 of record JBEKUT010000452.1, read on the forward strand.
CGATGCGGTTCGCGCGCACAAGCGCGAGATGCTCAACTGCGAGGTGGAGGAAGGCGCCGCGTCAACCGTGCTCGTGCATCTGGCCAACATCTCGTATCGTCTGGGACGGTCGGTGAACTTCGATCCGGCCACGATGACCTGCGTAAACGACGCCGAAGCGAACCAGCTCGCCACAAGGGTTTATCGCAAGCCGTTCGTGGTTCCGCACCTTGTCTGAAGCACCTGGCTTCATTCTCGCGAGCACGATCGCTTCTATCGTAATTCTCCTGGTTCTCATCCTGTGGGTGAAACTGCACGCGTTTTTGGCATTGCTGATATCCAGCATGATCCTCGGCCTGGCCGCCGGGATGCCCGTGGAACGCGTGCTCAAATCCATACAGACTGGCTTCGGCGACGCTCTTGGTTTCATCGCCGTCGTTGTCGGATTGGGTGCTATGATCGGCCGTTTCCTGGAAGATTCGGGAGGCGGCCGCGTTCTGGCCGACTGGCTCATTGGGAAGTTCGGCAAAGACCGCGCCGCATGGGCGCTGCTGGTGGCGTCGTTTTTGGTAGGTCTTCCCTTGTTCTTCGAAGTCGGTTTCGTCGTAATGGCGCCGCTCGCTTTAAGCCTCTCCCGTGAAACCCGCAGATCGATCCTGTTTTATGCGCTGCCCATGACCTCGGCACTGACCATTATCCATTCGCTGGTGCCTCCGCATCCCGCGCCCGCCGCCGCGTCTCAACTCTTCGGCGCGGATCTTGGCCACACGATATTGTGGGGTCTGGCGGTATCGATTCCCACGGCAATTCTCGGCGGCATTACCTACGGACATTGGATCGCCCGCCGCATTTACATTCCGGCCGAAGCGGCAGCGGTGGAAACAACTGAACGGAACGATCGCCGCCCCTTACCTCCGCTGCCGATGATCGTGCTCTTACTGATCCTTCCCGTCGTGCTGATCTTCGGCGCTACCCTCGCTACGCTGTGGAACGTACCGTTCCGGCAAGCCGCTGTTTTCGTGGGCCATCCCTTTACCGCGCTCACGATCACCGCGCTCGCAGCCATCTATTTCTTCGGCATCCGGCGCGGAATGTCGCCCGCCGAGGCTTCACGAATGGCTGCGGCATCGCTTGCTCCCATGGGCGCGCTGTTGTGTATCATGGGCGCGGGCGGCGCGTTCAAGCAAATCATCGTCGACTCCGGCGTCGGTGCGTATGCCGGCCACTTGCTCATGACATCAAGTATTTCCCCTCTTCTGGTGGCGTTCGTGGTGGCAAGCGCCATGCGAATCGCGCAAGGTTCGGCAACCGTCGCCATCATAACCGCGGCGGGCATCGTCGCGCCCATCGTTAAAGGCGTTTCCGGCTACAGCCCCGATCTCCTGGTGTTGGCTTTATGCCTCGGCGGCTCGGCCTGGTCGCATGTAAACGATTCCGGTTTCTGGCTGGTGAATCAATATTTCGGCATGACGGTTTCTCAAACGCTAAAGTCCTGGAGCGTCATGAAATTAATCTCGGCTTTTGCGGGACTGGGCCTCGTCTTCCTGGCGCATGCGTTGATTAAGTAGGACGAATGTATATCCGAGTTCATCCGCGCGATACCGTCGCAGTCGTCGTTTCCCCCGATGGTCTGCGCACCTCCGAGGGTCACATTCCGCAGGCTCACAAAATCGCACTCCGTGAGCACCAACCCGGCGAACCGGTCATTCGTTATGGCCACACCATCGGGCTCGCCAATCGACTCATCGCGGCCCAATCGTGGGTGCGCGAGGAGATGCTCGACATTCCCGCACCGCCGCCGTTGGCCGATCTGCCCCTCGCAACCGAGGTCCCGGAGCCTCTTCCCCCTCTCGACGGTTACACGTTCGAGGGTTATCCGAATCCCGATGGATCGTACGGTACCCGCAACATCCTGGGGCTGGCGACTACTGTGCAATGCGTCGCTCCGACTGTGGAGTTCGCCGTCCGCCGCATCAAGGCCGAACTGCTGCCCAGGTATCCGAACGTCGACGATGCCGTCGCCATTACGCATCCCTACGGCTGTGGTGTTGCCATTGACGCTCCCGGAGCCGCGATCCCCATTCGAACCCTGCGCCACATCTCGCAGCATGCGAACATCGGTGGAATTCCGCTGACGGTCAGCTTGGGCTGCGAGAAATTGCAACCGGCGCGCCTGTTTGCGAGCGACCTTCCGATACTTGAGAATCGCAGCATCATACGGCTTCAGGATCAGCGCGGATTTAGCGATTCGGTCGCGGCGATTCTGACGGCTGCCGAGAGGCGTCTTGAGGAGTTGAACCGCCGGGTGCGAACCACAAGCCCGGCCTCAGGATTGGTAGTCGGACTGCAATGCGGCGGTAGCGATGCGTTTTCCGGGTTGACGTGCAACCCCGCGGCCGGATACGCGGCCGACTTGCTGGTGCGCGCGGGCGCCACGGTTCTCTTCAGCGAAGTCACCGAGGTGCGCGACGCGATTCATCTTCTTACTCCGCGCGCGGAAACTCCCGAGGTTGCGCGCGCCCTGATCCGCGAAATGCGCTGGTTCGACGAATACCTCGCCGCCGGCGGCGCGGACCGCAGCGCGAACACCACTCCCGGAAACAAGCGCGGCGGGCTTGCGAACATCGTCGAAAAGGCTCTAGGCAGCATCGTCAAATCCGGCAGCACCGCCATCCGCGCGGTAGCGACTCACGGCGAAAAAGTCACCTCCAAAGGACTCGTATTTGCAGCCACGCCCGCGAGCGATTTTATCTGTGGAACCCAGCAACTCGCCAGCATGAACCTTCACGTTTTTACGACCGGTGAAGGCACGCCGTATGGACTTGCGCTCGCGCCCGTAATCAAGGTCTCCTCGCGCACGGCGCTCGCCGAAAAATGGCCCGATCTCATCGACGTGGATGCCGGTCCCATTGCTACGGGAGCGAGTACCATTGAGCAACTCGGGTGGGTACTGTTCCTTAAGATACTCGAGGTGGCTTCCGGGCGTAAAACCTGGGCGGAGCATTGGGGCCTCGGGAACGCCCTCATTCCTTTCAATCCGGGGCCGGTAACATAACCGCCGTTTTCAGATGGCCTCGGCGTTCAGAGGACGCCGTTGCGGCGAGAGTATCTGCATGGTCACCACGGCTGCCGGAACCAGATAGGCAAACGTCACCCAAACCCACATCAACGCGCCCGCGATCTCCTGGTCTCCGAGAGGCGAAATATCGAACATGCGATGGACAGACGCATAGTGCGGGTAGACGACGCGTCCGCAAAACGTAAGAAACGCCGAAAGCGCGTCGCACGGTAACGTAGCCAGAAAAAGGTAGAGAGGAATGTTCCAACGTGGCCACGCCGCGAGGCTTGGCGGGATTACGGGCAACCAGAACAAAAGCCCGGCGGCGAAGAAGGACGCATGTTCGATCGCATGCCAATAGCCCGTTCGCATCCCTAGTTCGAAAAGTGCGGGAACATGCCAACCGATTACGGTGACCGTCCCGGCGAGCCAACAAAACACAGGGTGACTAGCTATGCGTCCAGCCACGCGCGACGAAGCGATCGCCGGCGCTCCCAGCAAAATCAGTGGAGCCGCTACTGTCATCAACAGCAAGTGCTGCGCCATGTGTGCCGTGAGCAAATGATGATCCATCGCGGCGAGCGGAGAGCCAACTACGATCCATAGTGCGAACAGTCCCATCATCAACGCGGCGAACCGCCAAGCGGAGAACATCTGGAGCATGGCTACGGGCGCGCCTCAGATTCAGCCGCGCGGGAAGCGTCACGCGCCGGCGCGAGACCGGCCGGGTGCAGCGTCTCGAGAAACGTCACCAGCGCGGTGGTCTCCGAGGGACTCAAGTTTTTCCCGTAGGCCGGCATGTTACCGCCGCCCTGAATTACCTGGCGGATCAGTTGATCCTGCGTCAGTTCCACGGCGACACGGTCCAGCGCCGGCCCGCGCTCTCCTCCGACGCCGCCCAGCGCGTGGCAGTTGTGGCATTGCTTCACTTGAAACACGAGCGCCCCTTGCCGCTCCAGGGCGGTGTGCCCTTTAACGTACTGCATGGGGATGGTCTCGCCACTCCACGCATCCATCACCGGACTCCACGGCGAATATCCAGCCAGATGTGTGAAGGTACCCAGCGCCACCGCTGCGAGCAGAATCGTAAGGACCGCTATAGGACGACGTCTCCAGCTCTTCTCGCCTTCCCCGGAGAAAAACGGGAGCGCCAGAAGCACGCCCAGTGCGATCACCGGACCAATCAATAGCGCCGGAGTCTCCATCGACGGCGGCAGCAGAGACAGCACCGCATAAAGCCATAAGAAAAAATAATCCGGCTTGGGAACTGTCTGGATAATCGTTGGATCGGGCTGCCCGCTCGGTCCGAACGGGCCGAAATAGACGGCGCAAACGGCGACCGCCAGAAGGATGAAACCCGAGAAAAACATATCCTTGACAATCGCGCCGGGCACAAACGGAATGCCGTCTTTGTGAGTCAGTTCGTGATATTCCTGCACGTAAGTGGAGCGCCGAACGATGCGTCCCGGCATCGGCCATTCGTTGATTCCGAGCTTCAACACCAAGAACAGATGCAGGCCGACAAATGCGATCAGCGATCCCGGAATCACAAATACGTGCAATGCGAAGAAGCGTGAAAGAGTCGCGCCCGCGATGATCGGTCCGCCCAACAAGAGATTCACGATCCATGGCCCCAGCACTGGTATGCGGCTTGAAATCGATGCCCCGATACCCAACCCCCAGTAGGCGTCCTGATCGAATCGCAGCACCTGGCCGGTAAAAGCCATTCCGAGTGTCATCAGCAATAGGAAGATACCGATTACCCACGTCAGCTCTCTGGGAAATTTGTAAGCTCCGAAAAGGAAAACTTGCGCCATGTGGATCAGAACGATCGCGACCATGAAATTCGATCCCCAGCCGTGCAGCGCGCGAACGAACCATCCGAGTGTGACCTGATGATTGAGGACTTGCAGGCTGTTCCAAGCCTCTCCGGCGGAGGGCACATAAAGAAGTGCGAGAAGAATGCCGGTGACAACTTGGAGACCGAACACAGTCAGCGCGGCGCTACCAAAGACGTAGGCCCAACTCGCCGTTCTCCGCGGGACCCGGTGCTCAAAGATATTATTCCGGATCGGCGTGGCGAGTTGAAGCCGCGCATCGAGCCAGTCTCCGACTTGCTTGATCAAGCGCATGGCGATTTACCGGCCGAGATGTTTATAAGGCGCGCGGTGGGAGCACCGGTAGTCGGCATCTCGCCCGCCTGGATCAACAAATTGCCCTGCTCCACCTTGTAGCGATATTCAAACAGCCCTCGCTCCGGAGGTCCGGACGCGCGCGAGCCATCGGAATAATAGACGCCACCGTGGCACGGGCACATAAACAATCCCGATTGCGGGAACCAACGCACCGGGCACCCAAGATGCGCGCAATTGATCGCGAAAACCTGGAACTTCTCA
>JBEKUT010000453.1:0-10368 GCA_049514735.1 Bryobacteraceae bacterium
ACGTGTTCGCCATCGTCTCAGGCAAGCCGTCGGTCTTAAAGGTCTCCAAGAGATCGACGGTGAGATCGCTCATGTAAAGCGCGTTGGTGTCTCGCAAAACGTCCTGAGTCGGCCGAGAAGGAGCCGGTGCTGGGCGAGCGTCTTTTCGCTTAGTTCATGTTCACGAGACTTGATGTACTTCTCGATGCTCTCGGCGATTGTGATTCCGTGAACGGCATCACTCCTCGCTTGCCTCGCGTATTGCGCGATATGCGCCGCTCGAAAAGCCTCGGCCTTCTTGAGGTTCGTGCATCCCGTGGGTTGTCGTGCAACGATTTCACCCGTGGGCATCTTCCCGACGATCCAGATCTGACAGTCGCACTCCATCCAGAACCGCTTCGCCTTGGCCGAAATCCGAAGGCTTTGCACCGCGCACGTGGCGTTGTGACGCTTGTACAAAATCAGCCCTTTGTGAGCTTCCATAGAGGTGAATTGTACCGATCATCGGTACAGCCTCTCAAAGCGGCCACTTAAGTCCTTATTTTTCAATTGGTTGGCTCCCCGGCATGGATTCGAACCACGATTCACGGCTCCAAAGGCCGCTGTCCTACCATTAGACGACCGGGGAATAAATGAGGCTAAAACTACCTTGCCAACATCAGTTTAGCATTGCACCAATCTTGCGGTCCCTTCTCGCAAACATGACGGCCAGCGGCAATGCCGGCAGGCTGACCGCGAATGCCGCCAGCGCGTCGACCGCGTCGTGATAATTCCCAAACACGGCCGCCACCGATTACGCTTAGGGCGTAAATCAACATTCCCCATCCAACTCACTGGCCAAATATATGAGGAGCACGCGATCCACCAAGGTAACTTGGGCGACGGCGCCGGCCTCGCTCTTCAGGATCCGGCCATTGAAAAAGAATTACACCTCCGTGGTTCGCGCCCACGTCCACAATCGCCTACGTCTTGGATTCGGCTTGCGCGGACTAGTGGCGCGCAGGACGCAGAGGATCGGGGCCGGGCAACATGTCCATACCGTACCGGCTCAGAAGTTCAGGGGTCATCGTGATAATCGGGGAAACATTCTTCGGCGGGAGAACGCGTTCGGTTGCCCGCATCGCCCACTCCACGATGCACGCCTCAAGGCTGGCGGGCGTGTATCCGTTGAGGAAGCGCGCTGTCTTGGTGTCGACGCGAAAGGCGTGCCGCGTATTGCGCGGGACCATGAGGAAATCGCCGGTTCGCGCGATCTTGACTGCGTCGCCGATCAGGAAGGTAATTTCACCGTCGAGCATGTAGAAAGTTTCGTCGGACCAGGTGTGTTTGTGCGGCCCTGGGCCCGAGTCCTTCCGCAGTAACTCCTCCATCATGGACAAGCGGCCGCCCGTGTCCTTGGCATCCGCGAGGATAATCCAAAGGTCGTCCAGCCACCAATAGGCGGGCGCGGAGTCGATGTTATGAATGAAGAGTTCCGAGCCGGGCATCGGCGGCCGAGTAGTTGGAGTGACTGTGGCCATGGTGTTCTCCGGTGCACGCGTGTGGCCAGCACCGCCGCAAGCGGACGCACGCTGGCCTTCTTTGGCGGCGTCCGTGCGGCGAAATGATCAAACTCTCGAATGGAGACCGCCGTCGGCAACTACGCCCGGTTACGCGAGCGGGAATCGATCTCTTTTCGCGATCGCCCCCGCGGCCAGCAATGCCGCCAGACTAATCGCGAATCCAGCCGCCGCGTCGACTGCGTAGTGATACCGCCCATAAACGGTCGCTACCGACACGCTCACGGCGTAAATCAGCATTCCCCATCCCACCCACCGCCGTTCTCGCAAGAAAATAAGCAGGCCCCACGCCCCCGAAAATGCCGACGATACATGCGCGCTCGGAAAAACACTCGAGTGGATTCCCACCCCGCCCACAATCGCCAGGTTCAAACGGCGCAGCACGGTAGTGACGTGCGGCAGGTCCACGCCTTCGAATACCACGCGCGGCGGGTCCGACGGAAAGTAAGGAAACAATCCATACGCTAAGAGCGTTCCGCCCAAATATATGAGCAGCACGCGATCCACCAGGTCCCGGCGGCGATACACATAAAGAATCGCCACCACAAACGGACCGACGGCATACACCAGCAGATAACACAACTCCAGAAACCCCGGCCCGACCCAGTCTGCCGATTCGATCATGGCTCGGACCCCGCGCTCATTGAGGAGCCAGCGATCCCAAACGATCCAGGCGTGCTCCAGCGAATGTCCCACGTGCGGTTTTGTGAACCAGTTCATCTCGCGATAAGAGAGGAGAGTTAGAGGCAGCGGGAGCCAGTCTCGCGCCATGCTCGAAACAATCGATCCTCGCAATTGGTCCCACAATGCGAATAGCACGATAATTAAGCCGGCGCCCGCGGCCGCGATAAAGGCCGGGTACTTCAAACTAGTAGTAAGTGGAAAAAAGAGAGAGACAACCGCGACATAAGAGAAGTACACGATGAGCGCCCATTCGGATGAGCGTAGCCGCAGCCGCACGCCGCAAGGGTAGCATCAGTTAAAACCGTAGCCGGACCTGAAGACAAGATAGATCAAGAAGGATGGTCAAGCCAGTAGTAATAACCATCTCCAGTGCCGGATCGAAGAACTGCGCAGCTAGGAGTCGTAAGCGCTCAGAAAAAGCGTTCGATCATAGTCGATGATCCCGATGCGAAGGCGGTCAAGCCAAAAAGATCGACCGACGAAATTCCTGTTGAAAGCCGAGTCTTGAGCGAAATAGACGACCGCCGAAAATTCCATGCCGAGTGTATGTAGTGTGACCGCATGTTCATGCGCCACAAACGAGCCCGCTACCGTCCGAAAACGCTGAGGCCTTTTGGAATCTCAATGCCAACGGCGGACGCATAGCGATGTGAAACGTCGAAGTTGAGCGATAGCGGCATGCTGCCAACCCGGAACAAACGGCTGCGGATCGTCCGAAAGAATGTGTACCAAAAAAGGAACTTCGATGCCCATGGCTTTGGCGGCGGCAAAGACCTTGTGTGCGTCCGCGTCAGGGCAATCAACCGTTCACCCTCCACGACGACCCATTGATACGAATAGTCGCCGCGATTCTCCTTAATCCACACCATCTCACGGCTTCGATCGCGGGACCCGGCCATTCTGACTGGACCTCGCTTCTGCAATCCGTCGGCGAAGCGCAGCACTTCCTCTTGCTTCGCCGCTGGAAGACTGCGGACTTTTTCCAGAATGGCTTCTTCGAGGCTCACGTGTCTCCTCGTTTGATAATACCCGCGTCGGCGCTAGCTCAGGATCGTCCGTGTGCCGCCTGACCATTGACCAGCCAAGTGTCGACCTGAGAGTTCAGCGTATCCGATAGATACGCCCCAGTTGCCTTCACGGATAAACCCTACCACGCATTCTTACAAGGGGCTCTTGATCCATGTGCAACCGTTTGCGAGCCAGAAATATCGGACGACCGATCCGCTTCGACGCTCGATGTTGTCACAAGCGGCAAGGTCGCCGAGACATCGGTTAAAACCGTAACCGGGTTATTATGATCCGGTGCCTCCCGCCAACATACGAGACAGCGCGCTCTATAACGAAGACCTCGCTCCCATTCCACAAAACCGGCGCACCTGGGGCGCTTACAATTACGCGTCGTTGTGGGTCGGAATGAGCGTGTGCATCCCGACTTATATGCTCGCGTCCGGCCTCATCGCCGGCGGCATGAGTTGGTGGCAGGCCATCGGAACCATCCTGCTCGGCAACTTGATTGTTCTCGTGCCGATGCTATTGAACGCCCACGCGGGAGCGCGCTACGGCATCCCTTTTCCGGTATTCGTGCGCGCTTCGTTTGGCGTGTTAGGCGCTAATGTGCCCGCCGTTCTGCGCGCCCTGGTAGCGTGCGGATGGTTCGGCATCCAGACCTGGATCGGCGGCCAGGCCATTTACGCTATGGCGAAGATCGTCTGGCCGGCGTTCGCCTCGATACCCGGCGCTTCCTGGGTGTGCTTCATTTTTTTCTGGTCGCTGAACATGATCGTGATTTTGCGTGGTATCGACACCATCAAAATTCTCGAAGGCATCGGCGCGCCGTTCATGCTAGCCGTCGGATTGTTGCTGTTGTGGTGGGTTGTGCGCAAGGCCGGCGGATTCGGTCCCGTCCTCAGCACGCCCAGCAAGTTTCACAACACGGGTGCATTTCTGAAGTTCTTCATTCCCTCGCTCACCGGTATGGTGGGATTCTGGGCCACCGTCGCGCTCAACATCCCGGATTTCACACGCTACGCGAAATCGCAGAAGGCGCAGATCGTTGGCCAGGCCTTGGGACTTCCCACTGCAATGACACTTTACGCGTTCATTGGCGTGGCCGTGACATCCGCTTCGGCGGTCATTTTCGGAGAAGCGATTTGGGATCCGGTCGTTCTGCTGGGCCGCTTCAACCAGCCCGCCGTCGCCTTCGTTGCGCTCATCGCCTTGCTTCTTGCGACCCTCAACACCAACGTCGCCGCGAACGTGGTCTCGCCTTCGAACGACTTTTCGAACCTCAACCCGCGCCGCATTTCGTTTCGAACCGGCGGCATCATGTTGCTTCTTGCGACCCTCAATACCAACGTAGCCGCGAACGTGGTCTCGCCTTCGAACGATTTTTCGAACCTCAACCCGCGCCGCATTTCGTTTCGAACCGGCGGCATCGTCACCGGAATCGTCGGGGTTGCCATGATGCCCTGGAAACTCCTCAGCGATTTCAGCGCCTATATATTTGGATGGCTGGTGGGATACTCGGGCCTGCTCGGTCCCATCGCCGGCATCATGATCGCCGACTATTTTCTTGTACGCAATGCCGAGTTGAATGTCACGGACCTTTATCTGCGCGGCGGGGAATACGAGTACACGCGCGGCGTGAATCCCCGCGCGCTGATCGCGCTGGCCGCGGGTATCGTGATTGCTTTGCTCGGACTATTCGTCCCTGCCGTGCGATGGCTGTATGATTATGCTTGGTTCGTTGGATTTCTCGTTTCCGGAGCGGTGTACGTGACCTTGAGCAACGGCCGCGCGCGGAAAACGGAACCCCGCAAACAAGCAGAATTCAGAACATGAATCAGGCGCTGAAGTCGGCACTTCTGCGGATCGGCTTCTTCGCCGCTATCGCGTTCCTTACTTTTATCGTCAGCGCGACACTGCTGCGCTGGATTCTGCCCGACAACGCCTTATTAGTCGCGGCCGTCTTTAGTAATTTTTCCGCGGCGGCGGTAGCCAACGCCATCGCGCTGCGAACGTTTGAACGCGGCCGGCTCTCGGATGTCGGGATGGGCTGGACGATGGCCTCGCGCCGCAATTTATCTCTCGGACTTCTCGGCGGCATCGGAGCCGCGCTCATCGTTTTGCTGCTTCCCGTCGTCGCCCGTGTTGCCGACCTCGAGCCCGCGCCGGACCAGCACTTCGCGTGGCCCAGTCTCCTGTTCCTCACTCTGCTCCTCAGCTTCGGAGCCATCGGTGAAGAGCTCTTATTTCGCGGTTACGCGTTCCAGGTGTTTCTCGCGGCCGTGGGACCCTTCGCCGCTATTCTGCCGGCCGCCGTGCTGTTCGCTTTCATGCACTCCAATAATCCCGCGTTCGGACCGTTGGCCGGATTCAATACGTTTCTGTGGGGAGTGCTGCTCGGATATTCTTTTCTTCGCAGCGGCGATCTCTGGCTGCCCATCGGTCTGCACTTCGGTTGGAACTGGACCATGCCGCTTCTGGGAGTCAACCTGAGCGGGCTTACAATGGGTGTTACGGGGTACACCATGCGCTGGAAAATTGGCGGTTTGTGGAGCGGCGGCGCATACGGAATTGAAGGCGGTCTTTTGACCACGGCCGTGGTCGCTCTGCTCTACTTCTACCTGGAAAAAGCCCCGATTCAACCTCAGGAACCGTACCTGCTGTATAAGGACCGCGCATGAAGCAAGTCTCGCTCGCCGCTATTACGCTGCTGCCTCTTTTGACTCCCTGCTACGCCGCCGACACAAAGCTTACCGATGACGACCGGATTGAACTTGTGCGCGGCCTCACGGCCGAATACGCGACGGTGAAAACCTATCTTCCACGATCGAAAAAGCCCCTGGAGTTCGATTCGAAAGGCAATTGGGACAAAGATAAGTGGCAGGAAGCGGGGCGTGAATTCGGTCCCGCGGCACGCGTTGGCGATCTCGTGCAAGTCACCAAGGTGAGCATCGAGACCGACAAAATCCTGCTCGATATCAACGGCGGGATGAAGGGCAAAGGGGGGCGCTGGTACGATCACGTTCAGGTCGGTATGGGAGGCGGTATGGCGCCCGTCAACGGAAATCAGAATTCCAACTCCCCCAGCGGCACAACCATGGAGATTCTGTTCGACAAACATGTACCGCCGATAAAATCTGCCGATCTGAAAAAGCTGCTCACGCCGGTCCTCGATTTCGAGAAGCACAGCGCCACCGTCAATTACGTCGAAACCCTGCCGGCGCCAGTGCAGGAAGCGATCAAACAGAAAAAAGCGCTGGTCGGGATGGACCGCGAGGAAGTGCTTCTCGCCATGGGCAAGCCGCGCCACAAAGAGCGCGCCACCGACAAGGATGGAGCTGAGATCGAGGATTGGATTTACGGCGACCCGCCTGGCGTCATTACTTTCGTGACGTTCACTGGATCGAAAGTGTCTCAGGTCCGGGAAGCGTATGCCAACGTCGGAGGCTCCACCGCGGCTCCACTACAGCCCCATTAGCGTTACGCCACCCGGGAAATAGTGTCTATTCGGATCGCCGGCTCGTGTTGTCAGCCGATATCCCGCTCGAACCCACTCTCTTACGATAACCAGTAGCGATGCCTCACCTTCTGTTTTTCAGGACCCTTCCCCTGTTGATCGGGATGGCCGCAATCGATGCGCAGACTATCGGCAACTGCCCCGTTTTTCCGTCCAACAATGTCTGGAACGCCCGCGTGGACAAACTCCCGGTCGACCCGAATTCGGCGGCTTATGTAAACGCAATCGGTCTGACCAGCCCCGCTCACGCCGATTTCGGATCGGGTACTTGGCTAGGCGAGCCGATCGGGATCCCGTACGTGGTTGTTCCCGGCAGCCAGCCCAAGGTCGCTATTACGTTTCAGTACTCCGGCGAGAGCGATCCCGGGCCATATCCGATTCCGCCGAACGCTCCCATAGAAGGCGGCAGCAGCAGCACCGGGGACCGTCACGTGTTGGTAATCGACGGCGACAATTGCATTTTGTATGAAGTCTTCGCCGCCTATCCCCAATCGGACGGATCGTGGACGGGCGGGTCGGGTGCGGTTTTCAATCTGAATTCCAATGCGCTTCGACCGGCCACATGGACATCCGCCGATGCGGCGGGGCTGCCGATCTTTCCCGGTCTCGCCAAATACGGCGAAGTGGCGGCGGGCGCGATTCGCCACGCGCTTCGTTTTACAGCCCCTTATACACAGGAGGCGTTCATCTGGCCGGCGCGGCATCAGGCATCGAATATTACGAGCACAAATTATCCTCCCATGGGTCAGCGATTCCGGTTGAAGGCGAGTTTCGATATATCCAGTTTCTCGCCGCAAACCATGGTGGTGCTGCAGGCTCTGAAGACCTACGGTATGATTCTGGCCGACAACGGATCGGCCTGGTACTTTTCGGGAGCGCCAGATCCAGGTTGGGACAACGACGATCTCCATGAAATGGGAAACTTGACCGGCGCCGATTTCGAAGCCGTCGACGAAAGCAGCTTGATTGTGAACCCCAACTCGGCGCAGGTAGTGGGGAGCTTCCCGCCGATGCTGATCTGGCAAGACGATAGTACCAGGCAAGTAACGATCCAGTACTATGGGGGAAGCGGCGGCGTCAACTTCGAAAGCTGGGATTGGCTCAACAGTGCCGGAGTCGCCGGTTGGCACGTGGCCGCAGTTGCCGATTTTAACGGCGATGGCGTGCCAGATCTGGTCTGGCAGAACGATTCCACACGCCAGGTTACCGTTAATTATTATGGTGGCGCAAACGGGGCCACATATCTGGGTTGGAACTGGCTCGATTCCGCGGGAGAGGCGGGCTGGCACGTTGCAGGGGCCGCGGATTTCGACGGGAACGGCGTTCCAGACCTGGTCTGGCAAAATGACGCAACTGGCCAAGTGATTGTCCATTATTATGGCGGGACCGGCGGCGCGACGCTGCTGGGCTGGAATTGGTTGAACCAAAGTGGCGTCACGGGATGGCAAGTGGCGGCGGTAGCCGACGTCAATAGCGACGGGGTTCCGGACCTCATCTGGCAAAACGAAAGCACCCGCCAAGTCACCGTGAACTATTACGGCGGAACGGGCGGGGCTACGGTTCAAGGCTGGAACTGGCTGCAATCCTCGACCGTAACGGGGTGGCACGTCGCCGCGGCAACCGATTTTAATGGAGACGGGGTCCCGGATCTGGTTTGGCAAAACGATAGTACCCGGCAAGTTACGGTTCATTACTATGCCGGGGCTGGCGGGGCGGTAAGTCAGGGGTGGCATTGGCTGTGCTCCACAGGCGCTCCAGGATGGTCGGTGGTGTACTAATTGCGCCATGTTAGTAGTACTTTTCGGGTAGTCTAAAATCTCCTTAGCGGAGCTAATCCGGAGTATCTAATCTGCGAAGGAACCCCAAATTGAGCCGTCCCAGTCCCTAAAGTTCAAACAGAACAAGCGTGTTTTCAGAGATATAGCGGAAACAAACCGCTTGCGGGGAAGAGTCTTCTAATCCTTTTGGCTAAGCTTCTAGGAGAATTGTACTAGCACTTTGGTAGTGATAACTTCTCCTACGGAGGCTTTACATGTACCTACGAATTTTCACCCTCGTTTTAGCGGCACTGGTTGTTTCAACGGCCGCTTTTGCCCAAGACCCACCCGACCAGTTTCAGGTTGCTTACGCGTCAAACATTGGGCTCATTCCCGGAACCGCCCTGACGGGTGATTCTTACATCAATATCACCAACGCCGGCACCGTCAACGGCGCGGACCCGGCCGGAGAGATCTGCGCCAACGTCTACACTTTCGATCCGGCTGAAGAGCTCATCTCGTGCTGCACCTGCCTGGTAACCCCGAATGGACTCAACAGCCTCGATGCCGACGCGGATCTGATCAGCAACACGCTGACTCCCGGCGTTCCGACTTCCATTGTCATCAAGCTCGTTGCGACCTTGCCCATTGGGGGCGTTTGCAATGCCGGCAATGGCGGCAACCCGTTCGGCCCCACAGGCGTCGGCGTCTTTGCCGGTGGCCTGCGCGCTTGGGCAACCACGCTGCATCTCGATCCGCTTGGTAATTATCAATTGACCGAAAATGCATTTCAGAATGCGGTCCTTAGCACAAGCGAAAATGGCAAGTTGACCAGCTACTGCAACTTCATCCAAGCGAATGGAAGCGGTTTCGGTGTCTGCAAGTCTTGCGCAGCAGGCGGCTTGGGCGCAACGAAGAAGTAGGTAGTGGAAGCACTCCGGGAGAGCAAGAGCCTCTTCGTCCCGTCGGGAGCAAAGCAGCAGACCGCAGGAAACTGTTTTTGCTGCTTTCTCCCGGATATTTCGAACGATGGGGATCTCTATTTAAGGCTCCGCCCCGGCAAGAACTTCAGTCTCGTAGGGGAACCTCAGAGAGCCAACTTGCAGTTGTTCTCTGAGCCTTCCCCGTCCTCCTCCCTCCTCTCCTCAGATTGTTTCCGCAGGCTAACCCCTTTAGGCTATGCCTTTTAGATAATTGTTAGTAACATTCCAGGGTGTTATTGTCGCTACGGAGGCTTTTGCTACATGCACCTGCGAATTCTCGTTCTCGCTCTCGCGACAACGGTTGTTTCTTCCGTCGGTTTCGCCCAGACGATTGATCGTCCAGTCGGTGGGCCCTTCGACGCGTTTCAGATCGACTACGCGTCCAACCTGAACCTTGGTGATTCCTATGTGAACATCACCAACGCTGGCACTGTCAACGGCGCTGACCCGCTCGGTGAAATCTGCGCCAACGTTTACACCTTCGACCCCGCTGAAGAGCTCATCTCCTGCTGCACCTGCCTGGTAACTCCGAACGGACTTGACTCCCTTTCGGATCAAACAGATCTGATCAGCAACACGTTGACTCCCGGCGTTCCTACTTCCATCGTGATCAAGCTCGTCGCCACGTTCCCGGTTGCAGGCGTCTGCAACGCCGGTAACGGCGGTTTTCCGTTCGCTGCCGGCCAGTTAGCTCCCGGCATGCGCGCTTGGGGAACCACGCTGCATAACAATGCAGCGGCTGGTGTCGTGGCTTTGACCGAGAATGTCTTCCAGGATGCAGTTCTGAGCAACACGGAAGATTTCAAACTGGCCAGCTACTGCAACTTCATCCAGGCGGATGGAAGCGGCTTCGGTATTTGCAAGTCCTGCGCCACCGGTGGCCT
>JBEKUT010000454.1:0-5903 GCA_049514735.1 Bryobacteraceae bacterium
GAAACCGGCGGAGCCCATTTCGATGCGCGCGAGAAGGATTTAGCCACCCATTTTCGCGAGATCGGTGACGACCTGCGCGCCTCCTACACGCTCGCCTACCACTCTACAAATCCCACGGCGGACAATAGCTTTCACAAGATTGTCGTGCGATCGAAACGGGATGGTCTTATGGTGCGCTGCAAGACAGGCTACTACTCCCGCTCCTGATTCCTCCCCAACGGTCCCCCAATTGCATACTAGTGCAGGTTACGTGCGACCATCGTAACGTTGCGCCAGGTTCCATCGTGCGGTATCGTAACGGGTTTGACCTGGCGATTTTGGCCTCAACCCAGGCCGCACGTCAGGCTGCTAAAACCTTTGGAGGATTTTACTTGCGACCGCATAGTGCATCCACGTTCTTGGCGTCCCTGTGGCGACGCCGCTCGATTCATCTGCTGATTCCCGCCCTGTTGGCGCTCTTTCTTCTGACTGCGCCGGTTGCCGGACTCGCGCAAAATGCCCCGCCCGAAGCGGGTGGAGAGGCGCACCTGATCCTTCCGGATCTTGCGCAAGCCACGTTTATGGGCATTAACGGCCGGACTTTGCTCCTGGCCGGTTTGGGAGTATGTGCTCTTGGCCTGCTCTTTGGATTCATCACATACACTCACGTCCGCAATCTGCCCGTCCACACCTCCATGCGCGAGGTCTCAGAACTGATTTGGGAAACCTGCAAGACCTATTTGTTCACCCAAGGCAAGTTTCTGCTCATTCTGGAGATCTTCATCGGTGTGATCATTCTCTTTTATTTCGGATATCTGGAACACCTCGCGACGATTAAGGTCGCCATCATTCTGCTCTTCAGCCTGATCGGTATTGGGGGCAGTTACGGTGTGGCGTGGTTTGGGATTCGCGTAAATACGTTTGCCAATTCGCGCACGGCCTTCGCGGCGCTGGGCGGCAAGCCCTTCCCCTGCTATGCGATTCCTCTGCGCGCCGGCATGAGTATCGGCATGGTGCTGATCAGCGTCGAGCTGCTGATCATGCTCTTCATCCTTTTATTCATTCCCGGCGACTACGCGGGACCATGCTTTATCGGATTCGCGATCGGCGAATCGCTGGGCGCGGCCGCGTTGCGCGTTGCCGGCGGTATCTTCACTAAAATCGCCGACATCGGATCGGACCTCATGAAAATCGTCTTCAAGATCAAGGAAGACGACGCCCGCAACCCTGGCGTGATCGCCGATTGCACCGGCGACAACGCGGGAGATTCGGTGGGGCCGAGCGCCGACGGATTCGAAACCTACGGCGTCACGGGCGTTGCGTTGATCTCCTTTATTCTTCTCGCGGTGCATACGCCGCTGGTGCAGGTTCAACTGCTCGTTTGGATTTTCGTGATGCGTATCATGATGGTGATCTCATCGGGATTGTCGTACTTCGTGAACGATACGATCGCGAAATCGCGGTACGCCAACCTCGACAAGTTCAACTTCGAATCGCCATTGACTTTTCTGGTATGGCTGACCTCGCTCGTATCGATTGCCGCCACGTACGTAGTTTCGTATTTCATGATTCCCGATCTGGGCGGCGATCCCACGCTATGGTGGAAACTTTCGAGCGTCATCACCTGCGGCACTCTGGCCGGCGCGGTGATCCCCGAACTCGTCAAGGTTTTCACATCGACCGAATCCGCCCATGTTCGTGAAGTGGTTACGTCGTCGCGTGAGGGCGGCGCTTCGCTAAACATTCTTTCCGGTTTTGTCGCCGGCAACTTCAGCGCGTTCTGGATCGGATTCGCAATGCTGCTGCTGATGGGCATAGCTTACGGCGTGAGCACCCTCGGGCTAGGCACGCTGATGCTGGCGCCCGCGGTCTTCGCTTTCGGCCTGGTGGCATTCGGATTCCTCGGCATGGGCCCCGTGACAATTGCGGTGGATTCTTACGGTCCTGTGACTGACAATGCCCAGTCCGTTTACGAGCTATCGCAGATCGAGGAGATCCCCGGAATTGAACAGGAAATCAAATCGAAGTACGGATTTACTCCCAATTTTGAGCGCGCCAAGGAAAATCTAGAAGAGAACGACGGCGCGGGCAACACGTTCAAAGCAACCGCCAAGCCCGTGCTGATTGGTACGGCTGTGGTGGGAGCGACGACGATGATTTTCTCCATCATCGTCCTGCTGACAGACGGATTGACGAACAACATCCAGAACCTTTCGATTCTCTATCCGCCGTTCTTCCTCGGCCTGATTGCCGGCGGCGCGGTCATTTACTGGTTCACCGGCGCGTCGACACAAGCGGTTACTACGGGCGCCTATCGGGCGGTTGAGTACATTAAGGCGCATATCAATCTCGAGACAAGCACGAAAGCATCGGTCGCCGACAGCAAGAAGGTAGTTGAGATCTGCACGCAATACGCGCAGAAAGGCATGTTCAACATCTTCATCGCGGTCTTCTTCGCGACGCTGGCGTTCTCGTTTGCGGAGCCGTTTCTCTTTATCGGCTACCTCATTTCGATCGCGCTCTTCGGTCTCTATCAGGCGATCTTCATGGCGGACGCCGGCGGCGCCTGGGACAACGCGAAGAAGATTGTCGAGACGGAACTGAAGCAGAAGGGCACCGCGCTGCATGAGGCGACGGTGGTCGGCGACACGGTGGGCGATCCGTTCAAGGACACCTCGTCGGTGGCGTTGAACCCGATCATCAAATTCACGACTCTATTCGGCCTTCTCGCAGTGGAATTGGCAGTCTCCCTCACTAAAGAACAGGGAGCGGGCGTCAGTCATATCCTGTCGGCGATCTTCCTGATCATTATGCTGATCTTTGTGCACCGCTCGTTCTACGGGATGCGCATCGAGAAGCAGGAAGAGCCTGCGCCGGCGGTCAGTCCACGCCGTGTACCTTCAGCTTGATAATCTGATCCGGCGTTAATCGCGGCGTCCCGTTCGCTCCGAATGTGGCGGAAATGCGTGCAATGTAGTCTCCCCGCACGCCGTTCTGCCACATTCTCACAATCTGATCCACGGGCAGCCGGCCGTAGCCGGCCTTGTGGAGATCCCCCAGAAATTCCGCTGCAACTCCGTTATTCTGTAAATTCGTCAGCTCATCCACGGAAAGATCGTACCCGGTGCGTTTGACTTCCGAAGTGAACTCGGATGTGATGCCGTGGATGCGCAGATTCACGATTTCATCCGGCGACAGCTTGTAATGCGCAGCTTGCAGATCGCGCACAAAATCGGGATCCACGCCGTGGATCTTCAGATTCACCATGTCGTCGGCGGATAGTTCATAACGCGCCACCCGGAGTCCCCGAATGTAATCGGAATCGATGCCGTGAGTCTGCAGCTTCACGACTTGATCGGAGTCGAAGTTGTATCCGGCGCGTTTAGCTTCGCGGAGAAGCTCCGTCGATACGCCATGGTTTTTCAGACTCATCAAATCGTCCGCGGAGAAATCATAGCCGGCCGAGTGGATCTCGGCAATGTAATCGGGTGTGATGCCGTGATTTCGCAAGCCGATCAGCTTGCCCGCATCCACATCGCGCAATCCGGCCTTCCGCACGGCCCGCACGAATACGAGATTCACGTCCTGCATCGTCATCTCGAAGAGCGTTTTTTCGCTGAGACCGTCGTAGCCCAGGCGCCGCATTTCGTCAACGAACGCCTGGCTCGGCGAGAATTGAAACTTCCCTCCGCCCACGCCCGCGACCAGCGACCCTTCGCAAACCAACGCACCGGCATCCCGGGCGAACTCGAAGTGGACGTTGGCATGGAGCGAGTGCAGTTGGTCGCGCGTCAGGCCGCGCAGTTCATTCAGCGGATAGTCGCTGCCGATCACCCAACGCGAGGTCAACGTGGACCGGCTCAATTCCAGTTGCACCCTATCCGAACCAGCCATCCAGTTGTTCACGTGCCAACTCCCGCCTAACGGAGAACTCGTATCGGCGGCTTGGGCGACCAGCACCACCATGATGCAGATAGCGATGGCCACGCCATCGTTCAATTTGAGTTTCATGTTATTACCTCGCTAAATGACACCGGCGCGCTTCAGTTTTATAACCTGTTCCAGCGTGAGATTCTTGAAGCCCTGTTCGCGCAGGCTGCGCAGCGCATCGCCCGAGAGCCCGTTGTCCTGGGCCTGGATCGCTTCGGCGATGCTCACGTTGGAATATCCCGCCGCGCCGAGCGCCTCGAGCAATCGCGGATTCACTCCGTGTTGATGGAGGCGAATGACGCCATCGACATTTGCGTCACGCAGTCCGGATGCTTTCACGGCCCGCGCATACTCCGGCGAGACGCCACTGTTTTTGAGTGCGATCAATTCTTTGGGGTTCAGGACGCCAAAACCGGCGTGCAACATCTCCTTGATGAAATCCGGATTCACACCGTCTTGCTTGAGCTCGATGATCTCGTCGACCGAGATGCTGGTGTAGCCGGCGTCTGCCAAGCCGCCCAGGTAGCCTTCATGGTGTTCGGCGATGAGATGTTCGGCGATCGCTGGCGCGGGCGCTTGTGGCGCTTCGCGAGGTTCCGGTGCGGCGGCCGGCTCGGCTAAAGGGGCAGGAGTTTCGGCGGCCACGGCGGCCACCGGCGGCGCAGGCGCGATGGGACTCCGATCCGTCGCCTCCGCGCCCGTATTCAGGAACGCAACCGAGGCCACCAGTATCGTGACTCCAGCGAGCAACACAAATGGCAGCCTTCTGCGAACGGGCTGGCGCGAGCCGAGCAACCTGCGAACGCGTCCCCCAAGATCACCGCCGGTCGCGGCCATCGCAAATTGGCGATCCCCGCAGCGCAGCTCTTCGAGAGACGTGAGCGCGCGCGCATAGACGATGCGGTCGCCACATGTTTGGACCGCCAGATCGTCGCAGCAGTGCTCGCGTTCGGCGCGAATGCGGCGTCCTACCCACCACACGGCCGGATGATAAAACAGCAGCGTCTCGATGGCGGTTTGGAACAGATTGATCAAATAATCCTGCCGCCGGATGTGCGCGAGCTCATGCGCCAGAACCGCTTCCAACTCCTCCGCGCTGAGATGAATCAGCGCCCCGGCAGGCACCAGGATGACAGGCCGTAGCCATCCGATAACGGCTGGAACCCGCGCCAGAATCGATTCGTAAACGCGCACCGTGCGGCGAATCCCCAGGTGACCGGCGAGCAAGGTCACACGCTCCCGCCAGCTCTCAGAAATGGGCAGGGCACTACGCCGTTTCAGACGCTGCGCCACTACCCAGCCAGCGGCCGACCACGCCGTCATAGCAATCACACCCGTCAGCCACAGCCATACCAACAGCGCGCAAAAAGAGGGGGTGTCCGCCGGCATCTCCACCGCCTGCGGACCAGCCGCAGATGACGCGCTTTGTTGGGCAACGTCACTCCCGCCGCTAACCACGGTGACCGCAGCCGTCGAGTCGTCCAGAAATCCGAAGAACGTGATCGCCGGGACAGCCAGCATCAAAAACATCGCGAGACAGCCGGCCAGATACCGCGCATTCGAGCTTCGAAAAACAAGATTCAACGCCGCGAACAGGAGCGCGATGAGCGAGCACTCCCATAGAGAATGGATCAGCGTCAGGCCGAGCGCCTCGACAATTGGATGGTTCATTTGCGTGCTCCTTCGGCTCCCGATTCCTGAGATGCGTAATCGTCCAGCATGCGCCGGATCTCGGCGATTTCATCCGCCGAAGCTTTGCGGCCCGACAGCGCCTGCATCATGAGGCGCGCCGCGGAACCCCCAAAGACGCGGTCCACCAGATCGCCGACGATCTCGCGCTGCGTCTGCTCCTGCGGGATGCGGGCCTTATAAACGTGCGCCTTGCTCTTTTCGTCGCGCGTCACCAGTCCCTTGTCCGCCATGATTTGCAGCAGCTTCAGAACCGTGGTGTAGCCCGTGGACGGCTTGGCGACGGACAATTGTTCGTGGACATC
>JBEKUT010000455.1:0-5903 GCA_049514735.1 Bryobacteraceae bacterium
CCCGGCGTCCTGTATGCCCAGGATGGTCTAGCGGTGGACACGCCAGGTAGTGTTCCGGAGGTGACCGCGGTCGGAGGAACCGAATTCAACGAGCAGGGCGGAACGTACTGGAACACCACCAATAACGCGAACAAAGCGTCGGCACTGGGTTACATTCCGGAAATGGTCTGGAACGATTCGGCCATCGATGAGCAGATCTCGGCGGGCGGCGGCGGCGCGAGCCAGGTATTTTTCAAACCCGTCTGGCAGACCGGCACTGGCGTTCCGAACGATGGCGCCCGCGATGTTCCCGATGTCGCCTTCAACGGTTCGGACGCGCACGATTATACCTATGTCTATACGGCTGGAAGCGGGTCTTATTACGGCGGAACATCGTTGGGAGCGCCGACTATGTCCGGAGTTGTCACCTTGCTCAATCAATACCTGGTTTCTTCCGGCGCTCAAACCCAGCCGGGTTTGGCAAATATCAATCCCACCATTTACCGCCTGGCCAAAAATAGCTCCGGCGTTTTTCACGACGTCACCGCAGGCAACAATGCACTACTATGTATCGTTGGATCGCCGAATTGCTCCTCGGGAACCCTTGGCTACTATGCGGCTCCGAACTACGATCAGGCCAGCGGATGGGGCTCGCTCGATGTCTACAAATTCGTTCATCAATGGACCACCGCGGCGCCCACTGGCTCGACCGTCGTATTGTCGGTAAGTCAGAACCCCGGAACGAACATCTACGGAAATGCCGAGGTGGTTTTTGAACAGCCCGCCAATAGTTGGACCTTCACACTAACGTTCACCGAGGAAGCGGGCATCTCAACCACACTGACCGGACTTACCATCAACGGCACGAGTTACACTTCCAAGATTGCGAGCCTGTTTGGAAGCGCGAGTATACCGGCAAACCAGCAGATATCGGCGCAAATCACGCTATCGGGCCTGAATGTTCCAGCGAACATTCCGATCGCATTCACTGGGACGGATGCAAACGGGCGCACCTGGTCGGAGCAGGCTTCAGTCCCGTTCCAAGGTCTGGAGCCACAGTTGGCGGTAGGCGGAGTAAGCAACGCCGCATCGGGACAGCAGGTCTTCGCGCCGGGCCAGATCGTTAGCGTCTATGGTACGGCTTTGGGCGACTTTGTCCAGGCGGCCGGCACATTGCCACTGACGATGTTTCTAGCCGGATTCGAGGCGTCGGTAAACGACAACCCGGCTTATCTATATTATGTTTCTCCCACCCAAGTGAATTTGCAGATTCCATATGAGACTCCCACTGGTTCCGCGACTCTGACAGTCGGCAATCCTTATGCGAACGTAAACGCCACGATCCAGGTGCAGGCTGCGGCGCCGGGAATTTTCGTCACGCCCGCCGGTCTTGTAAATCCCTCCTCGAGCGGCTCACCCGGTCAGACTTTGACGATGTTTGTCACCGGCGTGGGACAGGTCCAGCCCGCCATCCCGGATGGCACGGCTCCGCCCGACAACACTTCGCAGCCCACGCAGCCGGTCGTTTTGACGATTGGTGGAGCAACGGCCAACGCCAGTTACATCGGAATACCGACCTGGTCGGTGAGCGTGTTGCAAATCAACTTCGTTGTCCCGGCGGGGCTCGCCACGGGCAAGCAACCGGTGATCGTGTCGGTGGGCGGAGTAGCGAGCCAGCCGGCGTATATCAACATTACGCAGTAATGTGTAGCGCGGACGATCGATTTTTGTCGCCGGCGCTTCGGGCTCCCATGACCTACTCCGAATCCATTCGCTACCTCTACGCCCTGGGCAACGAGGTCCACACCGCCAAGCTTGGTCTGGACCGCATCCGGCGTCTTCTTCGCGAACTCGGAGACCCTCAGAACGCCTGCCGCTTTGTTCACGTCGCGGGCACCAACGGAAAAGGGTCGACCTGCGCCATGATCGAAGCCGGCCTGCGGGCGGCGGGCGTTCGAACCGGCCTCTACACGTCGCCGCACCTGATCGAGCCGACGGAGCGCATCGTTATTGACGGCCGTCAGATCGGCGAAGACCAGTTCGCGCTCGCCTTTGAGCGAGTGCATCGAACCGCGGAACATCTACTCGATGCGGGCGAACTGGATTTGCATCCCACCTATTTCGAAACCGTCACGGCCATGGGATTCCTGCTCTTCCGCGAGCATAAAGTAGATACGGCCGTGCTTGAAGTCGGCTTGGGCGGAAGGCTGGACGCGACCAATGTCGTTTCCCCGGAGCTATGCGTCATCACGCCGATCAGCTACGACCATCAGAGCTTTCTCGGCGACACTCTGGAACAGATCGCATCGGAGAAATATGGCATTCTCAAACCGGGGATTCCGGCAGTCGTCGTCCCCGCGCCTCACGTCCCCCGGCCCGTCATTTCCGCTCCTGTGACGTACACCTCCGATTGGTTCATTGAGGACCTGGAACTCACCGCGCGCGGCAGCGCCTTTCACACGCGCGGCCTCGAAATTCATTGCCCGCTCGCGGGCGAACACCAGGCCGTGAATGCGCTGGCGGCGGCCATCGCGCTGCAAAAACTCGGCTACGGCCCCGCGGGCATCGCGCAAACCGAATGGCCAGGCCGCTTGGAACGTATGCGCGAGCAGCCCGAAATTATTCTCGACGGCGCGCATAATATTGCAGGCACGCAGGCCCTGGTTCACTATATCGAGCGCTTCTATTTCGGACGCCGCATCTGGTTGGTCTACGGCGTCATGCGCGATAAAGCGGTCCGCGAAATGACCGAAATGTTGTTCCCGCTGGCCGAGCGTGTAATTGCCACCGCGCCGGCCAATTCCCGCTCCCTGCCCCCGGAGCAGATCCCCGGCGATAATATCGAGGTGGCGCCCACCATTCCCGAAGCCATCGAGCTCATACGGCGTGAAGCATTTCCGACGGACGTTGTTTTCATCACCGGTTCCCTGTTTCTGGTGGGAGAAGCGCGGGCGATTCTGAACGCCCTCCCCTCCTGAATGCCAATCGTGTCCAGACTGCGCGCGTGGTTCTTCACGGATCCACTGATCGTCCTTGCCACTATCTTTTTCGCCTCCATCAGCATGGCCGTCTCGTTGTTCGACCGCGCCGGCCGCCGGCAGGGCGCCGCTGCGCGCGCCTGGTCGCGCGTCCTACTTGCCGTGAGTGGCATCAAGGTCCGCGTAACCGGTCTGGACAAAATCGCGCCCGAAGGAAGCTACGTTTTCGCGTCCAATCATGCCAGCTACATGGATACCCCTGTCGCGCTCGCCAACATTCCGGTGCAGTTCCGTTTTATGGCGAAAAAGGGATTGTTCAGCATTCCGTTCCTTGGCTGGCATCTGGCGCGAGCCGGCCATATTCCCGTGTATCGCGACAATCCGCGGGCGGCTGTGAAGACCCTCGGGCTCGCCGCAGAAGCGATTCAGAAGAGGGCCATTTCGCTGATCGTATTTCCCGAAGGTGGCCGCACCAAAACCGGCGAAATGCGCGATTTCAAGGACGGCGCGGCTTACATTGCGATCCGTGCCGGCGTACCCATCGTCCCGGTGGCGTTGAAGGGCACGCGCGCCGTGCTGCCATTCGGGTCGGGCATTCCAATGAGCGGTACTGTCGAGATGCGCATTGGCGACCCCATTCCGACTGCCGGTCTCAAACTCCACGATCGCGCGCGCCTCACCCAACAGGTGCGCGAAACCGTCGTCTCGCTGCTGCACGGCGAATAGCGCTACCCTGAAATCGTGGATGTTTTATGGATTATCCTGATCGTCGCCGCCGTGTTTGTTTTGTCGCGGCTGGGCGGCGGGGGCTGAAGGACTTCACGTCCCGGCGGTCCGCCGGGCGGGTCGTGCTCTTAACGAGTGCAGGAACCGAAGCTGGAATTTTTCTTCCGCCAATCACTGCATTCAACCGCCGCGATAAATCGCGCATCGATTGAGCTTGCGCCGTCAATTGCTGGCCGGCCGATGCGCCCTCTTCAGCGCGCGCGGCCGTGTCGTTCGCGAGGCGGTGCACCTGATCCATTGCGTGGGTGAAATGTTTCGTCCCGTCGAGTTGCTCTTTACTCGTAACATTCACTTTTTCGACCAGCGCTTTCACCTGTTCGGCCGTGCCTATCAGCGCCCCCACGGCGCTCGACATTCCTTCCAGCGTCTTCTTGCCGCTTTGCGCCTTGATCAATGCTGTCTCGATCACGGCGCCTGTATCGTGCGCGGCGGCCGCGGAACGCAACGCCAGGTTTCGAACCTCCGTGGCCACCACGCCGAACCCAGCCCCTGCCGTTCCAGCCCGGGCGGCTTCAATCGACGCGTTAAGAGCCAGAATATTGGTCTGAAACGCGATCTCATCGATGGTCCCGATGACGGCCGCAACCTGTTTCGACGAAGAGGCGATCTCGCTAATCGACCCCGACATCTGTGCCAGCGTTTGATTGGTGCGAACGATTTCCCGCGAGGCGCTGTCCATCAGTTCAAAGGCCGCGCGCGCGGTAGCCGCGTTCGCCTCCGCAATGGAATGAACCTTCGCGCTGGCGGAATGCGTGTCTTGAATGCTCGCGGCCTGTTGCACCGCCCCTTGAACCATTTCCCGACTGCTGACACTGACCTGTTCGGCTGCGGCCGTGACCCGCTGCGAAGAATTCTGAAGCTCCCGCACGATCGGTTCTATCTGGCCAACCAGCCGCCGTGACGCGGCGTACCAGATAATGGCCGCGACCAGAATTGAAAGCAGTTCGGCCATCGCCAGGATGCTCAAATTCTTGCGCGAGATCGTTTCGATTGCGCGCGGTACTTCATAGTATTCCGACTCCGGCATGCTGACGGCGATCACCCAGTCCCAGGGCTGAAAATAGGTGAACCAGGCACGCTTGTACTGCGCCACTTGGTCTCCCGGGTTCTTCCAGGGATACCTGTCCATGGCGAGTTCGCCAGGTTTCAACGTCAGGGCCTTTTGGCAGATCCGCTGGATAAACGGATTGCCGTTGGCATCGCTGGCATCCCACAGATTTTCGCCATCCCGCACGCCATCCTTCGAAATCACATAGTGGCCGCGCTCCGCGCCTTTCGCGTGCAGCACGTATACGTAGCCGGTATTTCCGACTTTGGTGCCGATGATGGCGGTGCGAATCGAATCGAACGCGGTTTTCTCGCTAACCCCCACATACAGCATTCCAAAAATCTTGCCGGCTGCGTCCGTGAGCGGTTCATACGCCGATGAATACCACTGGTTGACCACAAACGCGCGCCCTACAAAACGTTTCCCTTCGAGAACCGTGGCGAGAACGGGATTCGGCTGGCCATCGGGATTGACCACCGGCAGGAACGTCCCGACGGCGCGTTTCCCGTCCGATGCCGGCACGCTGGTGGCGATCCGCAACATATCGCCGGCGTCGTTCATGCGCTGGAACAGAGTGCAAGTCGCGCTGGTAGTCCGGTGAACGGCGTCCACAACAACCACTCGCTGCGTGAAATCGGTAACCTGTCCGGGCCACTCGTTTCCGACCAGCAGTTTGGGCAGATCCGCGGTGGAAGGCGCCTTGGTGTATTGATTCACCGCCTCCCAGCGCACCTTCTCCTTCTCGGCCAAGTGCGCGCCGCCATCGCGCAGCAGTATTCCACGCGCCCCATTAAGATCGGACTCCACAGCCTCCGTCAGCATGGTCCGCGCGCTCTGGCAGAACTCCGTCATATGCTCCGCGGCGTGAATAAAATCGGAGTCTACGAGTTTGGTGCTTCCCGCCGAGGCGATGGAAACGATGTTGCGGCTGCCCAGCCAGGCCACAAAACCCGTGATAAGAGTCGAAGCAACCATCAATCCGACGCCGATGAACAGCAGGCGTTTGCGTAGTCCCATCAAAGCGCTTATCGGATCGAAGGGACCTAAGATGAGAGGTTTTACAGAGCCGCGCGCGCGCCCCGCTGCGACGCCTGTTTCATGACATTTCGAAT
>JBEKUT010000456.1:0-5898 GCA_049514735.1 Bryobacteraceae bacterium
AAGGGATGATTGGATGTGAAACCAGCTTCCGCCGGCATCATACTTGAGAAAAAGAGGGCAGATGCACCTTGGTAGCGGAGTACAAAGCGGAACAGAAGTCTAGGTGACCGTTTCGAGGGGTTGCTTGGCAAGTCTGCCGAACTTCTGGCCTACATTACGCTGTCAACTATATCGTTGCCCTTGACAAGAGATGAGCCGCGGTCAATTTGCTCACGGACGTAATCGCGGCTTTGAAGCAACGGGTGTAGTCGCGGGAACCGCGGGTGTATCACTTCATCCAGGAGAGGCAACCGCACTTCGAGATGAAGGCCTGCGGATCGACAGCCGGCGAAATACCGCGTCGGAGATTCGTCAGCCGCCACTTCGCCCGACGCTCTTGAAACCGGCAGCATCTTCTGGACGCAATGTAGACTGCAACTTTCGAGCCTGGGACCTCGCGGATGCCGTGGCCCCGCACGTGCACTTCGCGTTTCCCGCGGTAGCAGGCGCCATTGAAAACAGCGGACACGCGCAGGCCGCCAAACAAAGGGGAGTTCAATGACCAACACTTACGACGCGATTATCATTGGAGCCGGTCAGGCTGGTCCGTTCCTGGCGCAGCGCCTGGCGGGGGCGGGAATGAAAGTTGCGATCATTGAGCGCAAATTGTTCGGCGGGACGTGTGTCAACACTGGCTGCACACCCACCAAGACTATGATCGCAAGCGCGCATGCGGCCCACACGGTTCGCCGCGCGGCCGACTTCGGAGTAGTCGACAATGGCCCGGTAAGCGTCGACATGAAGCTCGTCAAAGCGAGGAAGGACGCGATTTCGGGGCAGTCGCGAACTGGCGTCGAGAAATGGCTGAGAGGAATGACAAACTGCACCGTGTACCAGGGACACGCTCGCTTCGAGTCCGCGAAAGAGGTAAGCGTCGGCTCGGAGAGGCTCACGGCGGATCGCATATTCATCAACGTGGGCGGCCGCGCGGTGTCGCCTCAGATGCCTGGTATCGACGCAGTCCCGCACCTTAACAACAGCTCCATCATGGACGTCGACTTTCTTCCGCGTCACCTGATCATCATAGGCGGCGGCTACGTCGGCCTGGAATTCGCGCAAATGTACCGCAGGTTTGGGAGTGAAGTCACTATTATCGAGACAGCGCCGCGCCTGGCCAGGCACGAGGATGAGGATGTTTCGAATGCCATCCGGGAGATCCTCGAGCACGAAGGCGTCAACGTTCGGCTGAACGCAACTTGTATCGGCTTTTCGAAGCGCGGCGAGGACATTCTCACTCACGTTGACTGCGCCAGCGGCGATCCCGAGGTAAGCGGATCACACGTCCTGCTGGCGGTGGGACGCCGTCCAAACACCGACGACCTCGGGCTCACAGAGGCAGGCGTTGCCGTCGATAAGCGCGGGTACATTGTCGTTGACGACCAGTTGCGCACCAGCGTCCCGGGAATCTGGGCGTTAGGGGATTGCAATGGGAAAGGCGCATTCACTCATACGGCCTTCAACGACGCTGAAATTGTCGGGGCCAATCTTCTGGACAATGACCCGCGCAAAGTCAGCGATCGCATTACGGCTTATGCGCTGTTTATCGACCCTCCGCTCGGACGCGTGGGCTTGACGGAGGAAGAAGTTCGCAAAAGCGGCCGCCGCGCGCTGATTGGGCAGCGGCCTATGACGAAGGTCGGCCGCGCCGTTGAGAAGGGCGAGACGCAGGGGTTCATGAAGATCGTCGTGGATGCCGAGACCCACCAAATCCTGGGAGCCGCCATCCTTGGGACCGGCGGCGACGAGGCCATCCACTCAATTCTTGATGTGATGTATGCCAAAGCGCCGTATACGGTCATCCAGCGGGCCATGCACATTCACCCGACTGTTTCGGAACTCATCCCCACAATGCTCGGCGAACTCCAGCCGCTCGCAGACGCAGCCGGGCGCTCCGCTGTAGCGCACTGAAAAATGAGTCGCCTGCGGCGTCTCCGTCGAACGGAACTCCCGGTAGATACTGTGGAGTTGGCGCGCTACCTGATTGGCAAAGTAGTAGTCCATGATATCGGCGATGGCAGGCTCAGCGGGCGCATCGTCGAGACGGAGGCTTATCCGCCCGGCGATTCCGCCGGTCACGCGTTCCGCGGACAGACACGGCGCAATGCCTCACTATTTCTTGGGCACGGACACGCATACGTATATTTCACCTACGGTTCGTCGTTCATGCTGAACGTGACGAGCGAGGCGGCCGGAGTCGGGGCGGGAGTCCTCTTGCGTGCCCTCGAACCAATCGAGGGAATCGATCGGATGACACGCTTCCGCGGCGGGGCAGGCCTGCTCGATTTAGCACGGGGGCCAGGCCGGCTGGCGCAAGCGATGCAGATCGATTTCAAACAGGATGGTCTGGATCTGTGCGCGGCCGGTCCGCTCTGGCTCGCCGCGGGCGGGCGGGAAACGGGTGTCATCGGCGATAGCGTGCGCATCGGTTTGACGCGCAACGTGGATCGCAAAGTGCGTTTCTACGAGCGAGGCAATCCGTACGTGAGTGGTCCAAAGAGGTTACGCGAGTAGTTAACGATCCACTGGGCGACCCGCTTGGACCGGCTTGCGTCCTTTAGGTGTCGGCCCGTTGAGTCGATCCGCGAACAATGACCTGCTCCGGCTCCACTGGAATCTTTCTTTTCTATACCTTCGCAGCGGCGCTACATTTGCCTCCACAACTACGAGGAGTTCGGCGCTTGGCCGGGAACCAAAGTACGACGGCTCAAGCCGAATGCATGAATAAGGAGCCATCATGATCAGTCTCGTCGCCGGCGTTCGAATCGACAGGGGGTTGACCCACTGGCTCAGCGGTGCTTGTGTAGCCCTGTTTGCCGGTTCAGTGCTGTTCGCACAACAAGCTCAGTTTCAAGGCAGCGTCCCTACGGGGGTGGCTTCTCCCACTCCCCTCTCGCTGACACTCCGTGACGCCATCGATCGCGGGCTAAAAACCAACCTCGGCCTGCTTCTCAGCGGACAAGTGAGCGAAGCGACGCGCGGCGAGCGGCTGCGGTCACTGAGCGCGCTGCTGCCGCAAGTGAACGGGGAATTAAGCGAGAATGTCCAGCAAATAGACCTGAAAACCAAAGGGATCGACTTTCATCTCCCGGGCGGCTTTTCTACTCCGGCCGTCGTCGGCCCTTTCCACTATACCGATGCGCGCGCTTACGCCTCCTTTAGCGTCTTCGATTACAGCCTCCGCAAGAGCTACCGCGCCGCCCAAGAAGGCGAGCGCGCCGCTCAACTATCGCTCAAAGACGCTCGCGATTTAGTGGTGCAGGCCGTAGCCAACGCCTACCTGCTGGTGATCGCCGGTTCTTCCCGGGTGCAAGCCTTGCGCGCGCAGGTGGAAACCGACCAGGCCATCTACGGCCGCACCGCCGACCAGCACCGCGCCGGGACGACGGCGGCAATTGATGTACTTCGGTCTCATGTCGAGCTACAGCAGGAACAACAGCAACTGATCGCGCAGGACAATCAGGTCGCCAAAGACAAGCTGGCTTTGGGACGAGCGATCGGCCTGCCGCCGGGTCAAGAGTTTGCGATCGCCGACACCGAGCCCTACTCGCCGCTGGCCGCGATGACCCCGGATCAGGCTCTGCGCACGGCTTACGAACAGCGCGCGGATTTGCAGAGCGCCAAGGCCACCGTACGCGCCGCCGAGGATTCCGTCACTGCCGCCCGCGCCCAGCGCTACCCGAACCTGGACGTTGCCGCGGATTACGGCGATACCGGAACGGCGCTCAACAATTCCCATGGAACGTTCACGTTTCAAGTTGCCGCCAAATTCAATATTTTCGACGGTGGCCGCATTAGCGGCGACGTCATTCAAGCGCGCGCGGCATTGAAGCAGCGCCAGGATGAGTTAGCAGATCTTGGCGGCCAGATCGATTATCAAGTGCGGGCGGCTTTGCTCGACATCCAGTCGGCCGCCGACCAGGTAGCAGTCGCGAGAAGCAATCTCGACCTTGCGAACCAGACCCTAACGCAGGCCCAGGACCGCTTCGCATCCGGAGTCACCGACACCATTGAGGTTGTGCAAGCCCAAGGATCGGTCGCCGTCGCCAACGACAATTTGATCTCGGCATTGTATGCCCACAACCTGGCGAAGGTCGAACTCGCGCGCGCCCTGGGGTCCACCGAGCAACGGATTCAGAAATTCATGGAGGTGAAATAGCCATGCCCGATGTCATAACAACAGAACACGAAGCCACGAGCGCTCCGCAAAGCGAATCGCTTCCACACCAGGTCCCACATCGAGGGCATAGAACGCTCATTCGTGCGATTGTGCTCCCGATCGCGGTACTTGCAGTGGCCGCCGCATCGTTCTACGCGTGGAAGTATTTCAGCGCGTACGAATCTACGGATGACGCTCAAGTGGACGGCCACATCAACGCGATCAGCGCGCGGATCAATGGCTACGTCTTGGAGGCGCCCGTCGACAATGAGCGCTACGTGAAAGCCGGCGACGTGTTGGCCCGTATCGATCCCAAGGACTTCACCGTCGCGCTCGCTCAAGCGGAAGCGGATCTGGCCGCCGCCGAGGCAAGCTACCAAGGCTATCGCACCGATGTACCCGTCACCTCCACCACCACCAGCAGCCAGTTGACCTCGACGCGCTCCGGCAAAGTGGACGCGGTCGCGGCGTTGCTGGGCGCTCAGCGCCAGTTGAGCGCGGCCCAGTCGCGTCTGATTACTGCCCAGGCCAATGTGCGCGAAGCCGAGGCAACCCACAAGAGGATTGCGGACGATGTGGTTCGGTACAAAAAGCTGGTGGACAAGGATGAAATTTCGCAGCAAATCTACGATACGGCGGTTAACAACGCCAACTCCGCGAACGCGACAGTAGACGCACGCCGGGGAGCGGTCACCGAGGCCGAGGATAATGTGCGCGTCACGCAGGCCGCCATCGATCAGGCCAATGCGCGCATCGCCCAGGCGGATGCTTCCATCCAATCCGCGTTAACTGCGCCGCAACAGGTAGCCATCAGCCAGGCGCGCGCCAAAACGTCCGCAGCCCAGGTGCTTCAAAAACGCGCTGCTGTTGAGCAGGCCCGGCTGAATCTCAGCTACTGCACGATTGTCGCACCGGTAAGCGGCATCGTTGAAAAGAAGAGCGTCGAGGTAGGTAGCAATGTCTCACCGGGCCAGGAGTTGATGGCAGTTATACCTTTGGACGACATCTGGGTCACGGCGGATTTCAAGGAAGCCCAGTTACGCCATATGAAAGCGGGACAGCGAGTCACGTTTAGTGTAGATGCCTATGGCCGTGAATACAAAGGTAGAGTCACCGGTATCGGTGGCGCCAGCGGTTCGCTGCTCAGCTTGCTGCCGCCGGAAAATGCCACGGGAAATTTCGTGAAGGTAGTGCAGCGCCTCCCGGTTCGGATCGATATCGATCCTAACCAAAACAGTGACCACCGGCTGAGACCCGGCATGTCTGTGGAGCCCAAGGTCTATGTCCAGTAGTTCTGACGTCCTCTCGGTGCCTGAGCGGGGTGTGGCTCCCGAGCCGTGGCGGCCGAAATTCAATCCTTGGCTCATAGGCGTGGTGGTCGCGATGGCAGCGTTCATGGAGGTGCTCGACACCAGCATCGCCAATGTGGCTTTGCCGTACATGGCGGGAGGCCTCGGTTCGAGCAACGACGAGAGCACTTGGGTGCTCACGTCGTATTTGGTGTCCAATGCCATCGTCCTTCCGATCAGCGGCTGGCTGGCCAGCCTTTTCGGACGAAAACGCTTCTTCATCGTCTGCATTTTCATATTTACAGTAGCTTCGGTCCTCTGCGGCAGCGCCACTAGCCTGAACATGCTGCTCCTCTTTCGGGTTATCCAGGGTGCCGGCGGCGGCGGACTCCAGCCCATGGCGCAGGCCATCCT
>JBEKUT010000457.1:0-5887 GCA_049514735.1 Bryobacteraceae bacterium
AACCAACAACCACGAACCAACAACGCCAACGTAGAACGTAGAACGACCGAACGACGAACCAACAACCTCGAACCAACAACCCTGAAGACAAAGACCTACGTCGCATCACCCGACCAGGAGCAACCGCCGCGCTGAGCATTTAGGTTAGCGCGATTCGGTCGTCACAATCGACAAGTTACGAAGACTTCCCATCACCCAAACTCTTCAGCGACATCTCAATCAACTTCGCCGTCCCCTCATACGGTCCCCCCTCGCCTTCCCACTCCATCGAAAAATACCCCCGATACCCGCTCGCCTTCGCGATCTGAAACGTCCGGCCCATATCGACGCGATACACCTTGCCGCCATCCACTTCCGAGTCCTTCACATGCGAAATGTTATACGCGTGCGCGAACATGGCCCGCATGGAATCGTAGTTGTATTGTTCCGGTCCGATCAGCATCGAATTGCAAAAATCAGGCAGCCCGCGCAGCCACGGGCTGTTGACCCGCTCGATCAGCTTCACGATGAACCCGGCCTCTTCACTCTTCGGATCGTCATTCTCCAGATTGATCACGATCGCGTGCGCCTCGCCGTAAGCCGCGATCTTCCGCAGGCTATCGGACGCCCGGTCGACATCGGCAGCGACGCCGCGCACGCCCGCAATATGCAGCCGCACGCTCGGGCAGTCGAGCGCCCGCGCAGCGTCCACCCAACGAATGCTCTCTTCGACCGAAGCCGCCCGCCGCGCCGCATCGGGATCGTAAAAGCTGGCCCTCGGACTCGCCGGCAGATTCACTAAACGGCACCGCGCCGTAACGAGAGCTTCGCGCAGCTCCTTGAGATACGCGGCTTCGATAGAAGGAAAATGTTCGCCCAACAACTCGACATTGTGGATGCCATATCGCTCCACAACCATCGCCGGAAAGCCCGTCAGCGGCATTTTTCCATCTGACGAACCCGGCGCCGCGCGATTGTCGATAAACGCTCGAAACGGATAGGACGCCACGGCGATGCGCTCTCGCGGCGTCGCCGGAAAAACGAGCGAGGGTTCTTTGGCGGATAACGCGCCGCCTCCCAGCGCGCCTCCCGCAAGCTTCAAGATTTCACGGCGGCTCAGCATCTGTTACCTATATATTAAGTAGCATCTGCCATGCAGAACCCAGGACCCCAAACAAATTTCAAAACTGTCTATGACGCGATCGTGATCGGATCGGGCGCAGCCGGCGGCATGGCCGCGCACGTACTGACGTCGCATGGATTAAAGGTGCTGCTGCTCGAAGCGGGCAAGCAGCTCAACACCACCAAAGAGCTGCACTCCATGGAGTGGCCCTACGATCATCCACGCCGCGGCGACATGCCGCCCACCTATCATCCGCTCACCGTGAACGAATACAACATCCGCAACCCGCCCTACGCGCAGGGCTCGGCGTACCCGCATGTCGAGTCGTACGTCCAGGGTTGGAACGGGGCCGACTACAGCAAGAACATGGTGGTGGATGAGAAGGACCACCCTTACACAGGAACGAAATACGCGTGGGTTCGCTCCCGCGCGGTGGGCGGCAAGACGAACATTTGGGGCCGCCTGGCGCTGCGCCTGTCGGATTACGATTTCAAAGCCAAATCGCGCGACGGCTACGGTGAGGACTGGCCCATCTCCTACGCCGACATCGCGCCTTACTACGATAAGGTCGACCTGTATCTCGGCATCTCGGGTCACAAAGAAAATCTGCCGTATCTGCCCGACAGCATCTTCCAGCGTCCCGTCAAGCTGACCGCGGCCGAGCTGAAACTGCGCGCCAGTCTCGCCAAGAGTGGACGCGTGCTGACGCCGTATCGCGCGGGCGTCACTACCGACGGATTGAAGCACAACAAATATCGAAGCCGATGTTTCGGCCGCGGCGCGTGCGACCGGCATGTCGGCGGCTGCGATATCCACGCCGCTTTCGATTCGCCCACCGGCCTGATTCGGCCCGCCATGGACACCGGCAATCTTACGCTGCGGCCCAACTCCATCGTTTACGAGATCACGGTGGACAAGAACACCGGCAAGGCGCGCGGCGTCAAATTCATCGATGCCGAAACCAACCAGACCTATGAGGTGCTTGGCCGCAGCGTGATTCTTGGCGCGTCCACGCTCGAATCGGCGCGTCTGCTGATGCTGTCGAAATCAACGCAGCATCCCAACGGGCTCGCGAATTCGAGCGGTCACGTCGGCCACAATTTCTGCGAACACATTATGGGACCGGGCATCTCGGGGATCGTGAAGGATCTCGTGGGCAAGCCGCGCACAATCGACGACGGCCGTCCCGGCAGCTTTTATCTCGCGCGCTTCCGGAATCTCGCGGACAAGCAGAACAAGTTCATCCGCGGATACGGCTTCGAAGGCAGCAGCGGAACCACCATGCTTCCGGGCAGCGCGTTTTCGACCCTCGGCTTCGGCACAAATTACAAGAAGGCCGTGCGCGATTATGCCGGCGCCTACATCGATATGGGTGCATTTGGCGAGGTGCTGGCGCGCTACGAGAATTACGTCACCATCGATCCGGAGGTGAAGGATAAATGGGGCATCCCGGTCCTGCAGTTCCACTACAATTTCGGAGACAACGAGAAGAAAATGGCCGAAGACATGGCCGTGACCGCGCGCGAAATGTTCGAAGAGGCCGGCATCGAAGTGGTCAAGGTGGAGCGGGAGATCCTGACCGAAGGGTGGTCCATCCACGAACTGGGCACGTCGCGCATGGGTAACGATCCGAAGACCTCGGTGGTGAATCAGTTCCAGCAGGCGCACGATGTGCCGAATCTTCTGGTGGTGGATGGCAGCACGCACGTCAGCGCATCGTGTCAGAATCCGACCTGGACCATCATGGCGTTGTGCTGGCGGTCCTGCGATCGTCTGGCGGATGAGATGAAAAAGGGAAACGTTTAGTATGGACAAACATTCACGCCGTGACGTGTTTCGTATCGCCGCCGCGGCAGCCGTGGCCGCGGTCCCAGGAACCGCTCAGGAAACGGCGCCGAAATTCTTCACACCCGCCGAGTTTCGCATGGTCGACGAATTATCGGAAATCATCATCCCCGCGGACGACCATTCCCCCGGCGCGCGGGCCGCAAAAGTCGCGGCCTACATCGATCAAACGCTGGCCGAATCGCTCGACGACAAGCCGCGCGAGGAGTTTCGCGAAGGCCTCGCTGCAGTGGACCAGCTATCGAACAAGCTAAATCATGTTTCGTTCTTGGATGCCTCGCCGGAGCAGCGCGTAGCCGTAGTGGCTCAAATGGCGCGCGCCGAAAAAGACCCCAAGAAGCCGGAGGAGCTGTTCTTCGTCCGCTTGAAAGGCCGCACCGCACAAGCCTACTACACCTCCGAGATCGGTATTCATCAAGAGATCGGTTATAAAGGCAATGTACTTCTGAACGAATTCGTCGGATTCGATGCGAGTCTGGCGCCGATCCCGCTGCCGGAAAGCTCCAAGTAGAGGGACTCTTTTCGATATTGAGGGCTGCGTCATATATTGGGATCGCGTGGGGCAACCGATCAATATTTTGTGAGACAGCCAATAAGAGTGCTGCTACTGTTAGGCGCAAGCTTCACGCTGGCGTCAGGCGATTGCGTGGTGGACTGTATGAACCGCTCCGGGTGCTGGAGCGGGGGTTCGGTGAGCAATCCGGAGATGTGCAGGGATCAGGCGCATCGTTGCCAGATACAATGCGACGGCCAGAACAAGAAATCCTACGGCGCAATCGCTTATAGCGCGAAGGATGAGGGCGCGGGCTGGTCGTATGGGTTTAGCGACTTGACTAAAGCAAAGAGGGTCGCGATGGATAATTGTTCGCGCAATGGCTCGGCATGCGAGCTTTGGGTGTGGTACGCCAATAGCTGCGGCGCCGTAGCGGCGGACGGGAAGATCGTCACGTGGGGGACGTCGGCGTCGAAGCAGAGCGCGGATCAGCGGGCGCTGCTGGAATGCTCGAAGGCGGGCGGGAAGAAGTGTGCGGTGCAGGTTTCGCAGTGTTCGCGTTGATGTATTCGACGCTCTCTAGGCAACCTCGTTCGGCGATGGCGGCGATCAAGCGGATTGCTGAGGGGGGCCGCTAGTGCCTTCATAAGATGGCGGCACTAGCTCGGTGCGATCGGCTTCGGAGACAAGGGCCGCACAAGGGCTTGTCGTTCCCCCTACGATTTCCAGCGGCTACGAGCGGCGGGAGCAACCCTCGGCATATCACAGCGCGGTTCTTGGCTAAAGCTGGAGTGCCCACCCAAGCTCAGTGACCGCTCTTACCTACCTCAATAATTTACCTGCCTCGTCAAATGGAGAGGAGATCCCATGTTGCCGCCGAATTCGGGCAGCGAGGCCGTCGAGGTCGGGGAACAGGGAAGATTCATGCACGCCGAGACGAAACAGCTCGTAGCGCAGAGTCTCCTTCTGTTTGGCCGGAACTCGTAGTCGCTCGAACTCCCACTCGCCTGGAAGGGCTTGATCCAATGGCGCCTCGAGACGGACGCAGGGCACGTCCTCATGCGATGCGGCCGACCTGTGAACGGCCCACGATGGACAGTAGGTCGAATTCATCGAACGTGCCGGTGGCTTTCGCAAAGCCCAGGCGGAGCCGCTCACGCAAAACGCCTTCCGGCAGATTCATCTCGAAAATTGGGGCGCGCCAAAGGGGGACACTCCACGATTCGAGCCTTCCCGGCATTGTCACGGATGCCGCGCGCACGGCGGGCGTACCGGGCAGGTGGGCAAACATGCTGCCGCGCTCACCGCGGCGGTCGAGAGGTCCTGGGGACTTCTTCACGCTCCCGAACTCTCCCTACGGCGCTCTCCAGCATGCCGCCGACTTTTCCCTCGTAACCGCCGCTAATCCGGCCCACGCGGGCGAGACCGAGATCGGTTACTTAACCGGCCTGGCCGGAACGGAGCCCGTTGTACCGGCTGGCCAAGCCTCGCCCTATTCGCCCCTCGCAGTAGTTCCGCAAACTCCGGCTATGTCTTGGTCAAGTGATTGAATATGCCGTGCCGGCAATCTTCGGGCGTCCGCCGCGAACCTTCGGATCGCGGTCGATCAAAGTTCCGATTTCGGTGACTGACCCCATACTCATTACCGCGCAGCTCCGGCCTGTTTGGGAGTTCGCGGCTGGGTGCATCATCGATCGGATGCCGATCGCGCCACACCGGGATTTCTCCGAAGGCGATCCACGCCGGATCGGAATCTGCGCTAGCTTCTAGATTAGGTCCGGAATGAATAGCTTCATTCGCACTCACAAAAAGCTTGCAGCGGTAACCGTGCTCGCGTTCCTATTCGCGGGGTTCTTCGGATGGGACTCCACGGCCCGGACTCGCGGCAAGATCCAGGCACATCTCGACGTGTCGCGAGGCCATTACGCGATTTTGATATATGGGTTGCAAGCGGAGTCGCTTCCCGAAACCGCGCGCCTAATGCGACAACGCTACGGAATTGAATTGCGCGTTGTCGCCGACTGCATCGTCACTAAACCTTTGGTTGCGTACGTCGACGGGTACAACATGGTCAGCATGCCCGCTGTCAGACGTAAGTTCGGGCGTGACGTTTTCGAGCAGACTATGCTGGATGCGAGCAAGACCTGGCGAACCCGAACACGACAACGGTAATGCCCCCGCGTTATTCCGAAGTATCTTCGCTTTGAAATGAACCCCGAGTTTACAACTGCATCGGTGCAACGACCCCTGCATATTCGGTTCTACTGAAAGTCGGCTTAGCCTTTGCCGAGCGACGATGCCGACAAGTTGCCGAACTAGCAACTAACAACGACGAACTAACAACGCACGCCTTTATTTCGCAATTGCCGGTCCAGCCGGATCGCAGTCACGGCGACATCCGAAATATCTTCCCTTTAAAATGAACCCCGAGTTACAACTGCATCGGT
>JBEKUT010000458.1:0-5876 GCA_049514735.1 Bryobacteraceae bacterium
ATTAGCTTTCGTAATCGCCAGGTGAAAGTGAGCGGCCGCGTCACGCGGCTGACTCCGACCGAACTCGAACTGCTGCACTACTTCGTCACGCATCCGAACGAGGTCTTGCCGCATGACAAGATCCTTCAGGCAGTGTGGGGGCCGGACTATGGCGAAGAAGTGGAATACCTCAGAGTGTTTGTGAATCAATTGCGGAAGAAGATCGAACCAGATCCCACGCGCCCGCGTTATATTCTCACGGAACCGTGGCTAGGCTATCGATTCGACACTCACGCGGACTTTTCCAATGCCAGCGGCATGTGAAACCGGTATCCCACGGAGCGTTCGGTAACAATGTATTGCGGATTGACAGGATCGGGTTCGAGCTTTTGTCTGAGTTGACTAATCACGATACGCACAAATTCGAAACGCCCATCTCCATCTCTCTGCCAAACAGAATGGGCCAGGTGCCGGTGAGTGAAGGCCTTATTGACGTTGGTGAGCAGGCACTGCAGAACGAGAAACTCTTTGGGAGTCAAATGGCTCACACGGTTGCCAGGCCCCCTTATCTCATAGGATTTCATGTCAATGGCGCGATCATGAAGGACGATCTGGCGTGGCCCCTCGCCAGCAGGCGTTACGCGACGGAGGACGGCGCGAACTCGCGCCAACAATTCGCGTAATGCGAATGGCGATGCGAGGCGATCGTCGGCCCCGGCGTTGAGCGCGTCGATGCGGCCCTGAGTGGTGTCGTCAGCGGCCAGCACGATGATTCCCAGGTTCGACTTGAGGCGTGCCGAACGGCATAGCTCACAAGGTTCCAGGCCGTCAAGACGGGAGTCTAAAATTAGCGCATGGTGCCGGCCAGACCAAGTCTCGCGCAGGGTTTCGTCCGCCGTCTCCGCTTCCAAAACGTGGTGACCCTCGAGCTCCAGCGCGAGGCGCAACTCCTTGCGCTCTTGCGCGCCGGCGCCAGCGACGATAATGCGCCTGCGTTTGGCGTCCTCACGGACGGCCGCTGTCATGATTCCCGATTTCGATAAGACACGGCATGTATTCATTAGGTCCTCCAATGATGTGGGACAGGCCGCAACGTCACAGCTCCAACTTGCCCTGAAAGTACATTTGACTCAGATCGAAACTCTGATCGACGACAATTCTGCCGATTTGCGCTTCGAATTCTATGAACTGGTCCTTCTTGGTGATTTCGGCGGTCAACGGAAACAGATAGACTACGACGACTCCGTTGTCTACACGGAACACTTCCACACTAACTGGCCTTACATCTTTCTTTCCCTCCCGCTTCAATGCGGCTTGATTCCTCAAAGGCGCGCCCAACCGCACGGGATCGCCATTGAAATCGCCGTCGGGAATGTCGTAGATGGCGATGCGATAGCCGTCGCCCTCCAACGTGGGAGGCGCGCTTTCGTGCGATTTCAACTCCGCGAGTTGAACCGGGAGAGCGGTTTCCCAGCGCAGTCTCAAAGTAAGAGGCCGGGGAAGAGAGCGGGGACTGCGGTCGTCGCCTCCGGCCCCAGTGAAGATGTTCGGCGATACCGTGGGTCCGCTTCCCTTGGGGTCCAGTCCGTCATAGCCGAGGCCATGGGGTTGTCCTAGTTGTCCTCCTTCCCGGAGTTGCTCCTCGGTTAGCCGGCGCGTGATTGTGGCTTGAGTCTCTCTTGACCAAGGTGACTTCGCGAGGATCTGCCTGGCGTCCTTTTCAGTCCATTGGTTCGGCGGCTTGCTCGTCCAAGACAGATCGGCAGCCGTCAGGCAAGATGCGGCCACTAACAAGCAGAGCGATTGCGGGAAGAAATTAGGCATTTGTTACTCCATCGGGTGGTTGAGGCAGGCCACAAAAACCGATGACCTGCCTTA
This sequence comes from Bryobacteraceae bacterium, assembly GCA_049514735.1. Taxonomy (GTDB): domain Bacteria; phylum Acidobacteriota; class Terriglobia; order Bryobacterales; family Bryobacteraceae; genus JAICMB01. The sequence continues at coordinate 1,858 of JBEKUT010000458.1, forward strand.
CTTTACTCGACAAGGGAGGCAGGGTCGAAAATGCGGCTTCTCGACTTATCCACTATCTTCGGGACAACCGCTCCCTGCCGGTCACGGCTCGGAATGCGGCGTTCGTGATATGGCACATTTTCATGAAATTTCGCGGGCCGCAGGCCCATCCCAACAGGCCACAAAAACCGACGGCCTGGCCTACGTTACCGACCGAGGCAGGCCACGAAAACCGATGGCCTGCCCTACGTTACCGACCGAAGCAGGCCACGAAAACCGATGGCCTGCCCTACGTTACCGACCGAGGCAGGCCACAAAAACCGATGGCCTGCCCTACGTTAGAACTTGACCATTACGCCGGCCGAGACTTTCGCTTCGCTACGGCGAAGGTCGGGGAACCAGACACTCCCCGGTCCGCCTCCGCAGGCAGTTTCAGCCGCGGCTAGGGTCCCCGTTCCCGATGACGCGCCCGACATGCAAGTGTAGTACTGCGGAGCGCCGTTATTTCCACCGGGGGGAGTGACTCCGCCACGCCCGGCGAAATAGGGAACGTCGGAGTGGCGATAGCCGGCTTCGAGCCACCAGGTTATGTATTGTTTGGGCATGTATTGAAGAGTAACCGTGCTATCCCACATATGGGCCCGCTGGCCGGGGCTTTCCGTGAAGTAAGGCGAACCCGATACAGCGTCTGCTCCGTCAATAGGCGGAAGCAGCGTCAGATAACGTCCCCAGTTGCTCATCTCTCCGCCGCCGAGCGTGATGGCAACGAGGTCCTTGTGGAACCACATGCGATCGTACAGCATCCAGCCGATGAACGTTGACTTGTTATTGCTGGGCGCGCCCAGGCACTGGATTCCGCCGCCATATTGGCATCCGGCGTCCGCCGTGAGAGAGAATGCCATCTTATCCAGGCCTTTCTCGGGATTGTTATAGTATCTGACCTCGATACTATCGTCGGTGTGGATGCGTTCGGTGTGGGGAAGTCCGAGATTGTCCTGGCCGAAACCGTACTGATTCGCGACGAGCTTGAACCACTCTCGCGGCATCCAAAGAAGCTGTCCACCCAGACCGGGATGGCCGTTGTATTTGGCGTAAGATTGCCACCCATTGACAAACCAAGGTTCGATTTTCAATTTGTTGGTGGGGAACCACTGAACTCTTACGCCGTTGAAGAACCACGGCGTGTTGGACGAAACGTAGGACGGCTGGTAAGTCCAGTTATCGAAATTGTAGTAGCTGAACAGGCCGATGTACGACACGAAAATTCCAGCGTCGACGTTCAGACCATGGTTCACGTTGAAGTGATAACCGCCCCACGCCTCCGAGACGTATTTGTAGGCGTCGCGCAAGTCCCATTGACCAACGCCGGCGCTAGCGTCATTGCGGGGTGTCGTGGTGGCAAACAGTCCTTGCATGAACAGAATGCGGCCGCGAACGTTTTGCCAATGGAAGTCGCCGCCAACGCTGGCCTGCTCGATCTGGACTTCGCCAGACCGGAACGACTCTGTCGCGCCAACGATGGTGTGATCGATCGGCTGGTTGAAATCTTCCATGTAGTGGGTGTCGAAGCGCACTTCGGGGGTGAAGTATTTCGTGTCCAAGATCGTGTCTTTGTTGCGCGACGTGCCATTCAGCCAGGTAAAGTCGCCGTAGGCGAAGGGTGTGACATTGTCGACTCCGGATGGGCCGGCGTCGGGGGATTGAAGGGCTTCCGGAATCGACGGCGCTGGAGTTGCCGGGGCCGGAGTCGCCGGCGGGAGGGCCGCCTGCTGGGGCAGAGAGGGAATGGAAGGCAGCGGCGCCGCAGCCGGAAGAGGAGGCGCCATTGGCCTCATGGAGGCCAGCAGAGTCCCGGACCCCTGGGCTGGAGGAGTGGGTCCCGCATCCTTTGCTTCGATCGCGGCAAGGCGCGACTCGAGACGATCGATGCGCTCAAGCAACATCTTCTCTCGGGCCGTGAGCGCCTGGTTATCCGGCGCCGGCGAGGCATTGGCGGCGCGGAGGGGAAGTTCCACTCGTGCGGTTTGGCGGGCAACTATCCCGACCTGGGCCGACGATTCCTGGAAGCCGTTCTTAGTAGCTGTCAACTCATACAGCCCGGGTTCCAGATTGGTGAAGGTGAATATGCCGTGATCGTCGCTAACAGCCGCTTGATCCGTGCCTTTTTTCAAGTTATGCGCAACGATGTGCGCGTCCGCTACCGGCTTCCCGCTGGCAGGGTCTCTAGTAGTTCCGCCGACAAGGCCAACCTCCACCTGTCCAAGCACGGGAAACGACAACAGTGCTAGAAAGAACGGCGCCGCTGTATATTTAGTCATGTTTCCTTCCTTTATTCGCAACACTCATGAGAAGTCTCAGCCAGGAGACAGACGCAGTGGGGGAAAACTTGAGCGCGGCAGTACAACACACACGGTTGCAGCGCGCCTGCGTTTAGTTCACAGAGATTAGCGCTAGTCCGAATGAGTATGTTCTGAAAGCCGTGAAAAAGTCATAAAAGTCTTTTCCTGGGGTACATCACTTCTTGTGATGAGTCCCATCATTTCTTGTGATGAACTCCATCGATACCGTTTTATTTGCAACGAATTTCGCCAATTCTTGAGGGAGCTGGGCCGCGGCGGAATCGGGCCCTCCCTGCGAAAAACAAAGGCGGATCGGAGGATGCTCCGACAACAGTCTTAAGCTCTCCGGCGGAGGGACGCTTTGTATATAGCCGACTTCCACCGCGCGCCTTTTCCAGGTATTCAAAATCTGCTGCACTCGCAAACGGCTAATTCCAAATCTTGCGCCGATCTTGGCCGCGCTCCATCCCAGTACGAAGTAGAGCTGGGTCAGCTTTTGCTGCAGGTCGGGGCGGTCGTGCCTGGTAAACTTTGGGACCTGCGAGGGGAAAGTGACCTGATTCTTGCGGATGGCTTTACGCAGATGGTCAAGCCGCATTTCGCCCAGTCTAGACTCACTCACGGGTGAGGGTGTGTGGAAGTTATGAGAAACGTCAGCGAGAGCCATGACCATATGAGTCTGCGGATAACCGCGTGAAAAAGGCATGAAGATTTTATCGCGGGCCTGTATGTCTTGTTCTTCATGCCTTTTTCACCTTCAGCAGGTCATACTCAATTCGCTATGGCTAGGTATCGCGAAAATCCTCTTTCAAACTTGGCCTTCACAACTCAGATCGTTCTCATCGCTTTGTCCGGGTTACTTGAAGGCCCCACCGCGGCCCAACCGCTTCGGGAACGAGATCCGCAATTCCGGGTCGATTCCGCGCTGGTATTGATTCCGGTAACTGTCACAGACGCGCGCGGCGCCAGTGTGGGAGGTCTCAATAAGGACAGTTTTACGGTACTGGACGACCGGAAACCGCAGCCGATCACGGCGTTCTTTTCGGAAGACGCTCCGGCTTCGATTGGCATCGTACTGGATGTTAGTGGAAGCATGAGAGATAAACTCGAGATGGCAAGATCCGCGGTGAAGAGTTTCCTGCAGTTATCGAACTCCGAAGACGACTTCTTTCTCGTAACCGTCTCATCGAGCCCGGCAAATTTAATTGGCTCGACAGACGAGGCTGGCGATGTCGCAAATATTGTGCGGGTGCAGGGCGCCGGAGGCGACACGGCGCTGATCGACAGCGTCTATCTCGCTTTAAACCACGCGCGGCCGTCCCCAAAGAGCCGGCGGGCGTTGTTAGTCGTTTCCGACGGCATGGATAATCACAGCCGCTACTCGGAAAGCGAACTAATGCGCCTGGTAATGGAGAGCGACGTCCAGATCTACACGATCGCCGCCGAGAGTCCGCGGGTAAATATGAAAGGAAACGCGCTGGCGGAGATTCAGACTGGCTTGGGCTTTATGGAAGATCTGGCCGCGAAGGGCGGAGGGTTTTGCATCCGGCTGTGGCCTTTCGACAATCCGTTGCAGGCCGCAACGAGAATCTCGGGGGCAATCCGAAATCAGTATGTTATCGGATATCGAAGTCCCGATGGCGACAGATCGGGGAAGTGGCACCAGATTCGAGTCAAGGTGAATCTGAATAAGGCAAACGT
>JBEKUT010000459.1:0-5875 GCA_049514735.1 Bryobacteraceae bacterium
GCCTGCAGCGCCGGGCTCGCCGTCTTATACCGTGGCGGTCTACGCCCTTTTCGCACGAGTTGATTAAACGTCGGCACGAAATTCCTCTCTAAGTACTTGGTTTGTAAGCTGACAAGCCTTCCGCCTGCCAAATTCATTCCGCGTTACGGTCTTACGCCGAGCACCGTGCTCAGAGCGCCTGCGACCATTTGCGAGGGTTGCTTTTCTTGTGGACTAGCCCATGCCCTGGACGGCTTTATATCCGCCAAGACCTCGGGGCCGACTCCTGACCGGACTCTCTACGCTCCAACAGGACCGGATTACAACCGGCTCCTAGGCAGACAGTGGTAGTGCAGGAATAGCTACTCGCTCAAACCCTTTAAGAATATCGGATGACGAAACCTTTTGTCAACAGGCGCTCGTCGCCAGGTAGTGGGCTAGTTTGAATTTTTGCTAGCGTGACTCCGAATCTTCGGTGCCCTGATCGTCTTCGATCTCTTCGATCTGCTGTTTACGAGACCTTCCGTACACAAAGGCGGCGATAACGGTTCCGATGCTCACGGTGCAGTATGCTTGCTCCAGCGACATCATGGCCTTTCAAAATGGCGGTTGTACCACATCCAAGAAAAAGGATTGCGGTGATAAAAGCGAAGACCTGTCCACGTAATATTTCCGCTGGCAAGGATTTGATGACAGCGGCCTGGGCTTCCAAAAGCATTCGCTCAGCTTCCCGCCTGGTGCGGCCCTCTTCTTCGGCCATACAAACTACTCGGTTCAGCAGTTCAGGATGAAGATCGTTATAACGCTTAAGAATGTCTGGATGAGGCAACGGTCCATTGTACTGCTCGGATCGAAATGCCAGCAATTCGCTGTCGGGGGTGCGGCGAGCAGCCCCAGATATAGAAATCTCTTGAGTAGTCCCGGTATTACCTGCCGCAATTTGCTGTCGCTTCTTCTTCTGCTGAGACTTCCTTGTATTCTGGGGCACTTTCCATCCCTTGTGCTGCGACCTCAAGGTCTCGCCCGATCTTGCGCCAGTCAGACGCCAAGGATTGAAATACCGACTCTTCTGTAGACTTTAAACGTCGCTTCATGCGTATGGGCAAACGAGTGGGAAAGAGGGAGTATGAGTCCTGGACCCCCCACCAGAAGGCCCTAGTACGATTCTTGTTTCGCGATTGCTTCATCTGCGCGCCTCTAGTCTCAGGCGATTTATCGGGCGTTTTGGTCGAGAGTTTAATGATGTAACGTAGCAGTAGCATTGTTACCCTATGGGAGTTAGGGTTGCGTATCCCTTTGACCGGTAAACACTTTGAGGCATTACGCACGCCTCCGAATGCGAATCCGTCTTCAAGGTTTTCTCGGTCCCCGAAGAACCGAGCGGTGGCTCGAGCGCCTCGTTGCAAGCCTACAAGCAGGTTGCAAGTCTACAGGCACATAGTATCACGCTTGTCAATGACTTAAATGAATCATTGATCGTTTTGTAATAGAACTGAAAGCAAAATCTACTAATAGTTCTAGAACCAATACTATAACGGGAATCCGAGGGCTGGTCCCTTGCTTTCGTAGGCTCGTTCACGCTTGGCGACGCGGTCCTGGGCCTCTGCTAGCTCGATAGCATCCAAAAGCCCCACGATATCGGCGATATCCCACGCCCGATCCGTAACTCCTGCCGCCATCGCCGGAATAATCCGAAGCGACTGATGAGTCCGGCAAAAGTTGTAATACATAAAGTGCAGGGAGATCGCTGCAATGTGGTTCTCCAGCTTCTTCGAGAACGCATTCGTTAAACGGGTGAAGCGCCGCATGTGCTTTACGCATCGTGAGGTTTTGGCGCTCAACGTAGCTGGTGCTGACGTGCTTCCTTTCAGGTTTTCAACGGACTCTGAGCGGGTTCCCATGCAGACGCGGGCTATACCGTGTCTTCTGGAGCATTCTCGTTGCCGTACATCTTGATGAGCATTGCGTAATCGATATCCGCTCCGAACGCACCCTCTACGGCCTCCAGGTAGGGCTTATGGCCGTCCGTGGTTAACTGTACGCGGAAACGGAGACGGCTCGCTAGATCGTCCATAAACTCGCGAGCGGCTACCGTATCGCGAACTCCGATCATCCACGAGCAAATCAGCTTGGTATCCGCGTCCAACGCGGTCCAGGTCCACACGCTGCCGTAGCCGAAAGTGTTGCGCTTGTCTTCCGGCAGATTCTTATCCTTCGCTGCATCCTAGAAGCGTGACGAGAAAATCCGAAGCTATCAAGGGGGTGAAAATTCAAACTAGCTAGCCCACTACCTCGCCGCAGACAACGGGTTGGGCGAAACGTTGGCAGCGCTGCCACTCCAGACTATCAATTTGCGCTCGTGCCCTGACGCCCTGTTGCTACCATCACCTCCGGGCGGCGCGGTGTTTCAAGCTGGCTGATGCTGGGCCTTTAGGTCCGGTTTGGCCTCTCCGGGGTTACCCCGGGGAATGGTGAAGAGCTGGGATTTCGTCGCGTGAGCGGCACTGCGCGAGCGCGCAGGATTGCTCACGCAGAGTGAGTTTCGTTGGAGCATTGCGCCGCTCTCATCGCCCCATGCTCAAAGACTCGCTTGTAATCGCCTTGGCCCGAGCCTTTATGGCAGGCGAGCAGACGCTGGAGAAGGTTGTCTTACGCGGAAGCTGGACGCTCGATAGACCGTGGCGCGGGCTTCACGGTTTGGCAGAACGCTATCTCGAGGCATTTGCTGGACGGGCGCGCCCTCGCGAGAAGGATGTCGTTCAATTTCTTTATAAAGACTCGTATTTCCGACAGCATGGGCACCGATTACGCGTCGACCACTGGATTACCGGCCCGCAGCCCATGCAACCCGTCGCCGCAGCCGAGGCCTGGGACGTTCGCCCCATCGAAACTGCGGGCGACCTGGCCGCTTGGCTGCAAATCGACATAGGAGAGCTGGAATGGTTCGCCGACCGGAAAGGGCTGGGATACAAAAAGAACCGGACGCCGCTGCGTCATTATTATTACCGCCCACTTGTCAAACGGTCCGGCAGTTTCCGGCTAATTGAAGCGCCCAAGACGCGGCTGAAGCAAATCCAGCGGCGGATTTTGTCGGAGATTCTCGATAAAATTCCGGCGCATCCGGCCGCGCATGGATTCGTTACGAGCCGGTCGATTAGAACATTTGCCGCGCCTCACGCCGGCCGGCGCGTGGTCTTGCGGATGGACTTGAAGAACTTCTTCCCGACGTTCACGCCCGGCAGGATTCAGGCATTATTTCGAACCGTGGGATATCCGGAGTCAGTGGCGGACCTCCTGGCGGGGATTTGCACGAACGCGGCGCCTCGCGACGCCTGGCACATACCCGGATTCGAGGGCGACCCACACGAGCTTTGGGAAGCGAGCAATCTTTATTCCTATCCGCACCTACCGCAAGGCGCACCGACCTCGCCGGCCATCGCGAATATTTGTTCGTATCGCATGGACTGCCGTATGGCGGGCCTGGCGCGCCGGGCCGGGGGCGTGTACACGCGATACGCGGACGATCTGGCGTTCTCCGGAGACGACATCGATTGGATCTCGCCATATGTCGCCGCGATTGTCGAGGACGAGGGTTTCACGGTGAATCACCGCAAGACTCGGATCATGCGGCAGGGCGTGCGGCAGCGGCTGGCGGGGATTGTCGTGAACCAAGGGATGAATATAATTCGGCCTGACTTCGACCTTTTGAAAGCCATCCTTACGAATTGCGTTCGCTCAGGGCCGGAGAGTCAGAATCGCGAGGGACACGCCGATTTTCGCGCGCATCTGCAAGGGCGCGTCGGGTTTGTCGAAATGATTCACGCTGTGAAGGGGGCGCGGCTGCGCGCTATTTTCGATCGCATCGCCTGGTAGCGTCTCTATTCTCACCAGAAACGCAGACGACAAACACCGAATCGTCTGCGCTACCTCACTTCCGACGCCGCGAAATGCAGGTCCCGGTCGAGCGTCAATTCCATCGACGTACCCGGTTGCAACACCACATCGGGCCCGCGCGTCCCCAGCACTCGACCCAGCCCAGCGGCGGCACCCGCGGCCGCGCCTATACCCGCCCCCATTCCGATATGTCCCGCGGCAGCGCCAGCAAGGGCCCCGATTCCAGTCCCGGCCGCTGTCGTCTCCCCAATCTTACGGGCGTCGCCGCCCTTGTCGCCCTGACCCTCGATGCGTCCCTCTTTGCGGTCGAGATTGCCTTGCGCATCGGCCTCGCTGGGGTGCGACCGCAAGTCGCGTGTGACGCCGTTCGGCAGCGTCACGGAATCGAAACGGATGTTGAGGGCGGACTTTCCTTTCACCCGGCCTGCCTGCTTGGTCTCAGTGACAGTGCCAGTGACATAGGTCCCGCGCGGGAGAATCAGATGCCCGCTTACGAAAACGGGAACGGAGGTTTCCAGATAAACGCGATCGCCGACAGCGGCGGTCTTCGTGTTAACAGCGTTGATCAGCCGCAAGAGGACGCGGGTTCCGGCCTCAAGTACATAGTCCGCATCGGACGCGGCGGGAGCATCCACGGCTTTCCATGAACGGACAGCCATACCTTGGGGCGCCGGGGCTGGTTCGGGTGTCTTGGCTGCCACCACAACGTCGGGATTTTCGTAAACCAGCACCGATTCGCTCTCGCCCGTGTTACGAACAATCGTACGCTTGATGGTGAGCCGGCTTCCGTCACGCGAACGCACCCAACGTTCCATGATGGTGTAGCTTTGCGGGCCGCTCACCAGCGTATTGACCAGCAGTGCGTCGCCTTCCCACTTAGTAACTGTATTTAAAGTCGAGTCGCCCGCACGGTACTTCTCCGGTTTGCCATCGAGAGGGTAATTGACGGCCGCGGCCGCGTCACCGGATATCTTCAGGGCGTTGGAGCTTTGCTCCACCTTCAAAACCTGGTCTGGGGGCTTGGGCAGGCTTCGCACGTCGCTTTGCGCCGCGTTCAATTTCCAGGTACCGGAAAACCCGCGATCCGACGCAGCGGCCGCGATGCAAAATACAACGGTAGAGACAAGAAGAGCGCGTAAACACAACCCCATAAGTCGATAATAAGGTAATTCTCGAAAAATGGTAGCTATATTTTTGGCTTAGGCGGAGCTAGTTCTCTCGCCTGGCACAGCGATTCGAATCCCGCTACGCCGTGATGTCCGTCGCAGAACGGCTTATTGTCGGAAAGACCGCAGCGGCAAAGCGAAATCACCGAGCGTCCGGCAAGGCCGTATTCATTTCCAGCGGCATCGGTGAGCGAGAAGTCGCCTTCAATGCGGATGGGTCCATTGTTGATCACTGTAACTTTTGCGGCAGGCATAGTTGAAATCGTAGCAGAAGGGGGTGTATAACCAACGCGGCGGCGCTACACCTGCGCACAGAACACCCAGCGATTTCGACGGCGGGCGTCGAATCGGCCCTCTGAACCCATCGCACGCCTCGAAGGAGCGCCCGTGGTCGAACCGTATCGAGGAGGCGAATCTCGATCGTCTCGTTGGCACCGGCGGCGCACTCACCAACGGCAGCATTGCGCTTCTGGCGCTGGCCATTTTTCTCTCGCAGTCGACCATCTGAATACCCTCGACCTGATGCGGCTCAATATTTACGTGGACCGCATCCGGAGGAACTGGTGTTGGCTGCGGTTGCTGATGGAATACGCGCCCGCGAAAATCGGCGATTCGAGTTTCCTGCTGCGGCGTCCGCGTCGGGGACGGCTGATCTCGACTGCACTCGTTTCCACGCAACCGAAGGGCGTCTTTGTATTTCACGGCCGCGCCCAAGCTGGAGCTTGTCCCGATGACAACGCGGCCTCCCGAAAACGGAGATCGCGCTGGCGACTCCCCTCGACAGGTCGAGGGCGTTGGGAGATGAATGACAAGCCAAACTGCTGCGCGCGGTCAAA
>JBEKUT010000460.1:0-5871 GCA_049514735.1 Bryobacteraceae bacterium
CGCGTCCACCCAGAACATAGCTGGGACGGACGAGGACCGGGAATCCAAGCCGGCGCGCGACCTCGCAGGCTTCTTCAGGACTCGTCGCCGTGCCGTTGGGAGGCGACGGAATGTTCAGCTCATCGAGCAGGCGGCCGAAGAGTTTGCGATCTTCGGCGAGATCGATATTTGCCGGATCGGTTCCGATGATATTTACGCCGGCGCGCTTCAGCGGCAGCGCGAGATTCAGCGGCGTCTGGCCGCCGAACTGCACGATCACGCCATCGGGCTTTTCGGTGTCGTAAATGTTGAGAACTTCTTCGAGGGTGAGGGGCTCGAAGTAGAGGCGATCGCTGGTGTCGTAATCGGTGGAAACGGTTTCCGGATTGCAATTGACCATGATCGATTCACGATCGAATTCCTGCAGCGCGAAGGAGGCGTGACAGCAGCAGTAATCGAACTCAATCCCCTGGCCGATGCGATTGGGTCCGCTGCCGAGGATCATGACCTTTGGACGGCTGGTCGGATTCGCTTCGTCTTCCGATTCGTAGCTTGAATATAGATAGGGTGTGAAGCTCTCAAACTCGGCCGCGCAGGTATCGACGCGATTGAAGACAGCCGTGACGCCCAATTCTTTGCGGCGCGCGCGCACCTCGAGCGGGGTCGTGTTCCACAAACTGGCGAGCTGTGGATCGGAAAGACCGTCGCGCTTGGCTTTGCGCATTTTTTCGGGCGTGATTGTAGCGAGCGATTCTTTCGACAGCTCCGTTTCGAAATCGATCATCTCGCGAAGCTGGCGGAGGAACCAGGGGTCGATCTTGGTGATGTCGTGAATTTCTTCGCTGGAGTAGCCGCGCTCCATGGCGAAGCGGATGTACGGAAGCCGCTCGGGATTCGGGGTGATGAGGTGATACGGAATCAGGCGCTCCTCGAGGTTTTGCGAAGCGCTGGCTGATTTGCCGGTTTCGAGACTGCGAATGCCTTTCGCTAGCGCCTGTTTGAAAGTGCGCCCGATGGACATGACTTCGCCGACGGATTTCATCTGCGTGCCGAGGACCGGCTCCGCGCCCGGAAACTTTTCGAACTGCCAGCGCGGAATTTTCACGACAACGTAATCGAGCACCGGTTCGAAGCACGCGGGCGTGACTTTCGTGATGTCATTCTTGATTTCGTCGAGCCGGTAACCGACGGCGAGCTTGGCCGCGATCTTCGCGATGGGGAATCCGGTTGCTTTCGAGGCCAGCGCGGAACTGCGCGAAACGCGGGGATTCATCTCCACGATGACCATGCGTCCATCTTCGGGATTGATGGCGAACTGGACGTTCGATCCGCCGGTGTCCACGCCGATTTCGCGCAGACAGCGCAGGGATGCGTCGCGCATCATCTGGTATTCGCGATCGGTGAGGGTCTGGGCGGGAGCCACCGTGATGGAATCGCCGGTATGCACGCCCATGGGGTCGAAATTTTCGATGGAACAGACGATGATGGCGTTGTCGGCGAGATCGCGCATTACTTCGAGCTCGAACTCTTTCCAGCCGATCACGCTTTCTTCGATCAGCACTTCGTGAACAGGCGAGAGATCGATGCCGCGCTCCAGGATTTCGATGAGCTCTTCGCGGTTGTACGCGATGCCGCCGCCGGTTCCGCCGAGCGTGAAACTGGGACGCAGGATCGCAGGATAGCCGGAGCGCTGCGCGAACGCGAGCCCATCCTCGACGTTGTTGACGAGCTGCGATTGTGGCATGTCCAAGCCGATTTTTCGCATCGCGTCTTTGAACAGAAGGCGGTCCTCGGCCTTCTTGATCGATTCGATTTTCGCACCGATCAGTTCGACGCCATACTTGTCGAGCACGCCGGCTTCGGCCAGCGCGACTGAGAGATTGAGACCGGTTTGGCCGCCGACGGTCGAAAGCAAAGCGTCGGGGCGCTCGCGGCGGATTACTTCTTCGGCGAATTCGACGCTGAGCGGCTCGATGTAGGTCCGGTCCGCGAGATCCGGATCGGTCATGATGGTGGCCGGATTCGAATTGATGAGAACCACTTCGTAGCCGTCGGAGCGGAGCGATTTGCAAGCCTGCACGCCGGAATAATCGAACTCGCAGGCCTGGCCGATGACGATCGGCCCGGAGCCTACGATGAGGATACGGTGAAGGTCGTTACGGCGCGGCATTACTTCTTGAACTCCTTCATGAGGTTCATGAAGTCATCGAACAGGTAATGCGAATCGTGCGGGCCTGGCGACGATTCAGGATGATACTGCACGCAGAACACGGGCTCGCTGCGATGCCGGAAACCTTCGAGCGTCTGGTCGTTCAGATTGACGTGGGTCAGTTCGATGCCGGTCCGATTAAGCGAGTCGGGATCGACGGCGAAGCCGTGATTGTGCGAAGTGATTTCGACTTTGTTGGTCACCTGGTTGAGAACCGGATGATTCGCGCCGCGATGTCCGAACTTTAGCTTGTAGGTCTTGCCGCCGAGCGCGAGTCCGAGGACCTGCTGGCCAAGGCAAATCCCGAAGATCGGCTTCTTGCCGATGAGCTTGCGAATCTCGCCGATCTGGTAGTGCAGGGGTTCGGGATCGCCCGGTCCGTTGGAGAGGAAGATGCCATCGGGATTCAGGGCGAGCACGTCCTCGGCGGACGTTGTGGCTGGAACCACGGTCACCTTTGCGCCCACCTGCACGAGGCGGCGCAGGATGTTTCGCTTGATGCCGTAATCGTACGCGACCACGCTGCAGCAGGGTTCCGCGGGAGGCTTCATATGGTCGGACGGTGAGCAGGGAACGACGGGCTTATCCCAACCGTAGCTGGAAGTGGTGGAAACTCGCGTGGCCAGATCGAGGCCGGCCATCGACGGCGATTGACGGGCGCGCGCGACCAGATCTTTGGCGTCTTGATGGCCGGTGGCGACAATGCCACGCATGACGCCGCGATTGCGCAGATGGCGCACCAGAGCGCGCGTATCGATGCCGGCGATTACCGGGATGCCGTTTGTCGAAAGGAAATGATCGGCCGATTCTTCAGAGCGCCAGTTACTCGCGATGCTCGAAAACTCGCGAACAACAAGACCCTCGATAAATGGTTTGACCGATTCCTGGTCGTATCCGTTGGCGCCGTAGTTGCCGATCTCAGGGTACGTGAGCACGACGATCTGGCCAGCGTATGACGGATCAGTGAATATTTCCTGGTAGCCGGTGATGGCCGTATTGAAAACGACTTCTCCCAGCTTGTCTGTTTGCGCACCAAAGCTGCTGCCCTCGAAGACCGTCCCGTCCTCCAGGGCGAGTGTTGCAGGGTTCAACCGGCTATTTCCTCCAGTGATGTGATGTTGGTTCGGCGCGGAAGGGCTTACCCTCACTATTCTAGCAAGACCGCACACGCAAACTGAACATTAACGCGATGATTGCTTTCCGCTGTCCGGGATGCTCCGGCGATATGGGATGGGGGCGTATAGATTTCAGAATAAGGTTTATCAGGTGGCGGTGAATGCTCGCACCGGCGAGGTGCAAGGGGAGCGGCCGTTTAGTGTTTGGAAGATCGTTCTGTTGATTGCGGCGATATTGGTGGTCATTTTGATTGTTGTGTTAGTGGCGAGGAGCAGATAAGCGAAAAGCACAGGCCACAAAAACCGATGGCCTGTCCTACTGGTTTTGGATTCCGGTGGCGGCGGCAGCGAACGCCCATTGATCCGCTAGCTCGGCGATGCGCTTGTCGGTGGGGCGGTAGCCGTGCGATCCCTGCGTTTCGACGCGAATCAGGATGGGATTTGCGCAGGACTGGGCGGCTTGCATGGCCGCATTGAATTTGAAGGAATGGCTGGGTACGACGCGATCGTCATGATCGGCGGTGGTGACGAGCGTCGCGGGATAACAGGTACCGGGCTTCACGTTTTGCAGGGGGGAATATTTGATCAGATACTTGAAATCCTCAGGATTGGTTGAAGATCCATATTCTGAAACCCACGCGACGCCGCCGGTGAATTTGTCGTAACGCAACATATCCATGACTCCGACGGCCGGAAGCGCGACGGCGAAGAGATCCGGGCGCTGTTCTTCGACCGCACCGACCAGAAGCCCGCCGTTGGAACCGCCTACAATCCCGAGTTTTTGCGGCTTTGTGTAGTGGTCCTTCACTAACCGCTCCGCCACCGCTATCATGTCGTCGAAGACATTTTGTTTTTTCTCCAATCTGCCAGCCAGGTGCCAGGCCTCGCCGTACTCGGCGCCGCCGCGGATGTTAGCGACGACCCAAATTCCACCCAGTTCGAGCCATGCCGGCACGTCGGGGCGATAGGTGGGAAGGTTGCTTATCGCAAATCCTCCATAGGCAGTGATCATGGTGGGATGGCTGCCATCGAGCGCAATGCCTTTGCGGCAGGTGAGAAAGAACGGCACGCGAGTACCGTCTTTCGAAGTCGCGAAGAGCTCCTTCGTTTCGTATTGCGTGACGTCAAAAGATGTCTTAGTGACTTCGAAAGGCGCTTGTTTGCGAGTCTCGGGATGATAGACGTAAACTGTCGCCGGAAAGAGCGGCGAACTGAAGGCGTAGAAGATCTCGGGCGCGTCCTCACGTCCGTCTATGCCAGTGACCGTTCCTGTGCCGGGCAAAGTTATGTCTCCTTGCGCGGCTCCGTCCGGAGTGAACAAGGATATGCGGCTTTGCACGTCGATGAGATATTCGAGCACGAGGCGGCCGCCGATGAGCGACGCGTTTTCGATGGCCTCTTTTCTTTCGGGAACGATGGTTTTCCAGCCGGCTGGCGCGGGATGGTTGAGATCGACGGCGACGATCTTGCGATTTGGAGCGGAACGATCGGTTCGCAGATACAACACGGGGCCAAGATTACCGAATGGCGTGAATTCCGCGTCGTCGTCCTCGATGAGAGCCTTTACAGGAGCATCGACGGCCGGTTTCGCGGGGTCTTTGAGATCCACGAAATACAGGCGGTTCCTGCTAACGCCTTTTGATATGGGAATAATCAGGTAGCGCCCGTCTTCGGTGACTTCTCCGCTTAAGAACCAGGAAGGGAGATCCTTGCGTTCATAGATCAGCGGGTCTTTCGCCTGGGGCGTTCCGACGCGGTGATAATAGAGCGCCTGATTCGTCACGGCCGCCTCCAGGACCTTGCCTTTCGGGGGCTCCGGAAAGCGGGAGTAAAAGAACCCCTTGTTGTCCGCGGTCCATGAGATATCGGTGAAGCGCGCCCACAGCACTTCGTCGGGATAATCCTTACCAGTGTCGACGTTGCGCACGTGGATGGTGCGCCAATCCGCGCCGCCTTGCGAGAGACCGTATGCGACTAAGCGGCCGTCGTTGGAGGGAGTCCATTGGGAGAGTGAGATCGAACCATCCGGCGATAGAGTGTTGGGATCGATGACGAGCGTTGCGGGCGCGGTCAGATTGGGACGCATGTAGAGAGAAAACTGACGCTGCAGACCGCTGTTCTTGGAATAGAAGTAGCGCTCGCCTTTGTGGACAGGGATGGTGATTTTGGCGTAATCCCAGAGTTCCGTGATGCGGCGGCGGAAATGATCGCGCATGGGGAGTGTTGCGAGATAGTCGAACGTCACTTTGTTCTCGGCGGCGACCCATGCGGTGACCTGTTTGGAATCGAGATCTTCCATCCAGCGATAGGGGGCGGGGACTTTTGTGCCGTGGTAGTCGTCGATGGTGTCGTCTTGGGGAGTTGGCGGGTAGGAAATTCGGGGATGGGCGGATTCCTGAGCTAGTGACAAAGCTGTAAGTAGTGTCAGGGTCGCGAGGATTCTTGGAGTTGGCGCCATGCCGAGCATTTTAGCTCGCTGTGCGAAGCAGAGGATCGATGAGCATGTGTACACCGAGTTAAGTTATTGACGGTCAAAGTAGTTGTCAGTTTGGAATCGGGTCAGCGGAG
>JBEKUT010000461.1:0-5809 GCA_049514735.1 Bryobacteraceae bacterium
CCACGGCCATGCTGGAAAACGCATCGGCCTGCGCTCGCCAGTCCAGAAAATTCGGATACGAGACGCTCACCAATCCGACCCTCGGCGTAGTCTCATTCAGCACCATCAACCGCGCCGCATCGGTGTATGGCAGCGGGCGTAGCAGGACGCCGTAAAGAACGGAAAAGATCGCTGTGTTAGCGCCGATGCCAAGCGCCAGCGTCAACAGTGCGACCGCGGTAAATCCCGGAGCCTTGCGCAACATCCGCAGCCCATAACGAACATCCTGGAATAGAGTCTCCATAATCCTTACTCCGCGCGCGTCGCGGCATTCCTCTTTCACTTGTTCCGGCCCGCCAAAATCGATCTGCACACGCCGCCGCGCATCACTCTCGCTCAGACCCGACTGCAAATATTTTTCAAACTGCCGCTCGCGATGAAACCGCAACTCATCGTCCAACTCTGTTTCCGCCGCCTTCCGCCGCACCAGCGAGCGAACGCGAAAGAACAAATCGTGCAGCATTGCGCGCTCTCCTAAGCGGTCCCGAGCACCTGCGCCACCGCAGCCGTCAGCTTCTTCCAGCTATCTGTCTCCACTTCGAGCTGCCGAGCCCCGGCCTTCGTAAGCTCGTAATACTTGGCCTTGCGATTATTTTCCGACGTGCCCCAATGAGCCTTGATCCAACCGCGCCGCTCCAGCCGGTGCAGCGCCGGATACAGCGAACCCTGCTGAATCCTCAACAGATCGCTTGAAGTTTGTTGCACCCGCTCCGAAATCCCCCAGCCATGTTGAGGTCCCAGAGCGAGCGTGCGTAAGATCAAAAGATCAAGAGTGCCTTGTGGCAGGTCGATGTGTTGCTCCGGCATTTTCTCCCCTTTTGCTTCTACATGGGAATATACAACATTCTCTTGTCGAAGCACAAGGGGAGCTTGAGAGACGGTATTACAAGGCGAGCACTTGCTCGATCGACTCGCCTTCGAGCAGCCGCTCCGAGCCCCCACCCGGAGCGATCCTCTCGATAGACTTGCCATCGGAGTGCACCACTGTTCCATCCTCCGCCACGTCGAACGTGAGCACATTCCGGGCGATCGATTCCGTATGCCCACCCACCCGGCGGCGCATTAATTCCCACGAGGACGGCACCAGCCCCTGCGAATCGTCATCGTGCGCTTGAACCATCTGCGCACGCGCCAAATTACCGTGAATGAACAGTTGCCGCGGGTCCAGGCGTCTCTGCACGGCGCCCTTGTTAGTCACCAGCGGCTTGCCCGTGTACATCATCGAGAAGACGTTGAAATACTGAAACAGCGCGAGAGCCATGCGGAACGGAAACAGGGCCGCGTCTTTAAAAGAACCCAGCAGGCTCGCGTCGGGAATGCCCGATTCGTAAGGCTTGCGAATGTAGTAAAGCGTCCCGTCGGAGGTGTAACGAGGTTGGAGCAGGTCGCGCCCAGCTTCCGAAACGATCTCCTCCAGGTCGCCCGATTCCAAATCCAATTGCTGAATCGTGCAAGGGCCCAACCCCGCAAAACGCCCCGCTGCATCCCGCCCCACGCCAGCGCTCTGAAACACGATCCTTTTCCCGCCAGGAGCCCAGTGAGGAACCTGGTCGAACGAATCGCCTTCCGTAACCTCCGAAAATTCCGTTCCATGCACCGGAAGCACCGCGATATTCGACCGCATACTATCTTTGTGAAACGCGGTCGCCGTGAGCGTCGCTCCGTCCGGATGCAGCGCGGTGTGGCGAATGCAAAAGTCGGCCGTGTGAAACAACCGCGTCTCCCGCCCCATCGCGTCGAGAAGAAAAATGCCGCTGACCGCGTCCGTCTCCATCGAGTAGAGGAGTGCGCCCTCCGGACCGGCCGTCAAGCCTGTGAGCAGCACCGGCACGTCGTTCGGCCCACCCGCCTGCGTCGCCCAGACGTGACCGGCAAACATCGCGCCCCGCCCTTTCGTCTTCCACGCGTGCCGCCGTTCAATGGAGGCAGTCCGCTCCCGCACGGTGCGTTCAAACTCGCTCTCGATAATCTGCGTGACGTCGTTCTTGCGAACGTGTAACTTGCGATTTGATAAAAAAGCGACCGCTGGTTGGGGCATCTATCATATTGTTCGGCAGTTCTGCGCCAAAACCCAGTAAGGGAAATCCCTGAGCAAAGTTGAGCGCACTTGGATCGAGCAGCGAGAGAGATCTCAGTCCCAAATGATGCCCATGGACGCCCCGTTTCCCGAGTCGTCACCGGAAGGTAGCTCCCATGGCCCTGCGGCCGAGCCGTGACCGGCAGGGAGCGGTCGCCCCAATCATACATGTTCTTCAGGGGAGTGGCCTGCCAGTCGCCGGTAATCCGAAAGCGCCGCCTGGAACCGTCTCTGCCTCCTTAATTCGCTGCGGCCCGAAGACGTAATGAAAACCAGTGCGGCGGGCAACACTCGGCGTGGAGATTACCACGTCCAAAGTCCAGATAACAAACCGGCCCGAGATTAACATATTAAAGAGCTGTTCTTACTATCTAAGACCCGCTCGGACGCAATTCACCTACACCGCCGAAAGCGTTCACAAGAATATTAAAATATTTTGATCGCGCCTATCACGCGTCAAATGAGCCACTTACGAGTTTTCCGGCCGCTCCGCCGCACCAAAATCCGCTTGCATAGTTCCGTATACTCAAACCGAGGTTGGTCAATCGCACTGGCGAGTAGCTCACCGGTTGCGGAGGCAGAACATCATTTTGTGCTTCCGCAGAGGAGATTTGAGATGAACAACTACAAACTAATCAATAACATAACTCGGTGTACCCACGCTCATCGCTTAGACATGCTGCAGCGACGCTAGCGCCTCTCCCGTCTCCTTCTCGACATCCGCGTGCAGACTGTTCCCATGAGCATCCATTGTGACAATCGCCGCAAAATCACGCACACGCAGATGCCACATCGACTCCGGAATCCCAAACTCAGTCAAATAGACGCCCAGTACTTTCTCCATCGTCCGCGCATAATACTGCGCCGCGCCGCCGATTCCATTCAAATACACAGCGCCATATTTCTCAAGCGCGGCCAAAGTCTTTTTACCCATTCCGCCTTTACCAATGACGGCCCGCACTCCGTAGCGCTCGATCACAGTCGCCTGATAGGGCTCTTCGCGGATGCTCGTCGTCGGACCCGCGGCCTTCACTTTCCACTCGTCGCGTTCTTTCAACATCACCGGACCACAGTGATACAGAACCGCGCCGTGCAAATCCACGGGAGGATCGTTCTTCATTAAGTACGCATGCACTTGATCGCGGCCCGTATAAACCTCGCCCGACACCAGCACTACATCGCCGACCTTCAACGCGCGAACGGTCTCTTCACTCAAGGGCGCAGTCAAAACTACCTCGCGGCCGCTCAGCGGGAAACCGGCGTCCTTCGCCATGCGCGCCACCGCACGATTCGGATCGCGATACAACCAGCCGGTGATCGCGCCGCTCGACGCATCCAGACGAACGCCCAACCGCCGGAACGCCCAGCAATCGTAGGCGACAGATACGAAGAAGCTCGCCGGCAGCCGATTCGCCGCGGCGATCTTGCAACCGATCAAAGAGACTCGTCCTCCGAACCCCATCGCGCCGACGCCGAGAAGATTCGCCTCGCTCATGATCTCGTCTTCGAGCTTCGCCAACTCTGGCACCGGATTCAAATCGTCCAGCGTGCGGAACAGTTGCATTTTTGCGACATCGTAGCCGTGCGCCCGATCGCTTCCAATGCAGACGCCCACCGCCCCGGGCGCACATCCCTGCCCCTGCGCCTGCCAAACCGCATGCAGGATGCACTTGCGCACTCCTTCGAGATTGCGATCCGCGCGGCCGAGGTGCTCCAACTCGCAAGGAACGGAATACTGGATGTTCTTGTTCTCGCAACCGCCGCCCTTGAGAATCAGCTTCACCTCGATCTCGTCTTCTTCCCACTGATCGAAATGGATGACCGGCGTCTCCGCGCCGAGATTGTCGCCGCTGTTTTTGCCCGTTAGCGAATCGACGGAATTGGGACGCAGCTTGCCCCGGCGCGTCGCCTCGGCCACGGCTTCGCGAATCGCCTTCCGAATCTCAATCTGATTCACTCCCACCGGAGTATGCACGACAAACGTCGGCATGCCCGTGTCCTGGCAGATAGGCGCTTCATCGTCCTTCGCCATGTCGATATTCGACGCAATGATCCCGAGCGCCTGCGAAGACTGCGTGTCCGGAACCTCGTTCTCCAGCGCGACGCCCATGGCCGCGCGAACATCCGGAGGCAAATTTGTCGACGTCTGAGTAATCAACTCTATAAGACTATTTTTCAAAAAGTGCATTTACCGCTCCTGCGTTCCCGTTATTTTTACTCGCGCCGTCAACCCGGGACGGATCACGGCCGAGGGACTGGTGAAATCGACGAACACCTGTCCCGCTTTAATTTCCCGCACCGTGCCGTCGATCGGCGACGGCGATTCAGCAATCTCGACCGCCGCCGGCTGCCCTTGCCGGATCGCTTGCAAGGCCCGTGGATCGCCATCCGCGACCACTTCCAGCGAACTGAGGTCGACCGCGATCTGCAGCAGATCTTTCATGCTCTGATCCACCGCATCTCCCGGTTGTCCCCGCCGAGCGATCACAAGGCCGCTCACCTCGGAACGAACTTCGCCACCCGCAATCTCAGCCTCGGCATTGTCCAGATCCTTGCTCTTCTGCTGGACCATGTTCTTCGAATTCTGAAGCTCCTGCGTCAGGCTCGCAATGCGATCGTCCGCGTTATGTTCCGTGCCCTGAAACCCTTCGTAATCGGACTTGGCATTTTGACGATCCTTCTCGGCCTTTTCGAAAGTGAGCCGCGGGGTCGCGCCGGCATCGAGCAACATCCGTTGCCGCTCATACAGCTTCTGCGCCTGCTCATATTGCGACTTCGCGCGCACCACGTCGGACCGCGCCCGCGAGACTTCCAGACGCGCCGCGATGAGTTGCGCTTCCAGATCCGTCACCTTGGCCTGCGCCCGCTCGGCATCCATGCGAGCATTCTGCTCGGCCGTATCGAGCCCTGAGTTTTTGATGCGTGCGAGCACTTCGCCTTCGAACACTTCTTCACCGACGTTCACCAGATATTGGTCCAAAGTGCCATCGATGGGCGCCGCTACATTCACGATTTTCCGCGCCTGAATTTTTCCCTGCAGCGATAATTCAACCAGCGCAGGTTTCGCGGCCTGAGTTTCCTTCTTCTGTGGGACCTTTTCCGCGGGCTTATGCTGCTGCCACCACCAACCCCAACCAACTGCTCCAATAACGGCCAGCACAGCCAGACCGACGGCCAGCGGCCACTTACCGAGCATGATTTGATGGTAACAGTGCCAACCCTAAAACAACTTGCCTCGACGTATTTCCGGATCGGCAACACGACATTCGGCGGCGGCGACCCGACCATCGCGGTGCTGGCCCGTGAATTCGATCGGCGCGGTTGGCTCGCTCCAGAGCAGTTCACGGTCGCGTATGGCCTGGCGCGCATCACGCCGGGCACGAACATGCTCGCGTTCTGCGCTGGCGCTGCCTGGCTCATGCGCGGCTTGGCTGGAGCGGTGGTGGCTCTCGTGGCCGTCACGATTCCGTCGGCAATCCTGGTCGTCTGGCTGACTCGCATTTGCGAAGCCTCTGGCGGGAACCGCTGGGCGCATGCTGCTATCGCGGGAACGCTCGCCGCAGCGGTCGGCTCCATGCTTGCGGCCGCATTGGCACTGGCGCGTGTGCATCTCACAAACGGGAATTGGTTGTCAACTGCGCTGGTCGTCGCAATCGCCTTCGCGCTCGCCCAGTTCTTGAACTTGTCCCCGAT
>JBEKUT010000462.1:0-5803 GCA_049514735.1 Bryobacteraceae bacterium
CTTACCAAGCAACTGCTGGCATTCAGCAGGCGGCAGATTGTGCAGCCCAAACTGCTCGACCTGAATTCACTGATGCGCAACCTGGAGCGCATGCTGAAGCGCATTATCGGCGAAGATATCGAATTGGTAACGAAGTTCGATACCGCGCTGAAAGCGGTGATCGCCGATCCCGGTCAACTGGAGCAGGTAGTGCTCAACATGACCGTGAACGCTCGCGACGCCATGCCGAACGGCGGCAAGTTAATCATCGAAACGGCCAACGTGCACCTGGATGAAGAATACGTGCGTTCGCATCTGACGCCGGTGGCGGGCGATTACGTCATGATGGCGGTCACCGATACGGGCGTGGGTATCGATGCCGAGACCAAGTCGCATCTTTTCGAGCCCTTCTTCACTACCAAAGAAATCGGTAAAGGAACGGGACTGGGGTTGTCGACCAGTTACGGAATCATCAAGCAGAACGGCGGCGATGTGTGGGTTTATTCGGAACCGGGCAAGGGAACGACGTTCAAGGTTTATCTGCCGGTGGCGGGTCAGCAGCCGGTGGCGCGCGCGCAGCGGCCTGAGACAACAATGGTGGCGGGCTCAGAAACCGTCCTGCTGGTAGAGGACGAAGCTGGCGTACGCACGGTGCTCGAGACGATGCTGCGGCGGCAAGGCTACGAGGTGTTGACCTGCGCTTCGCCCGACGAGGCTCTGCGGGTTTGCGCGCAGGTCGACAAGGTGATTCACCTGGTGATCACGGACATGATTATGCCCATCATGACGGGGCGTGAACTTGCGCGCAAGGTTCGCGTGCTCCGGCCAGGCATTCAGATCGTCTTCGTTTCGGGATACGCCGAAGCGAAGAAAGACGACGATCTCGATCCCGCCATCGATTATCTGCAGAAGCCGTTTACTCCCGAAGCGCTGGCCGTGAAAATTCGCGAAGTCTTGTCGCGCAAAGCGCCGATGGGACAGACCATCTCAGCGACGCAGCGCAACGTCTGAAGGTGGCGCCGTAGAACAGACGATCGGTTTTCGTCGTCTGTTCCCTGCTCGGTAAACGCCGCGAGATATTTTTGTGGCCTGTGTTCAGCGCCAGCGGCCTTCATGAAACCGCCATCCATGGCCGGTCTGAACCCACCTTGGCGCGACCCACACCGCATACGGATGCGGCGGCCGCATGTAACGGCCTTGGACCCACACCCAACGGTCGCCGCGCAGATCGTAAAATCCGTCCGTCCAAACGTAGCCGGGACCAGGAGCATAACCATACGCGGCTCCGCCATAAGGCTGAGGAGGCGGCGGTGGAACGCGATACGCGTAAACATAATGAGGCGCGCACGCAGTGAGCGTCCCGGCAAGTAATACAGCGGTGAGCAAAGAATGTTTCAGTTTCATTTTCGTCCTCCAAGCGATTTGGACCGCTCACGCAATCGCCCCGGTTTCGAGGATGAAAACTGAATAATGTTACGCGGGTTTAATCGAGCTACTTCTTCTTGAGCTCTTCCAACTCATCGAGCGTGCGCGGCCAATCTTCGCGCAGCAATCTCGATAGCGCACGGTCCGCGAGAAGCTTGCCGCCGGTCTGACACACCGCACAGTAATTCGTCTCGTTCGATGCATAGCGTATCCGCTGCACCTTCGCGCCGCAGCGTGGACAGGGCTGGCCATAACGTCCATGAACGGCCATGCCCTCGCGGAATGCCGTGACCTTCTCCGGAAATTTTCCCGCCGCGGCCGCACGCAAGCGATCGGTCCACTCGGTCAATATCTCGCGAGTCGCTTCATAAAGCCGCGCGATCTCGTCGGGCTTTAACTTATTCGTCATCGCGATTGGCGAAAGCTTCGCGCGATGCAGAATCTCGTCCGAATATGCGTTGCCGATTCCACTGAACAGGTGTGGATCGGTGAGGGCGCGTTTCAGCGTGTGATTCGCCGATGTGAGCGCGGCCCCGAACACCTTGACGCTCGCGTCCAACACTTCGACGCCTTGCACGTCGAGCGCGCTCAACCCTTCTTCGCCCAAAGCGGTGTGTATCTTCGCACGATGCTGCGTTCCGGCTTCGGTGAGCCACAACGTGCCGGAGTCGAATTGAAAAATCGCGAGCGCGTTCTTAGGAACTGCGCCGGCGCGCCAATGCAGACGGCCCGCAATCATCAAATGCAGAACCAGCCAGAGCCCGCCCTCGAACCCTATCGCGATGCGCTTCCCGAGACGGCGGACCTCCAAAACGCCCTTGCCCTCGAACGCCTGCACAGTTGGACTCGCGGACCGCAATAGGAACGGCCCGCGAATCAGAACCTTGTTCAACACGTGCCCGACGATGCGCTCGCGCAGCGCTTCGACATAAACCGTGACGTCCGGGAGTTCGGGCATCCGTCCGCTGCGCTATGCCGACTGCAGCATCTCTTCCCAAGTAACGCGGCGTCCGGAATCGATCGCCATGCGTCCAAGAAGCGATGTCATAGTGCTCTCGGCCGCCATCGACGCATTGTTCTCGGGCTTGTTCTCGATAACGTGCGTCAGAAATCTTTCGATCGCATCGATCGTGATTTCGCGTTTGGAATCGACTTTGAGCGGGTCCTGTCCGGGGCGCGACCAGCGGTAATACTTGCGATGCGTCTCCATGGTTCCCTCGGTTCCGAAGAACTGTTCGTCGACTTGAACCCAGGACTGCGCCAACTGACATGCATGCAGGTAACCATGCAGACCGCGGCCGTAGTCGTAAGTCACGTTCAGATGGTCCATGGTGTCGCCGTAGGTGCGAACCTTGCGCCCGCCATCGCCGACCGCTGATAGAGGATGCCGGCCGGAGAACCAGTTCAAAACATCCACGCCGTGGCAATCCTGCTCCACGATCATGTCGCCGGACTTGGCGCGCCAGGGATACCAGACGCGGTCTTCGCGATCCTTAGGAATCGGCGTCTCACGCGAAGGAGGATTCACGCCACCCACCATCCAATGGCTGCGCATCAGCGCGATCTCGCCGAGCTGGCCGGAGCGGATCACTTGTTCCGCGGTCAGGTACTCAGGACTGTAGCGCTGTTGAAATCCGAACTGGATGTGCTTCGATGGATCGGCCTTCACGGAGGCGGCCAGGAGGCGCTTCACGCCCGTGACGCTCGCACCGGCTGGCTTCTCGCAGTAGATGTGCTTGCGGGCCTGAACAGCCGCTTCGAAATGTTCCGGGTGAAGATAAACCGGCGTTGTGATGAGGACGGCATCGATAGAAGGATCGGCGAGCAGGTCCTGATAATGCGTATATGATTTGGCGCTGTCGAGAGCGGGAACCTGCGTTTTGGCGCCGTCGATCTGGTCGGGATATAAATCGCAGAGCGCGACAACACGCGCCCGCGGGTCCTTGGCGAAGAACGCGCCATCGTAGCGGCCGCGCCCGCCCGTGCCGACGATGCCCAGCGACACGGCTGAATTAGCTTGGTATGCGAACGCTCTGGCCGGAGTGACGAGTAAACCCGTCGCAATTCCGGCGAGCGCTTCACGACGTCTCATGTCCGTGAGTTTATCTCAATGGTGGACAATTTGCCGGTTTCAATACCGGATTGCAGCGCGCGATGCCGCCTTCTGGGAAGCTGACGTGGAAGCCGGTCCAGGAAGATTTTTCATCGAAAGGATAATCCGTGCTCAGGATCTGCGCGCCGCTGGCGAGGGCGGCGTCGCGCTGCGTGGTGTCGCCGCTGCGAGCTTCTTTGGTATCGGCATCGGTCCGCGTGCGCACCAGATAGCCTTTGCGAACAAGATTGGGAATCAGTGCGGGATCTGTCAACGGATCGTTCACCTCGACGAAGGCGGCGTCGGGGGATCCGGGTGCGGCATTCGTGAAAATCATGCGCCCTCGCAGCGAAGGATGGCCATCGACGTACGCCGATTCGGACCGGCGCTGGTCGAGAAGGAAAATAATCTTGCCGCGCGCCGAATCGAGCGTAGGCCAGCCATCTGTGAGGATAGCTTCTTCAAGAGTCTGGTGCTTTCCGCGAACCTCGTCCGGCGTGATCGTTTTCGAGGCTGGAATTATCGAACGTATTTCCTGGTCGAGCGCATCGAAAACCGCTGGAGTGAAAGTTTCCGCTTCCACTTGATAAGGCGCGCGCTTGCCTCCGTCTTTGTTCTCGACAAGAATGAACAGCGGCAAATGGGCCGGATGCGCCTTCGACCAGTTCAGAATCACGCTCAGACAATTCGTGAAAGGCTGGCAGTTGCTGTGGTAATCGATATCCTGAACGTGCATCACCTTGAAGCCCGGTCTTACAAAGAGACCGTCAGGATCGAAAGGCGGGTCGGCCGGCAGACCGGCATCGGCGATCAGTTTGGGGCCCGATGGTTGGGCATATCGGCCGCCTTGCGTGTCCGCGAAAATATCCAGCTCCACTTGCCGCACGCCGTTTGAAAATTGGACATCCAGCGGCGGATGGCGATAATCGAGAGCGTCGGCCGCTTTCGGATTCTTCTTCTGAAGGAACGCCGCCATGCTGGGCGTAAGGCCGGCGTGATAGCTGTTGTGGCTGCCGATGATTTGGATCTGGTTCAGCTTGATCTGCGCGGGCAGCGCCGCGGTTATTAAGATAAAGAGGAGCGGACGCATGCCGGTAGGAAGTGTATCATGCGAGGAGGCCGATAACCTGTGATTGCACACTTGACAAAAGACCGTCTGGAGAATTTCGTGGATGGAGGATGGGTCGCCTCCCACGCTACGGAAGTTTTGAAGGTGTTGAACCCGGCTTCGGCGGAGGTTTTGGCTGAAGTGCCGCTGTCGCCCGCGCAGGAAGTGGACCGCGCCGCGCAGTCCGCTGACATTGCCTTTCGCGAATGGCGCCGCAAGCCGGCGGGTGAACGCATCCAGCCGCTGTTCAGACTGAAAACGCTGCTCGAAGAAAACATTAACGACCTGGCGCGGACCATCACCGAAGAGTGCGGCAAAACCTTCACGGAGAGCGTCGCCGAGAT
Organism: Bryobacteraceae bacterium; assembly: GCA_049514735.1. GTDB lineage: Bacteria > Acidobacteriota > Terriglobia > Bryobacterales > Bryobacteraceae > JAICMB01. Next base: position 4,949 of record JBEKUT010000462.1, read on the forward strand.
GCGCCGGTCCATTGAAAATGTCGAGGTCGCCTGCGGCATTCCTTCGCTGATGCAAGGCGTCAATAGTGAGGACATCGCGCCCGGCATCGACGAAATGATGATTCGCCAGCCTCTCGGCGTGGTTGCGGCCATCACGCCGTTCAACTTCCCGATGATGATTCCGTTCTGGTTCATGCCTTACGCCTTGGCTACTGGCAACTGTTTCCTGCTGAAGCCATCGGAGCGCGTGCCGATGTCTTCGAACAAACTTTTCCATTTGCTGGAAGCGGCCGGTTTCCCCAAGGGCGTGGTGCAGCTCGTGAACGGCGGACGCGAGACGGTGAATGCGATTCTCGATCATCCGGCGATTAAGGCGATCAGTTTTGTCGGCTCTACGCCGACGGCGCGGTACATTTACAGCCGCGCCGCAGCCAACGGGAAACGTGCGCAATGCCAGGGCGGCGCGAAGAATCCGGTGGTGGTGCTGCCGGATGCCGATATCGATATGACCACGAAAATCCTGGCCGATTCCGCGTTCGGATGCGCCGGCCAGCGCTGTCTCGCGGCTTCAGTCGCGATCACGGTGGACAAGGCCGACAAGGCTCTGACGGAGCGCATCGTGGATGCTGCCGGCAAGCGCAGGGTCGGCTACGGCATGGGCGATGGAATCGAGATGGGACCGGTGATTTCGGCTGAGAGCAAGCAGCGCATCGAGAGCCTGATCGCGAAGGGCGAGCGGGAAGGCGCAAAGGTTCTGGTCGACGGGCGCGGCAAACAGGTGCAGGATTACGAAGATGGTTTCTTCGTATTCCCGACCATTCTGGATAATGTTCCGCCAGAGGGCGAGATCGCAAAGACGGAAATTTTTGGTCCGGT
>JBEKUT010000463.1:0-7088 GCA_049514735.1 Bryobacteraceae bacterium
ATAGGTGACGAAGCGGCGGGGTTCCGTCACATGCCAGTTCACGACGGACAGGATCAGGTGCGCCAAACCGAGCGCGGCCGTGATGGTCACGAATACTTTGGTCTTGCTTGACATAGCTTGGAGTGGAGGGAAGCACGCTGGGGGCCATGCGGGAGACTTCTTAACTAAAACAAAATAAATATCAAACGCCGTGCGAGGGACATTGCGAGGACAGATTGTCGCAGTCCGCGGACAAGTTGTCCCAATGCAAGCGCGAGTCCCGGTTTAGGAAAAGACAGGCCACAAAACCCGATGGCCTGTCCCACGCCCGTCCTACGTAGTACAGTTGAAAAAGACCCTCGACGCTTGTGTCATCAGACCAATTCCAGCTTCTCGAAAAATTAGGTACCGGAGGAATGGGCGAGGTGTATCGCGCACGCGACACCCGCCTGAATCGGATTGTAGCGGTTAAGGTACTCCGTTCCGACCGCGGGAGCGATTCCAGCAGCCGGCAGCGCTTTTTCCAGGAGGCGCAGGCCGCTTCGGCCCTCAACCATCCGAACATCATCACGATACACGACGTGGTGTCGTCCGGCGGCAACGACCTGATCGTGATGGAATGCGTGATTGGCAAAACGCTCAGCGATCTCATTCCGAGGGGCGGGTTGCGGATCCCGCAGGCGATCAATTACTCCATGCAACTTGCCGATGCGCTAACGGCGGCGCATCAGGCCGGCATTATCCATCGCGATTTGAAGCCGGGAAACATCATGGTGACGGATCGCGGCCTCTTGAAGATTCTCGACTTCGGGCTCGCAAAACTGACCCAGCCGTTCGAAGATTCCGCCGACACCCTGGTAAACGCTCCTCTGACGATTGAGGGAGCACTGGTGGGCACAGTGGCCTACATGTCGCCGGAGCAGGCGCAAGGCAAGAAGGCCGATGCGCGATCCGACATCTTTGCGTTTGGCTGCGTGGTTTACGAGATGACGACAGGAGAACGCGCTTTCCCGGGTAGCAATACCGCAGTTATTCTGAGTTCGGTGTTGCGCGACGAACCGCGCCCCATCCTGGAGATCGCGCCGGATGTACCGGCCGATCTTGTGAACATTATTGAGCGCTGCCTGCGCAAGAATCCGGAGGAGCGTTGGCAGAGCATGGCGGACGTGCATCGGGCCTTGGAGGCGCTGAAGCAGGTTTCCGATTCGGGAACTCTGTATCGCTCGCGGCTCGATTCTGCGATTTCGATGCCTACGCCGTCAACGGCTCCTCCAACTCCGCAGCCGAAGCCGAAAAAGAAGTCTGGCGTTGTCATTGCGCTTGTAACGGCAGTCCTGCTGATTGCGGGCGCTGCCGGTTTCTGGACTTACCGGCAACGGCAAACGCCTCCACCGAACACCATTGTTCCCGCACCGCCGGCGTTCACAATGCCCGCGGACGGGATCATGCGCGATGCAAATATTTTGGCGATGGTGAGCGCCAAGGTCCCGCAGCCGCTTATTATTCATGAGATTGAATCGAACCCAGGCGATTATGACTTGTCGCCGGCGGCGGTGATCCATCTGGTGCAGAGTGGCGCGCCAGAGGCTGTGATCGAAGCCATGCATAAGGCCGCGGAGGCGCTGAATAAGAAGTCCGCCATGCCGCCGGCTGCTCCGGCCGCAGCGGAGCGGCAGCCCGCCATCTCGGCTGCTACGTCTACCGCGCCACCTAAACCGGCCGCCGCAGCTAATTCGACGCCGCCTTCCAGCGGTCCGGTAACCATGCCCGACGGCACGCCCATGAGTCTGGAATTATCCGCCGATGTGCCGGCAGATGCGGCCGCGGGGACGGCGTTGAACTTCACGGTGGGTCAGGAATTGAAATCGAACGGCGTAGTCGCCATTGCGAAAGGGGCGCCAGCTACGGGTGTGGTGGTGGATGAAGCCAAGAAACACTTTATCGGCGGGAGCAGGATAACGTATCGGCTCGAGACGGTTCAGGCGGCCGATGGAAAGCTGTTACGGATACGGGCCACGCCATCGCCAAGTCCGAAAGACGCGGCGAAACGGCCGCTGCCTGCGCCGAAATCGAAAGCGCAAGGAATTGCCGCCACAAAAGGCGCGGATGTTCCGGCTTATTTGGATGGCGAAGCAGTCGTGAATGCGCGGCAATAATTGGGAGCGGCGTCAACAGCGTGCCGTTGACGCCATCGTACGCACGTTATTTATGGCGGTAAGTGATTCTGCCCTTCGTAAGATCGTAGGGTGACAGTTCCAGCGACACACGGTCGCCATTCATCACTTTAATACGGTTACGACGGAGCCGGCCCGCCATGGTCGCCAGCACTGTTTTGCCTGCGTCGAGTTCGATCGCAAACATTCCAGCCTTGAATTTCTGGACGACCTTGCCGATTACTTCGATGGAATCTTCTTTAGGCAAATTTGCACCTTACCAGCGATTACTGCCCCGCCGCTGGCCGCCGCCACCGCCGCCGCCGCGATTTCCACCGCCGCCACCGCGATTAGCGCCGCCACTCGAGGTTTTCGGACGAGCTTCATTGACGTTCAAAGATCTGCCGTCGAGGTCCGTGCCATTCAGGCCGTTGATTGCATTCTCCGCTTCGGAATCGACTGCCATTTCGACGAATGCGAAGCCTCTTGGTTGCCCGGAATCCCGGTCGGTAACAATGTTAACGCGATCGACGGATCCGTACGATTGGAACATGGAACGAAGCGAATCTTCGGTTGTTCCGAAGCTAAGGTTGCCTACAAAAATGTTTTTCATTCAGGTCTCTTTCTTGAGGTTGCAGAGCAGCTAATCGCGGCTAGGATCGAACAAAGGGCGGCGAACCGGACTGTGCGTGACTTTGCCAAAATTGGCGTGACCGACAAACGACAACAATATGGTGGCACAAGCGGGTCCAGAAAGCAACCTTTTCCAGAGCATGGGGATGTATGGGGGGAATAAATAATCCATGAAACCGATTTTGTAATCCGGATGTCGGAAAGATCGCGCGATACGAGCACTCCCTGCCGGACGTGTGAAATAATCTCGGCATTCGGTACGCTCGCTGACGCGCGCGGCTCAGAGTTGCAGAGCCGCGATGGTTACGGAGCGCCCCGAAAGAGAACGGCTGCTCACAGCCTTTCCGCTTCGAGAGGCGAAATGAAACTCGCCCGCACCGCTGGAATTAAAGAGGCGATCAGCGCCGAAAAACTCAGCGCCGCCACGGCGCACAAAGTTACAACGGCATCGTACGGGCTCGCTCCATAAAGCTGACTTCCCAGGAATCGCCCGGCTGCAAGAGACAGCGGCAGTCCAAGCAATAATCCAAAGACCATCAGAACAAATGCACCGCGCATCACCAGCGCGATAACGTTTCGGCGGCTTGCTCCCAACGCCATGCGCAGCCCGATCTCGTTCGTGCGGCGTCCGGCATTGTAGGCGGTCACTCCATACAGCCCGATGGAGGCCAGCACGAGAGAGAGAATTCCGAACAACGATGTGAGACGCGCAATCAGCCGTTGTTGGCCGAACTGAACGGCCACCTGGTCCGGCAAAGTGCGAATAAAGTTCACCGGCATATTCGGATCGACGCCGGCCATGGCGCGGCGCACCTCAGCTTCGGACAGACTGGACCCGGGTTTCGTCACGATGACAATGTCGTGGAGGAAATGCGTGTGCACATCGCGCTCCGTGTCATCCATTTTGGGATAGACGTCCTGCTGCGCCTCGGGCAAAAAGATGAACGGTTCAATGGGCTTGTCGAGATGCGTAGTGAGATATCGCGCGTCTTTCGCGACACCCACGATTTCATATTGGCGCGACATTCGTATCTCGTTACGGCCGAAATGTTTTCCGATGGGGTCCTCACCGTTGAAAAACTTCCGTGCGAACGCCTCATTCACAACAGCCACGTGCCGCGACGTAACTGTATCCTGTTCTGAAATGGCGCGTCCCCTGACGATCCGATTTCCGATTACGCCGAAGTATCCGGCGGTGACACGATCGACATCGGAATCGTTTTCGTCGTTGGGACCCGGAGGCGGGTGTCCCTCCGCGAAGATAGGTTCATTCCAACGGTCGCCACTTTGAGGTGAATACCAACAGAGAGCTACCTGCGATACGCCCGGAATGCTCGAGAGTAAATCTTCGATGCGTCGATACAGCGGCGTGAGCTGCTCCGCCCGATAGCCTGCAAGCTGCGGATCGATGTTGACTATGGTTCGCCGGTCCTGTTCAAATCCGAAATCCTGGCTTTCCAAGTTATGCAGCGCAGCTATTAGCAAACCCGAGGTAGACAGCAGCACGAGTGACAGCGCGGCCTGAAACACAACCAGCGCTTTGCGTGAGAACGATCCCTGCCGGCTGGTGGAACGGTTGCCGCCCCGCAGGGCCTCAATTGGATCCACGCGGGCGGCCATCCACGCGGGCGCGATTCCGAAGGCCACTCCGGTAAGGAGCGAAATCGCGAGGGCAAACAACAGAACCGGTATGGACGGCGACGCGTTGATTGGGACGCTCGCGAAACCGGTATGCGTGGAGAATGCGAACCGGATAATCAAGCGCGTTCCCGCATATGCGGCCGCAACGCCGGCCGCGCCTCCCAACAAAGACAACACGATGCTTTCGGTGAGCGCCTGCCGTATGAGACGCGACGTTCGTGCGCCCAGAGCGACACTCAGCGAGGTCTGTTGCCGCCGCTCGATACCGCGCACCAGCATGAGATTCGCGACATTGGCGCACACGATGGACAATACAAACGCGGAAACCATCAGCAGGATTTCGAGCCAGCGCTCATATTGTTCCCGCATGCTCGTGATTCCGGCGCCGCCGGGGCTCAGATACAAAGTCTGCCGATTCAGGTTTGCCCGGTCCTTGCTATCCATCTCCGGATCTTGCCAATGCGAGAGTATCCACTGCTTCAGTTCCACTCGCATTTGAGCTTCGAGCGATGCGGGCTTTACTCCGGGTTGAATGCGGCCGATCAGGTCCAACCAGTGTGCGTACGGAATGCGCAGCCAGGAATTGGTACCTTGAACGAGCGGCTCAGTCGACAGTGGCATAAAGAAATCCGGAGGCTGGTCGCGCAGGGTGTCGCCAAAGAAATCCGGAGGAGCGATTCCGACTACCGTGAACGGTTTGCCATTTATATTGAACACACTTCCGATTACGGACTGATCCGATCCATACTTCTGTTGCCAGAGGCGATAACTCATCACGGCGGCTGGCGGGGCGTCGAATCGATCGTCGCTAGCGGTCAGCGCGCGTCCAGCGTATGCACCTATTCCGAACATCGCGAAGTAATTGCCCGACACAAACTCACCTGGAAAGCTCTGTGCCGTCTCACTGCTTCCCGCGCGCCTGGCTCCAAAGAGGTAACTGCCATCGGCCTGAAACGCCGCTAATTCCGCAAAGCCTGCGGTGTTATCGCGAAAGTATTTGTACAAGTCGTAAGAGACAATCGAAAACTCGTGGGATTGGCTATATCCACCCGCGAGGCAGCAACGGGTTTTTCTTCCCAGGCGGTATAAGTCATTGGGATTCGAAACCGCTAGCGATTTCATTAGTACGGCGTGCACCAGAGCAAAAATGGAAGTGGTTGCGCCGATGCCGAGAGCCAGCGTGAGGATCGTAGCGATGGTGAACGCCGGCGACTTGCGTAATCGGCGTAGGGCTAGGCGCGTGTCTTGTAACAGAGTTTCCATAAATGGCAGTCCTCTTTGATCCCGATATAGTTCTCTCATTGCCTCCACCGCTCCGAATTTCAGCATGGCCTGACGCCGCGCTTCGGCGGGCTCCAAGCCGGCGCGGAGGTTCTCAGCGGTTTGCATTAAGCGTTCTTCGTCTTGGCGGGCCCGTGCCCATGATCCTTGCCGCTTGACGAATCGCCTTATCGCTCTCATCTCGACTTACTCGGCCCGCAAAGCTTCCAACGGCGAAATGAAACTTGCCCGCAACGCCGGAATTAAGGAAGCGATCAGCGCCGACAGGCCCAGAGCCAGCACGGCGGTCAAAGTCACAACGGGATCGTACGGGCTCATGCCATAGAGCTGGTGGCCCAGAAATCGTCCGGCCGCGAGAGATAGCGGCACTCCGAGTAAGAGTCCAATGACGATGAGTGTGAAAGCGCCCCGCAGTACCAGCCCAACAATCTCATTCGTGCGCCGTTCGGCGTTATAGGCTGTCACTCCATACAGTCCGATGGAAGCTAAGACGAGCGAAAGAATTCCGAAGAACGATGTCAGACGCGCAATCAACCGCTGCTGAGTGAACTGACCGGCCACTTGCTCTGTCAAGGTGCGAATCGAGATAATCGGTAAATTCGGATCCACTGAAGCCATGGCCCGGCGCACCTGCCCGCTGGACAGGATGGCTCCCGGCCTTGTAACAATAACGATGTCGTTGAGGAAAAGCGAGCCTTGGTTTCCGCGCGCGTATTCGGCTTGTGCTTCCGGTAGAAAGAACATCGGAACAATCGGCTTATCGAGATTAATGGTGAGGTAGCGCGCATCTTTGGTAACACCTACTACTTCGAATTGACGGCTCTGGCCCGGTTCGCGGCCGAAATGCCTGCCGATGGGATCTTCGTCCTTAAAAAACTTCCGCGCGAACGCTTCGTTAACGACTGCCACTTGCCGCGAAGCCGCCACATCCTGTTCCAAGATGCCGCGGCCTCTAGTAACAGGGGTCCCGATGACGTCAAAATATCCCGCCGTAACTCGATCCCAGGCGGCGAAGTTCTCATCCTTGGGCCCGGGAGCGGGATGGCCATCCACCCAGACACCGCTGCCCCAGCCCCCGCCTTTTTGCGGCGAGTACTGGCAAAGAGCGACCGAAGATACGCTGGAAACGCTTCCTATCGATTCGCGGATACGCCGGTACAGTGTGGGGAGTTGGTCTGCCCGATACCCGGCAATCCGTGGATTCATGTCGGCGACGATGCGGCGGTCCCGTTCGAATCCGAAATCCTGATGTTCCAGGTTGCGTAAGACGGCCGTAAGCAGGCCGGACGCGGAGAGCAATACAAGTGAGAGGGCAGCCTGGAACACAACCAGCGTTTTGCGTGGCAGCGATCCCGTGCGGTTCGTGGAACGGTTGACGCCCCGGAGGGCTTCAATGGGATC
>JBEKUT010000464.1:0-10067 GCA_049514735.1 Bryobacteraceae bacterium
CGGCTGGTGGAGAGGTCCAGGGTTCCAATCTGATCGGGCCGGTCGGTGCCGCCCGCGCCGACTCCGGTTTGTTGCACGCCCGAATAGATGGTGAACGGAAGGCCACTGAGCACGGTGCCGATACCGAGCAACTGCCAACCGCGCGTGAGCGTCTTGCCGAGAGGCCGGAGAAATCCGACTGAATCCACATGCAGATCCTGGAACAGGCTGCATGTGAAGGCTTGCTGGATGTCGAAGCCGGAGGGACCTTTGTCGACAGCCGGGTCGAATGGATTCATCGGCGCGGTCTGAGCGAGGGCGCCCGAAGCTCCGGCGATGAAGCCGCCAATGACGGCGCTGGAGTCGTCGAGAGATTTGGAATACGTGTAGCTGGCCTGAAAACCTAGCCCGGAAGCTGTCAGATTGTTTTGCGCGGATAATTGCATCGCGTGATAGGTGGAGTGCGAGCGATTGGCGATCAGGTTGACTGGACCATATCCGCCAGTCACGGCGCCCGCTGAATCGAACTGCGTATAACGCGCGAAACCGGGACTGGCTCCCGCAAAGCCGTTCGGAAAATCCATGCTGGGCAGGCTGATTCCAGCGGTTCCGACGTAGGCTCCATCCAGCGTGACACCTTTGATTTTGTGTTCGATTCCGGTTGTCCAGGTACCGATATATCCGGCGCGGAAGTTGGACGCGATGCCGGCCACGGCGAGCGGTGTGATCTGATGGCCGGGAGAGAGCGCCGCGAGATCCTGCTCGAAACGGAGCACGTCCATGGGAGTGTTGGGGGCCACCTGTTTCGAGTTGCCGGTGGCGAAGATCAATTGGCCATCCGGCGTGTAGACGGCCGGCAGTTGCTGGGGCGTAATGGTCATGCCGTAGCTAATGAATTGGCCGGGAGCGGCGGTCAGGCGGGGATAGAAGACAAACGGCGTGCTTCCCGTGATCAAGTTATCTTGCCAGAGATTGACCAGCAGAGTCGTGATGGCGCCGCCGATGTGCACGGTGGTGTTGGGCGCGATGGCCCACTCTACCGACACGCGCGGGCCCCAGCCGTTCTTATCGAGCTTGTATCCGGGTTGGGGATTAACGGTCAGCGTGGACCCGGGCAATCCGGTTCCGCCCTCCAGCACGGGCGCCGAGGTGCGTTTGTCCTCCTCGCGTATGGGCGACGTGATTTCATAGCGGAGGCCATAGTTCAGCGTCAGCCGATCCATTATCTTCCACGTGTCCTGTATATAGGCGTTGTAAGAATCGCGGTGAATGGCGGAATCGCCGATGGAATTTCCCTGCGAGAACATCAGCGGAGCGACGGCGGTTGTGTAAGTGAAGGCGCTCGCGGTGAGAAGGCCGGTGAGTGTGTCGGGCAGAGGATCGCCGACATGAATGTCGTGCGTTCCGGAGAGCGAGGGGATCTCGACGGGCGAATAAGCGACGCCCCCGCCGAACTGAAACTGACCGTTGGGAGTGATCCCGAAGACCGTGGTATCGCGATTGGAGCGAACCTCGCCGCCGGCCTTGATGGTGTGTTTCCCGCGAATCCAAGTGAAGTTGGAGCGCACTTGAAAGAGATTGCCGTAGGCCGCTATGACGGAGCCCCCCGCGGCATTGAAGGCTTCGTAGAGGCCATCGCCGAAGGTCAGCGCGGGATCGGTGCGATCGGGAGTGGGGAAAGACGGCGTCGCGCGCGTGAAGCTCGCTGAGAATTCTTGAGTCGTTGTCGCGGACGGCGTGCGGGTGAGGGTGATTACGGCATTGCGTTGGCGGTCTAGAAACCCGACGGCGAATTCGGGCGAAAGTGCGGTCTGGCTGGGGTTGGTATCCGGGCCAGTGGTGTTGTCCATGGTGAACCGGCCGAACAATTTCGACTTGTCCGATAGATTGTGATCGATACGCGCGGAGAACTGATCGGCGACCGTGGTTACTTTCGATGAGCCGGCCCAGGTGCTGGCGCCGTAGGGGCCCTGTGCGTCATTTGGCAAGGGGTAGCGTGCCAGCACTTTCGCGATGCGCGGATCGACTGGCACTATTAGCGTGTCGCCGGGGAAGGCGGTGGTGTCGAGGCCCTGGCGCGCGGCGGCCGTGGGAACGGGGAGCACTTCGGTGGCGCTGAGCACCTGCCGGAAGCCCTGGTATTCGACGAAATAGAAGGTCCGGTTGTGGCCGCTGTAGAGGTGCGGAATCGTCAGCGGGCCGCCGGTGGTGAAACCAAACTCGTTACGGATGAAGGGGGGAATGCGCTGGGGGCTGGCGATGGTGCGGTAGTCGAAAAAATTGCGGGCATCGAGGGCGGCGTTGCGCAGAAACTCGAACGCGGAACCGTGGACGGAGTTCGCGCCGGACTTCGTGATGATGTCGGTGAAGCCGGCCGCTCCACGTCCGATCTCGGCGGGCATCCAGCCGGAGCTGGAACGAATCTCCTGGACGGCGTCGACGTTGAAGTTGGTGAAAGTCGCCCCGCCCATTTCGGGATCGGTGCTGTCGGCGCCGTCCATGGCGAATACGGCCGCGGTGCCGCGCTGTCCGTTTACTGCGAACTGCTGCGTAAAGTTGGAGGCTCCGTTGGTGTCGGTCATGGTTCCGGCAGCGAGCAGGAGCAATTGACTGAAGTCGCGTTTGTTGAGCGGCATCGCGGAGACGGCTTTGGCGGACAACTGCTCGCCACCGGTTCCCTCGCGCGATTCTGTGGCGGCGAGGAGGGAGAGAGAGCCATCTGTGGATAGTTCGAGGATGGCTGGGGTGTTGGCCGCCGGCAGACGGACTGGCTGCGGGCAGGTTACGGTCGAGCCTTTATATTCGACGGAGACCTTGTAAAGGCCGGCGGGCAGCGCGGCGAACGAAAACTGGCCGGCGGCGCGAGTGGTTGCCGTCCGTTTGGTGTCGCCGGATTGCAAGCGGACGAGGGCTCCGGCGATAGCGGGTCCATGCGCTTCGCGCAGAGTTCCTTTCCAAGAATCCCGGGCGGGTTGGTCTTGGGCGGCCAGGATTTGGACAGAAATTCCGGCGCAGGCGATGAGGGCAAACAGCCGTTCGGGCAACACAATCAGCTTAGCTTAAGAAAGCTATCAGCGGCCAGCTTTCAGCGGTCAGCGGTCGGCTAATGACAGAGCGTTCCGTTCACATAGAACGCCGTTGGCGATGTGTTCGTGCCGCTGTAACTTGCTCCGAAACCCATGCCACTTAGCGTCGCGCCTGGGGCGATGGAGTTGTTATAACTCATGTTGGTCATGGTGACATTAGCTCCGGTCTGTTTGTAATTGGCATTCCAGGACTGCGTAACTTCCTGATTGCCGGCCCAGACCCATGTCAGTGTCCACGATGTCATCGTAGTGGAACCGGTGTTCTGAATCGAGAACGCGCCATTGAATCCATTTCCCCACTGGGAGCTGACGCTATAGCTCACGTGACACGAGGCCGAACCCGACGTCGCGGCGCTGGCTTGATTCGAGGCGGTGGATTCGAGTCCGCTCTTGGTGGCCGTAACCCGGAAATAGTAGGTTGTGGAAGCGGCGAGCCCGGTGGCCGAGTATGCAGTGGCCGTGATTCCGCTGGCCAGCCGGTTCGACGCGGAGGGAGTGAATCCCGACGTTGTGCTGGCGTAGACGTTGTAAGCAACTCCGCTGGTGGAACTGGCGGTCCAGGCCAGATTTATCTGGGTCGAGCCCGCGGAGGTTGCCGTGAGGTTCGACGGGGGATTAGGCGGCGCGGCAGCGTTTACGACCTGGGAGAGCGTGGTGGATGAGGCCGCGGCATCATTGGCGTCTCCGCCGTAGGACGCGGTGATCGAATGGGAGCCTTGCGCGAGCGACGCAGTGGAGAACGTCGCCGCGCCAGAGGCGAGCGACACCGTTCCAATCACCGAGCCGCTATCCAGGAATTGCACGGTTCCGGTGGCTGTGGAGGGCGTCACGGAGGCGGTGAAGGTGACTGTTTGGCCGACAGTAGATGGATTGGCGTTGGAGGCCACGGCAACGGTCGAGAACGCCAGCACGGTTTCCGTGAAGCTGGCGGTGGCGGGCAAGTAGTTGGAATCGCCGCTATAGCTGAATCCCAGCGAGTGAGAACCCGCGGCTAGCGAGGCAGTCGAGAAAGCCGCGTGGCCGGAGGAGACGGCAACCGTGGCGAGCGTTGTGCTGCCATCGGTGAACGTCACGGTGCCTGTCGCGGCGCTATTTACGTTGGCAGTTAATGTCACTGTCTGACCGGCTACAGCGGGGCTGGGACTGACTCCGGTAGTTAGTCCAGCGGGAGATTTGACGGATTGAGAGTAAGTCGCCGAAGAGCCGTTGTGAGTGGGATCGCCGGAGTAAGTGGCGGTGATCGCGTGGGTGCCCTGAGTTAGTGAAGAAATTGAGTATGCTGCGGTGCCGGAACTGAGCGTGACGGTGCCAAGCAATGTGGAACCGTCATAAAATGACACCGTGCCGGTTGATGCCGACGGTGAAACCGTGGCTGTCAGGGTCACGCTCTGGCTGGTGGTGGACGGGTTCGCGCTCGAGGTTAGAGTTGTGGTCGTTGTCGAGAGAACGGTTAACGGAACCGCAGTCGACTGGCTCATATAATTTGAATCGCCGCTATAAGTGAAGCCGATGGTGTGGGAGCCTGCCGCAAGCGTCGAGGTGGCATAGGAGGCCGTGCCGGATGCGACAGCAACGGTGGCAAGAACGGTAGAACCATCAATGAACTGAACGGTTCCGGTCGCGGCGCTATTTACGTTGGCAGTTAATGTCACTGTCTGACCGGCTACTGCGGGGCTGGGACTGACTCCAGTAGTCAGACCAGCGGGAGATTTCACGGATTGGGAGAGACTGGCATAAGAAATGTTGTGGGTGGAATCGCCGGAATAATTGGCCCCGATCGCGTGGGTGCCCTGAGTCAGTGAAGATGTCGAATATGCTGCCGTGCCGGAATTGAGCGTCACTGTGCCGAGCAACGTGGAACCGTCATAAAATGACACTGTCCCGGTGGATGCTGCCGGCGAAACCGTGGCTGTCAGAGCCACGCTTTGGCCGGTGGTGGACGGGTTCAGGCTCGAAGTTAGCGTGGTGGTTGTGGTCGCGAGAATGGTTAAGGGAAAACTCGTCGACTGGCTCATGTAATTGGAATCGCCGCTATAGCTGACGCCGATGGTGTGGGAGCCTGCCGTAAGACTCGAGGTGGCGTAGGACGCCGCGCCGGACGCGAGGGGAATTGTGGCAAGAACGGTGGATCCGTCAGTGAACTGAACGGTTCCTGTCGCACCGCTAATTACATTGGCCGTAAATGTCACGGTCTGACCCACGACGGTGGCGCCAGTGTATCCAGTGGTCATGCCAGCCGACGATTTCATGGACTGTGTGAGAACTGCGGACGTGGACGGAGCATCACTCGCATCGCCTCCGTATGCGGCGGTGATGGAGTGCGTTCCTTGATTCAGAGCGGAAGTGGAGAAGACCGCGGAGCCACCCGAGAGGCTTGCCGTTCCGAGTAGAGTGACGCCGTCGAGGAATTGCACGGTTCCCGTGGCGGACGCGGGGGTGACGGCCGCAGTGAAGGCAACGGTGGTGTTCGAATAGGCGGGATTCGTTGACGAAGCCAGCGCCACAGAGGTCAGGCCACGCACTGTTTGCGTGATGGTTGGAGCGGTGGACGAAAGGTAGTTCGCGTCGCCGCTATACCGGGCGCTGATGGAGTGCTGCCCGGGGGCGAGGGCTGACGTCGAGAATGCCGCGATGCCAGAGGCGATGCTGGCGGCGCCAAGGACGGTCGAGCCGTCTGAGAATTGAACCGTGCCTGTCGCCGCCGAAGGAGTGACTGTCGCCGCCGAAGGAGTGACTGTCGCGGTGAAGGTGACCGGCTGACTGGGATTCGAGGGGTTGAGGTTTGAAGTCACCGCGAGTGAGGAGGCGGCAGCTTGAACCGTCAACGTCACCGGCTGCGAGGTACCTTGCTGAAATTGCGCGGTCAGCGAATAGGTTCCGGATGGGAACGTAACGCCCGTCAAAGTCGCATAATTGCCATTGAGGGACGCGGAGCCAAGCAATGTCGAGCCGTTGTAAAAGGTCACGTTGTTTGCTGAGGTGGGCGAAACCGCGGCTGTCAGCGTGACTGGTTGGTTGGCCGAAGCTGGATTCGGACTCACTGAAAGATATACTTGCGGCGGGGGAGCAGTGATGGTGAGCGTGAAGACAGGCGCGGAACTAGCGCCGAAGTTCGAGTCTCCAGAGTAGGCCGCCGAGATGCTATGGTTTCCTTGCGCGAGCGTGGATGTGGTGAATTGTGCCGCACCGTTCGAGACGGGCTGTTGGCTAAGAGGTGCCGTTCCATCGAAAAATGTGGCATAACCCGTCGCGTTGCTGGGTGTTCCATTCGTCGCCACAAGCGTGGCCGTGAGGGTGACCGGCAAGCTTGCTGGAACACTTGCCGCTGTGGAAGAGACCGTGATCGCGGTGGCGGCCACAGTGCCCGGCAGAACGACTTGGTTTACGATGTCTCCGAGCATTTCAGAGATGAAAACAGATCCAGAAGGTTGAAAGGCCAAGCCGGCAGGACCGTTGAGTTCCGCGAGGGACGCCGAACAATTATTGCCGCAATAACCGAAAAGCCCGTCACCGGCGATGGTCCAGATGAGTCCGGAGTTGTCAATCAAGCGAACGCGTTTATTAAGGAGTTCGGCGACGACGACGTTGCCAGTGGAGTTGAGCGCTACGCTCACGGGGGCATTCAGGTTCGCTGTAGTGGCGGCAATGGCGTCGCCGTTGAAAGTAGTCAGGCCAGTGCCGGCGACCGTGGTGATGACGCCCGTGACGGCGTCCACGCGGCGGATGCGGTTGTTGCTGGTGTCGGCGATATAGAGATTACCGTTGGCATCGACGGCTATAGCGTTCGGTGCATTCAGGCTGGCCGACGTTGCCGGTCCCACATCGCCAGCGAACGCGGCGGTTCCGTTGCCGGCCACTGTAGTAATGATGCCGGAGACGGCATCGATACGGCGGATGCGGTTGTTCCCGGAGTCGGCGATAAAGATGTTGTTAGACGAGTCGAGAGCGAGGCCGGACGGAAGAAAGAGCAAGGCGCTGGTGGCGGGTCCGCCGTCGCCAGCGAATCCAGAGGTGGTGGCGCCCGCGATGGTGGTGATGATACCGGTGGTTGCGTCAACACGCCGTATGCGCGCGATTCCGCCGCCAGATCCGCCCCCTCCGGCGCCGCCCGTAGAAGATACGCAGGTCTCCGACAGGTAGATATTTCCGGCGGAATCGAGCGCCACACCGCATGGGCCGGAGAGTTGGGCAGCGGTAGCGAGTCCGCCGTCGCCTCCGGCGCCGCCGCCGGCTACGGTTGTGATAATCCCAGTGGACGCGTTGACCTCGCGGATCAGGGAATTTCCCGACGCTGCGATGTACAAATTTCCGTTGGCATCGACGGCCAGTCCAATTGGATTTGTAATGACGGCATTCGTTGCGAGTCCGCCGTTTCCTGGAAACGATCCGGCAGCATTGCCTGCAAATATATCAATCGTCCCGATTTGCGCGCTGGCGGCGCCGGTGAAAATCGCAAACAGAGCGAGCGCATGCCAGTTACTTTTGAGCATTTGAAAGGAGGGCCTCCGATGGCTATATCAACAGGATCGTGTGTTTGAGGGGGTATGTAGGATACGCACTTTACCTTAGAAATGGTGTGAATATATCTGTTGCAAATTACAATAACGAAATTCAGGGACTGCTAAAGTGGGCGGGTTTGGGGGACAAATGCTCGCATCCGTTGTCTTGTGCGATTCGGGTAGTCGTTCAAATCACAGTACCGGCAGAGTTGCCCGAAGCGGCCGTGACTCGCGGGGTTGTTCGTTCGACTTGCGCATCTTTAGCGCCAGCGCCATCGGACCCGCGTTGTACGATATCCGTATAGGAGTAAGAGGCCATGAAGAGCGTCCCAGCACCCATTTCCCTAGCCGGATCGCAGCTCGGGGAAACCCGTCACATTTGCGCGTTTTTCAACAGCGACGAGGAAGAATATCGCGTGTTGCTTCCGTTCATAAAGGACGGGTTGAGAGCTGGCGACAAAGCCGTTCATGTCCTAAACCCAGAGCAACGCCGGGACCATCTACAACGCCTGTCCGCTGCAGGCATCGACGCGGCGGCAGCGCAGCTGAGCGGGCAACTGGATCTTCGGGTCAACACCGAAGTCTATCTTCCGGATGGCCGCTTCGATCAGGATCGGATGCTGCAGGTGTTTGAGCAACTGGCCAGCGGAAACGCCGAGGGAGGATTTCCGCTGAGCCGCATTTGTTGCCGTATGGACTGGGCGGTTGAAGATCGATCTCATGTCGACGACGTGATCGAGTTCGAGTCGCGTGTCAACGATGTGTGGCGCCGTCACGACGACGCGGTTATTTGCACTTACCATCTGGGGCAGTTTGGAGGCGACGCGGTGATTGACATCATGCGCACGCATCCGATGGTCATCGTCGGCGGTATCCTTCAGCAGAATCCTTTCTTTGTACCGCCGGATGAGTTCCTGCTGGAATTTCGCCAACGGCGGGCTAGCCGCGGCAGCTCACATGCGACGGCCTGAGACATGGATGTGCAACCGGGAGATGTTGCAGAAGAGATCAAGCGGCTTCAGCGTTGCATTAACGATCTGGTCGGCCTTTTCGCCCTTCCTGCCATGTGGAGCGGCGGTGAGCCATCGCAGATTGTTCAAACCTTGCTGGACGCGCTTCTGCGTATGCTCCAGCTCGATGTGGTCTATGCACGGTTAAAGGACTCGGACGGCCGGACGCCCATCGAGATGCTGCGGTTCGCTAAGTCGCAAGAACAGACGGCGCAAGAACAGGCTGGGCAAGAACAGACACAGCCGCACGAGATCGGCGAGGTATTCAAACACTGGCTGGGGGCCGGCCCTCGGAAATGGCCTCCGGCGATACGGATCCCACTAGGAGGCCGGGACATTTCGATCCTGCCCTTGGGACTGGGGCTGCAGGGTGAAATTGGCGAAATCGTAGCAGGGTCGGAGCGGGAGGATTTCCCGCGGCAAACCGAGAGACTGATTCTGAGCGTAGCCGCGAATCAAGCGTCCATAGGGCTGCAAGGCGCACGGCTCCTCAGCGAACAAAAGCATGTCGCAAGCGAACTCGACCGGC
This sequence comes from Bryobacteraceae bacterium, assembly GCA_049514735.1. Lineage (GTDB taxonomy): Bacteria > Acidobacteriota > Terriglobia > Bryobacterales > Bryobacteraceae > JAICMB01. The sequence continues at coordinate 9,104 of JBEKUT010000464.1, forward strand.
GGGTCGCGCAACGAACTGAAGAACTTGCCAAAGCCAACGAAGAGTTGCAACTCCAGGTGGGCCTGCTACAACATATTCCGGTCGCGGCTTGGACTCTCCGGCCGGATGGGACACCGGATTTCGTCAACCAAAACTGGCTGGAGTACACCGGCCAGACATTCGATTACATCCGGTCGCATCCTGAGGCTTGGATGGCGGCGATCCATCCCGAGGATCGGGAGATGGCGTCCAGTAGCTTTTGGGGCGGTGTGCGCGCAGGGCAGGGATTTACCTTCGAAGCCCGCTTTCGCCGCGTGTACGACGAGGCCTATCGCTGGCATCTCAATCGAGCTGTGGTCCTGCGTGACGCAGCCGGAGAAATCCTACGGTTCGTTGGCACATCCACCGACATTGACGACCTGAAACAGTCCCAAGACGATTTACGGAGGGCCGATGAACGCACGCGATTAATCGTCGAGACCGCGCTCGACGCGGTTGTCACCATGAACTCGCAAGGACTGATTACGAGTTGGAACAAGCAAGCTGAGACTATCTTCGGCTGGAGCTCCGCGGAAGCTATCGGGCGGGACATGGCCGACATGATTATCCCGGAACAACACCGCACTGCTCACCGCGTCGGCTTGCACCGCTTCCTTGCCACTGGCGAGGGCCCTATATTGCGGCGGCGTATCGAAATTATGGCCCTCCGGCGCAGCGGCGCTGAGTTCCAAGTTGAGTTGGAAGTAGTGCCCGTGAAACTACGCCAAGATTGGGTCTTTAGCGCCTTCATTCGCGACATTACCGAATCCAGGCGGGCGGAAGAAAAGCTGCGGGCTAGCGAGCTCCACCTTCGCAGAATGACCGAGACGATTCCCGAGATGCTTTGGAGCGCTACAGCGGAAGGCGCGATCGACTACTGCAATACTCGCGTACTCGACTATACCGGCTTCCCGGCCGAAGATCTCATGGGAGACGGATGGATCGA
>JBEKUT010000465.1:0-5783 GCA_049514735.1 Bryobacteraceae bacterium
CGACAGTCGCCGTTATGCCAAATGGATTGCACAACTGAGCCTGAAGTTCCGTCTTCCAGGCCCAGGATCTGCAACCGTTGCTGCCGCCAGAGTCCGCCAGGACCAACAGCTTGGGAGCATGGTCATGGCGGCGCGATCCCTCACGTTTCCACCAGGTAACAATGGAATGGGCGGCGAAGGCCGGCGTGTCGTGCGAGACGCCGACGCAGACAGTGCCGCGGTTGTTCGGCGTATCGTAAATGCCGTAGGAGATGCCGACTCCGCTGGCGTCGGAGCGGAAGTCATGATCGTTCACCCGAAGCGGCGAGCGATCCCATTTGACGCCGGCGTTCTTGAAGTTGCCGATCAGTTCGCGTTTCTTACTGTCGACGCTGATGATGGGAAGGCCTTGACGCTGGAAGCGCGCCCGCAGCGCGGAAATATGCTGGAATTGCTGATCCCGGTACGGACTGGAGTTGGTGGCGATCTGCTTCCGGTTAACACGAAGGGAGAAATCCATTTGGTATAGCAGGCGAGAAACCGTATTAGCCGAAACCGGAATATCGATCTGTTGAAGAACTTCCGCGATCTTTTCCGTCGTCTTGCGAGTCCACTTCACCCCCGTAATCGGGTCGCCGGCGGTATCGTGCTCCAGGATAATCTCGATGGCATCGATTATTTCGGGCGTTTTTTTTCCACCCGCCTGCGCCCGCCACCCGCTTTGCGCGCACGATCCACCTCCACATCCTGCGCCAACAACTGCTGTCTTCCGCGCGCCACGGTGTGCGGATCGAGTTCGAGGAAGTCGGCCAGGCTGCGATCGCCGCCGCGCCCCAGTTTGAGCGACTCCAGACCGGCATACAAGCGGCGCTGTTGCTCGTCCAGCAGGCTGTAGAACAGCAGGATGGATGCTTTCAATTCTTCTTCCGAGACCTCCAGCACGGACGCATCCACAACTGTGGGAACGGCCTCCACATCGCGGCGGGTAAGAAGTTGCCCCTGCTGGACAGCGCGGTCGATGGCCGTGTACAGATACAAACCCGAAACAATCTGGCGGGTGACCCGGCGTTGTTGAGCCAGTTGATGCAGCGCGTCCTGCACATCGACGTGCAAGGCACGGGCAAGTTCATCGGCGAAATACCCGCGGGGAGAACGATTGACAAATGACTCCGCAGTGCGCAGCAGCGTGCCGAACTGCGAGAACCAGACGGTCGCATGCGACCACAGGCCTTTCTCGTCGAAAAGGGCGATTTCACGAAGGGTATAGTAACGGCCGCGATGGGAGTAACTGGTGAGATAATCCAGCGGCTTGAGTTTGCGGAAGACCGTGACGTCGACCGAGGTGCCGAGGGCTTGTTTCAGTTCGTCGAGAGTGGCGGTCTCGCTGCGCAGGAGCAATGAACGCAGTTCATCGGAGCGAAAGGAGAGAGGTCTCATAATGTTATAGTTCCGGCTACGTACGCACCATACGTTCGGAACTATAACAAATCCGCGCATCCTCCGCCACCACCCGCCCAAGCGCACGACAGCTACTCCTGCAAACGATTCAGGCCGCTCGACACTTCAAACCGGGGAGGAACAGTGAGCGTTTGTTATGACAGAGAAACGACTGCGGCGTAGTATTTATTTTTGCGGCTCTGCTTAGGCTTGGGCCTCCGCCTCGCATAACCTTCCGGCATCCAAAGCAGCAGCGCATCTCCCCAGACCAGGTAGGCGTGCTCCTCGATCTGCACGAAGCAGCCATCCGGCAGGGATTCGATCGGCGCATTGTAGATGACCTTCTTATTCCCGTCGATTCTCGCCGGATGCAGCTCCAGATCCATCTCGTCTGCAAAAGGCGGGTAATCCAAATGCTTTGCCCTTCGCCATGCTTCCTTGAAGGCATTGAACCTTTCCCGCCTGCACTCGGCGCAGGGTCTATGCCCGGCGGCAAAGGCCGTGGCTTCGTCGAGGAAGAACAACTCCGTATAGCGCCGCTCGGACATCACGATCCGGTGCCGGTCCTTAAATTCCAGCACGCATGTGATCCAGCGCCTGCTCTTGTACTCGCGGACAATTTCACGTGAGCCGTTGTGCAAGACGCCGCCGCGATTGCCCATCATCGTGCCGCGCGCCTGCGTCCCTGAACAGATTACCGAAGGGATCGACGCGGTTTTGCAGGGGCATCAGAAGCTACCATCAATTGCATATCACATTTCCCGGTACGCGGCTAACGGAGCATCGCGGCATCTTCCACGGTCTGGACATCGGGTTGTACTCCCGTTCCCAGATAATTGCCGTACATAGTTTTCGCAAGATGGAGCGAACTCGACTCCCGAAGGATTTCGGCGATGTCGTCGACGATGATGGTAGGCAGTAGTCCACGATCCAGGTGAGCGTGGATTTTGATGCGGCGCGGGTTGGTCTGGCGTGCAGAAATGCATGTTAGGCAGTTGGCCGATGCGGGAACACTTACCAACTCAACTACCCGGCTGCGTTAGCAGATGCCCGGCGTGTTTTCCAGGAGCGCGGCACGCATGAATTTCCACCGGAATTTGCAATTCACCCGCTATGGCGTCCCGAGTTGGAGGCTCTAGCCGCACAACTGGGTTTTCCGATCTCGAGCGCCGCCGAAATTGAGAAGATGTTCCGCGAGACTGTCGGAAGGATTGCAACGTCACGGTGAGCCACCAGAGCGATGGTTGACCAACCGCTTACGCGGCCTCGTAGTCGCTTCGAATGCCGACCTCTTATGGGTCGGGAGGGCCTGCCCGGAGCTTCCCGGATTTTGCCAGATCCGTACCCGCGTGGCCGCTTCGCAGAAGAAGATTTTCTTGTGCGCCACAACGCTCGTGAGCAGCGGAGCCCTGCAAAAGTTCACGCGCATCACACAACACCACGGGGTTGTGTCTGGAACACGATTGAGCGAAAATGTACCAGGTCCATTGCGTTAGCTTAGTCCGGTTCATGATCGACCGATGACCACGCCAAGGGAAATTTTCGATGACCCAGACCGCTTCATCGCGCTCCTGACGGCGGCGACCGACAGTGCGGTTGAACGCCAGTACCTTGATCGTAAAGAAGCTCCGCGTATTGATGGGAACGGCGCGGTCCCCAAGCGCGCTCTGGACGACTTCGCGCATCAAGAGATCGAAACCGTTTCGGCTTTTGCGAACGCAAACAAATCAGGCGGGTTGTTGGTAATCGGCATTTCGAAGACGGGTCAGGTTGTAGGGATTGATCACCTTGATGAGCAGCAACGAAACAGGCTTACGTGTGCTGGTTCAGCGTGAAATGGAGAGAGTGCGCTCTCCGTTGGTAAGTATTCCGCCCTTCGGGCGGGGATTTTCAAGGCATGGGGGTCTTTCAATCCGATGTGTTTTGGGAAGAGCGCGAAAGGGGAACTTCCGCGCCCATGAACATCGTCTCGATGAGCCCACCAGGCTATCCCTCGGCATGGTTGCATCCCTGCAGAGCCCGCTTCCGTTTTACCTGGCAAGGTCATTGTAGCTCGCATTTTCAAGCTGCCTGCTGCCTGCGTAGTTTCCGCTGCGCACGCGCTTCTTCCAGCTTGCGATCTCGCGCCAGAAGGATCTCAGCTTGCCGGCCTGCCAGCATGTCGGCTGGCGCGACGTAGCCAGTGGCGCTGTGCAGGCGCACCGTATTGTAGTAATCCACGTACTCCTGAATGAGCCGCCGCGCGTCTTCTGGCGTCAGCGGCGTACCCGGCCGGATGCATTCTCCTTTGAGCGATTTGTGCCAACGTTCGATCTTGCCATTGGATTGGGGATAGTACGGTGAGGTTCTCACATGCGTCATACCCGCGATCCGAATGAACTCCTTGAAGTCCCGCGCGATGAACTGTGGGCCGTTGTCGGAGATGATCCGAGGTCTGGCTTCGGGATGTTTCTCCCGGGCTCTTTGGAGGATGACTTCAATCTCGGTCTCGGTCATGGACTCGCGCAAATCCCAATGGACAATGGCCCGGCTATAGCCGTCCAGCACGCTGCAAAGATAATAAAACGTGCCACTGATATTGATGTAGGAAACGTCGATATGCCAATGCCGATGCGCCTGCAAGGGCTGCTCGAAGCCCGTACCCTTCTTCGAAGGCGTGCCCTTCCACTTTGCTAATAGCCCGGCCTGACCCAGCACTCGCCATACGCTGGAAGGGCTCACCGCAACGATGCCGGCGTCCAGCATCATGAACGTCAATCTCCGGTAGCCTTCCAGCGGATTCTTCAGATGGAAATTGACGATGGCCTGCTTCTCCCAATCTTCCAGCCAGAAATCCCGGGGAATCCAACCGTTGTGCTCGTTCACTTTGCCGTAGCGCTCCCGCCAGTCGTAGAATTTGCTGGCTGTAACGCCGAGCCACTCAACGAACCGCCCGGCGCCGATCCCGGTCTTTTCAGACCAGCGCCGGACAAAATCCACGATCTGGTCCCGTATATCGTGCGGTACCCAGACCCCGGTCAGAGTTCCCCAACACTTTTTTTTAAAGCGACATGCTCCGCCATCAGTTCGGCCAGTACTTCGTCCTTGACCTGGATCTTCTTCTCCAGATACTCGATCCGTTCCTGCTCGGCCGGGTGGTTGGCTCGCGCCTTGGTCTCAAAGGCGGCGGCTCCGTTCTCAAAGAACTCCTTCTGCCAGCGGTAGAATACCGTCGGCTGGAGCCCCCTCTCGTCACATAGTTTGGAGATCGGTTCCTGCTCCAGCAGGTGTCGTCTCAGGATGGCTACCTTCTCTTCGGCCGTGTAGTGCTTTCGTGTCTTTTTCACGCGTTCTCTCCATTATCTTAACGGTTGAACGCCCTCTCCACTTCCATCTGAGGCAAAACATACGGAGTTTCGGGGCCGTTTGCGCAACGAGTGTTGCCAAGTCAAGAGTCATCAATTCCGAAGCGACAGAGACGACAAACAGGTTCTGTTAATCTATGTCCCTTACACGGCGAACGCTTTCTGCGAAACGGCCGACAATTCCCGCAAAGCCTGGATGCGACATGATCTCCAGAATATTATCCTTACGCCTGATGCGCGAGAGGCGGTCGCACGAGACAAGGGAATAACGGACTTCGAGAGTATCCGTAGCCGCCCCTTCCACGTCGAGGACATTGACCTCGATCTGCTTCAGCAGTTTCGAGACTCGTACTTGGATGATCCGTCCGCTTTCAACTACAGCCCCGAAGAACTTCTGAAAAGGGCTGGCGCTCTAGAAAGGGACCATCTGGGTAATCTCTGGCTGACGAATGCTGGGCTTTTGTTCTTTGGCAAGAATCCTCAGGACCGGTTCTCCCGTGCCTATGTTCGCCTGATGAAGTTCGAAAGTAGAAGCGATGATCCGGATGCTCCTCGGCTGCCTACTTTCGAGAAGGACTTCGACGGGCCGCTGACTGTGCAGATTCGCAACCTACGCGCATTTTTAAAGGGTTCGGCATTCCTCAAGACGTATCAGCGTCGAAACGACTCGGGCGGGTTTAAAGAAGAACCGGAACTCCCTCACGTGGCAATCGACGAAGCTGTAGTCAACGCAGTCGCCCATAGGGATTACGGCCTCAGCTCTCCCATTGAAATCCGGTTATACAGAGACGCTCTCTTACTCAAGAATCCGGGTCGCGTTATGCAAACCGGTCACGATCTCCCTGACTCGTTTAGCCTTGACCAAATTCCGCTAGAGCATGCAGCACGCAACTCCCGAATTCTCGAGTGGATGCGGAAAATGCGGGATACGAACGGCCGGGCCTTCGTGCAACTTCTTAGCGAGGGTACGCGAACCATGACAACGGAAGTGATGGCTCTTGGCTTGCCCGCTCCGGAGTTTCA
>JBEKUT010000466.1:0-5773 GCA_049514735.1 Bryobacteraceae bacterium
ACCGTATTGACGGATGTCGCCGACCACGCCGACGATCTTCATTGGCGTCGCGGAATCGAAGCCGCAAAGGATCATGCGGCCGATGGGGTCCTGGCCGGGAAACGCCTCGCGGGCGAGAGCCTCGTTGATAACGGCGGTGAACGGCGCGTCGTAGGTATCGTTGTCGCTGACATCGCGGCCGTGGTGGAGGGGGATTCCGAGCGTCGCGAACGTTCCGGGCGCAACGGTAGAAAAGACTGCTTGTGGCCCGTGAGTATCCATCGACGCGGGCAGGTGATCGATAAAATAGCCTCCCCACGATCCCACGTTGCCGGGAATCGCGTAGGTCGCGCCGGCGTTCAGCACGCCAGGAAGCGCGGCAATCTGCGGCAAAATGTCTTTATAGAAACGCGTCGCGTGGCGGGCGCTCTCCAGTCCCGAGGCGGGGACGTTGGCTTCCATCGCCATGACGTGCTCAGGGTGAAATCCAAGCTCGACATTGTTGAGCGCGGCGAAGCTCTTGAGCAGAAGCCCGGCTCCGGCAAGCAGCATGACGGCTAGCGCGACCTCGGCAACGACAAGAACGTTGCGAGTGCGGCCGGCAGCGCCTCCCACGACGGCTCGCGCGGCGCCTTGTTTCAGGGCGTCGTTTAAGTCGACGCGCGAAGCATGAATCGCGGGCGCCAAGCCGAACAGCATGCTGGACGCGAGGCAGATGGCAAGCGTGAAGGCGAGCACTCCCGCGTCGATTCCAGTTTCGGCGAGACGAGGGACGTTGCCAGGGGCGAGTGCGACCAGCGCCTCTGAGCCCCAGTATGCCAGTAGGATGCCGGCAGCTCCGGACACGATGGCGAGCACCAGACTTTCGGATATTAGCTGCCGGATGATGCGAGCGCGGCTGGCTCCGATCGCGGCGCGAATCGCCATCTCGCGCGACCGGGCGCTGGCTTTCGCGAGCAGCAGGGTCGAGATGTTTGCGCAGGCGATGAGCAGCACTACTGCGACGGCGCCCAGAAGCAGGTAGAGCGTGACACGAACGTCGCGCACCATTTCGTCGCGCATGCGAGTGACTGCCACGCCTTGGCCTTTATCGCTATCCGGATATTGTTGTTCCAGACGCGTCCCGATCGCGGCCATTTCGGCCTGCGCCCGCTCCAGGCTCACGTTCGGCTTCAAGAGCGCGACGACGCGATAATTGTGCGCTGAACGAGACGGAGTCTCGGGAATAATCGTGTTAATGGGAATCCAGACGTCGGTCTTTTCGGGGAAATGAAAGCCTTGAGGAAGCACGCCGACAATGGGCAGCGTCCGGTCGGAAGAGTGAACGGTCAGGTCCATCAGCGGCCTTCCGCCGAAATGGCTCTGCCAGTACGAATAACTGATGAGCGCAGCTGCGGCGCTTCCGGGTTTTTCTTCATCCGAACTGAAAAAGCGACCTTCCGCCGGGTGCACCGCGAAGACATTGAAAAACTCCGGAGACACTTCGGCGACTTCCGTATACTCGGCCTGCGAACCGGCAGACACCGCCGTATCGCCTGCATCGAAAAAAGCCATCGCCGAGAAGGAAGAACTTTGGCCGTGCCAGTCATGGAAATCGGGGGCCGAGACCTGCGAGTGCGAGTTGGTCTTCTTCCCAAGCGACCACAGCGTGACGATGCGGTCCGGATTCGAATAGTGGAGCGGCTTCAGCAGCACGGCGTTCACGACGCTAAACACGGCCGTGTTCGCGCCGATGCCGAGCGCCATAATCACCATCGCGAGCAGCGTGAAGGCGGGATTTTTTTGCAGGGAACGCAGCGCGAATCTCATTTCCATGAGGGCTGACATAGCACGTTCGATGCCCAGAGTATATTTAAGATACAAAGACGCGTTCACGTCTTCAGTCTGTCCGGTTCTGGGAATGACCCGCAAACTACTTATCGATACTGACACGGCTTCCGATGATGCGGTCGCGCTGATTATGGCGCTGCAGTCGCGCGATGTGGAGGTGCTCGCAATCACGACCGTCGCGGGAAACGTCGCCGTGGAACAGGCCACGCGAAACGCCCTTTATGTTGTTGAACTATGTGGATCGGATGTGCCAGTTTACATGGGCGCCGGCAAGCCGCTGTTGCGGGAATACGTGAATGCAGAGTGGTTCCACGGCAAGGATGGTTTGGGCGAACACAACTATCCGGCGGCGCGGCGGCCAGCGGGACCGCTGCATGCGGTGGATGCGATTATTCAGACCATCAATGAGAATCCAGGGATCGTGGTTGTGACCCTGGGCCCGTTAACGAATCTGGCGCTGGCCATTTCGCGTTACCCGGCGCTGGTTCAAAACGTGAGCCGCTTCGTCATCATGGGCGGCAATCCTTGCTGCGAAGGCAACGTGACGCCGGCAGCAGAGTACAACATTTATGTCGATCCCGAGGCTGCTCGGATCGTGATGCGGTCGGGATTGCCGATTGAACTGGTAGGTTGGCATTTGTGTCGCGGCGATGCGGTCTTGAATCCGCAGGACATCGAACACGTCTTGAATTTGGGGACACCGCTGGCGAAGTTTGCCGTCGAATGCAACTCGATCGCAATGGAGGCGCTGCGGGTCCAGACTGGCGAGTTCGGGATTTGTTTGCCCGATCCGGTGGCCATGTCGATCGCGCTCGATCCCGGCGTTTGCAATTCCGCGAGCGAGCATCTGGTGGATGTGGAAGCCGGCAGCGAGCTGACGCGCGGGATGACGTTGGTGGATCGGCTCGATGTCGGCGGAGACGAGCGGAACCGCGATGTATGGCGCGGCGTCAAGCGGGTTAAGGTTTGTTGGACTATTGATGTTCCGCAGTGGAAACGTGCACTGATCGATGCTCTCTCTTCACGCGGCCTTTGATACCGACTCGCTCTTGATCTGGCGTGAGCCGGAGGGTGGCAAGAAGGCTCTGATCGAGGCGCTCGCCGAGAAACGCGCTGTCGTGGACGCGATGGCTTGGCTTCCCGCGCGCGACGAAAAGGTGGTTCCATCGAGTCCGTTACTCGGCGACATTCCGGCGGGCGCTGGAGAGTTCAAAATTGTGCCCTGCGCGATCACCGCGGCCGCGCTCGGCGCACGCGAGGCGATCGATTTCCTGACCGCGTGCATCGACAAACACATGTTCGCTCCCGGCCTGCTGGCGGGAGACGATCTGACTTATTGGACGCGGGCCCTGCAGTTCGCGGGCGGGCTGGTGGCGCGAGGGCGATTCTTGCCGGGCGTGAAGCTCGAAGGGCGCGGTTATGCGGCGCGTTGGACGCCGGTATTCACGGGGCCCGATGTTGGGCATCTGCATTCGCTCGCGAAAGCGATGCCGCCAGTCGGCCGCGCGGTCACTCGAAAGATGGAAGAGCCCGATGCCACGGCGGAGTCCGTGCTGACGGCGTTCATCGGCTGGGTGGCCGATCACATGGCGCGCTCGACGGCTGGGTCGACGAAGCCACGCGTGGTGGAGAGCGTTCACGACCGCTGGATGGCCTCACTCACTTCAAGCGATGCGTCCATCAAAGACGGGGCCGCTCTGGTTGAGCAGGTGAATCAATGGCAACGGCCACTGGCCCTCGCGTCGCGCGCGCCGTTCCGGCTTTGTTTTCGGCTGCAGGAGCCGCAACCCGACGCCGAGCAGTGGCGCGTCGACTACCTGTTGCAGGGAACGAAGGATCCCAGCCTCGTTCTCCCGGCCGCCGAAGTGTGGAAGCCCAAGAAGACATCGCTCAGTGTGATGGGCCCGGACGCGCCAGCCGTTCGGGAGCACTTGCTGGTTTCGTTGGGACAGGCGGCGACGGTCAGTGCCGAGATCGATGAAAGTCTTAAAGGCCGTGCGCCGGATGGATACGCGACCGACGCAAACGGAGCGTACGAGTTCCTGCGCGAGACCGCGGCGTCTCTCGAACAGAGCGGCTTCGGATTGATGCTGCCTTCGTGGTGGACACGGAAAGGCACCGATGTCCGATTGAAAGCGCGGGCTCGCACGAAAACGAAATCCACGGCAGGCCCGGCCGGTCTTTCTCTCAACGCGATCGTCGAATTCGATTGGGAGCTGGCGTTGGGAGGCGAAGCGATTTCGAAATCCGAGCTGGCCGCGCTGGCTCGCATGAAAGCGCCGCTGGTGAAGCTGCGTGGACAGTGGGTGGAAGTGGACGCAGACGGTATTCAGGCGGCGCTCGAATTTTTGAAGAAAAATCCGAGCGGCTCGGCGACTGTCCGCGATTTGATCGGCATGGAATTGGGCGTGACTACGCAAGCCGGGCCGCTCGAGATCGACGGGGTAGACGCTACGGGCTGGCTGAAGCCGCTGCTTGACCGGCTGGAAGGCCGCGCTCCATTTCAGGAGCTGCCACAGCCGGCTGAATTGAAAGGCGAGCTGCGTCCCTATCAGCGCCGGGGTTATTCGTGGCTCGATTTTCTAAACGAATTGGGCTTGGGCGCATGCCTCGCGGACGACATGGGGCTCGGCAAGACGATCCAAACGCTCTCGCTGTTGCAGAAGAACTGGACGGCGGGTGAGCGACGTCCGGTGTTGCTGGTCTGCCCAACTTCTGTGACTGGAAACTGGCAGAAGGAAGCGGCTCGGTTCACGCCGGAGCTGCCTGTTCTAGTGCATCACGGTGCTGGAAGGAATCGCGAAGCGGCGTTCGAGGAGGCGGCATCGAAGCACGCGCTGGTGGTTTCGACCTACGCGCTTCTGCATCGCGATCAGGAAACTCTGCGCAAGGTTAACTGGCACGGCGTGATTCTGGATGAGGCGCAGAACATCAAAAATCCCGGGACACAGCAGGCCCGCGCGGCACGCTCGCTGACTTCGGAATATCGCATTGCGCTCACCGGCACGCCCGTCGAGAACAATGTTGGCGATCTGTGGAGTCTGATGGAGTTTTTAAATCCCGGTTTCCTGGGAACGCAAAGCGGATTTCGAACGCGGTTCTTTTCGCCAATCCAGTTGTATGGAGATAAGCTGGCGGCTGAACGTTTGCGCAAGATCACCGGGCCGTTCATTTTGCGCCGCTTGAAAACGGACAAGAGCATCATCGCCGATTTGCCGGATAAGCTCGAGATGAAAGTGTTCTGCAATCTGACGCGCGAGCAGGCATCATTGTACGAGGCTGTCGCCAAGGACGCGCAGGCGGCAATTGAATCGGCGGAAGGAATCGGGCGCAAGGGCCTGGTCTTGGCGACGCTGATGAAGCTGAAGCAGGTCTGCAATCATCCCGCGCAGTTTTTGAAAGATCAATCGGGAATCGAGGGACGCAGCGGTAAGCTGGCGCGCATTGGAGAGATGATTGAAGAGACGCTGGCAGTTGGCGACCGCTCGCTGATCTTCACGCAATTCAAGGAAATGGGCGACATCCTGCAACGGCACTTGCAGGAAACGTTCGGCGTCGAAGTAATGTTTCTGCACGGCGGCACGCCGAAAAAGCAGCGCGATGAAATGGTGGAGCGCTTCGCGGCGTCAGATGGGCCGCGCATTTTCCTGCTGTCGCTGAAAGCCGGCGGCACGGGATTGAATCTTGTCAGCGCCAATCATGTTTTCCATTTCGACCGCTGGTGGAATCCCGCGGTGGAGAATCAGGCGACGGATCGCGCGTTTCGAATCGGGCAGAAAAAGAACGTGCAGGTGCATAAATTCATTTGCGCGGGAACGTTGGAAGAGAAGATCGATGAGATGATCGAGCGTAAAAAGGAAGTGGCGGGAAGCATTGTGGGCGCGGGCGAATCCTGGTTGAGCGAGTTGTCGAACTCCGAGCTTCGCAATCTGCTTGCGCTGCGGAAGGACGCGGTGGGAGAGTA
>JBEKUT010000467.1:0-5753 GCA_049514735.1 Bryobacteraceae bacterium
CTGCTCCTATATGAGCCTGTCAAGCGCCTCACCGGCATTCACAATATTTTACAACAGGCCCTGGGCGCATCCCAAAAGGTTTTCGAAAATCTCGATGCCCATCAGCACGTCCAGGAACGCCCCGGCGCGGTGAAACTCAACAAACTCCAACACGCCATTCGGCTCAACGATGTGTCGTTCCGCTATCCCAATTCGCCGAATGGCTTCCATCTCGACAACGTCAGCCTCGAAGTGAAGGCTGGTGAAGTAGTAGCGCTGGTCGGACCGAGCGGGGCAGGGAAGACCACTGTCGCCAATCTCGTGCCGCGCTTCTACGACGTCACAGGAGGAGCCATTCTGATCGATAATCGCGATGTTCGCGATATCCAACTGGCCTCTCTTCGTGAGAAGATTGCAATCGTGTCTCAGGAGACCTTCCTGTTCAACGATACGGTGGCCAACAACATTAGATACGGGAAGCCCAAAGCGAAGCAGGACGAGATCCGCCTAGCCGCGCGCAACGCCATGGCGGAAGAGTTTATCGACCGTATGCCGGAAGGCTACGAAACCATCATCGGCGAACGCGGACTCAAGCTCAGCGGCGGACAGCGCCAGCGCATCGCCATTGCGCGTGCGTTGCTTAAGAACGCGCCGATACTTATTCTGGATGAAGCCACGTCCCATCTCGACACCGAATCTGAAATGCTGGTGCAGCGCGCCCTTCAAAATCTCATGACGCATCGTACGGTCATCGTGATCGCGCACCGTCTTTCCACCATCCGCCGCGCGGATAAAATTGTAGTCTTGGAGAGCGGACGCATCTCGGAGACAGGGACTCACGACGAACTCATCGCCGGAGCGGGAGTCTACCGGCGTCTCCACGACATGCAATTCTTAGCCGATCCACTGATCAACCAGGCCCCCTCATGACGGTCGTTCAAATGCCAGCCCCGGTCCGCAGCATGACGGGATTCGCCCGCGCTCAGAAATCCATCGCGCAGGGAGAATTCAGCATTAGCATCAAGAGCCTGAACCATCGTGGGCTGGACCTGCACTTTCACCTACCCTCTGAGCTGGACGCCTTCGAGGGAAGCATGCGCGCCGCCATCAAACGCTCCGTCACGCGTGGCCATCTGGATGTACGCGCCTCCTTTGTGCCGGCGCAGAAAACCTCCAATGGCGCTTTGAACGAGTCTCTTTTCCGCGCCTGGCTGGCGGCTTTTCGAAAAATCCAAGCGGAAGAAGGTCTCGATGGCCAGCCGGACCTCAATCAGGCCTTTCGCATTCCTGGCATGTTCACGCCGCCGGCAGAACAGGAAAAAGACGCCGATACGGAGAAAGGCCTGGTCGCCACCCTCGAGGAAGCGCTCGATGCACTCAACCAGTTCCGCACGCGCGAAGGCGAGGAACTAGTCTCGGTGGTTCGAATCCACAATCGCTCCATCTCCGCATACTGCGCCGAGTTCGAGGATATCCGCACCCGCGCCGTTCCCGCTTTTCAGAATCGCCTGAGCGAACGTTTGCGCGAATTGCTGCGCGGTCCCGGCCTGGATCCCCAGCGGCTTGCGCAGGAGGCGGCTTTGCTGGCCGACCGCAGCGATATCGGCGAAGAAATCGCGCGCCTGAAGATCCACTCCCGGCAACTGGACGCCATTCTCGATGCCGGCGGCGAAGTTGGTAAGAAACTCGATTTCCTGCTCCAGGAAATGAATCGCGAGACCAATACGATTCTTTCGAAGACAACGGGAATTGGCGAACTCGGGCTCCGCATCACGGATCTGGCGCTCGCCGGAAAAGCCGACATCGAGAAAATTCGCGAGCAGGCCCTCAATCTCGAATAATGCCGCTCCCCGCTACCAGCGTTTTTGTGATCTCCGCGCCGTCGGGATCGGGCAAATCGTCTCTTGTACAGCGCCTGCTGCACGATGTCCCAAACCTCATTTTCTCTATTTCGTACACTACGCGTGCGCCACGCGGCAGCGAACGGAACGAAATCGACTACAATTTCATCACCCGCGCCGATTTCGAAGCGCGAATTGGTCAGGGCGAGTTCCTCGAACACGCCGAAGTGTTTGGTAACTACTACGGAACAAGCCGCTTAACCCTCGATCAGGCGATTGCGGAAGGAAAAGACCTGCTACTCGACATCGACGTGCAGGGTGCGCGACAATTGAAGACAGCGCTTCCCGAAGCGGTGAGCATCTTTGTGCTTCCACCGTCCCGTCATATCCTGGAACAGCGTCTGCGGGCCCGTTCCCAGGATTCCGACGCCGTCATTCAACGGCGTTTGCGGGGCGCGGCACGGGAAGTCAGGAATTACACGCAGTACGATTTCGTGCTGGTGAACCGCGATCTTGATGAGTGCGCGAGAGATCTGGAGGCCATCGTCCGGACGGAGCGCCTTCGCCGGTCGCGCATGGAAGAGAACATACGGCCGATTCTCGAGAGTTTCGAGGACGGCAGCGCCGCAACGAATTTGTAGGATCGAGGTAAGAATGTCAGAACGTGTCAGAAACAATGCCCAATATGCAATTCCGGACGATCCGGAGTTGAGTACTTATCGCTTCATTATCGTCGCAGCGAAACGCGCGCGCCAGCTTCAGAATGGCGCCCGCTCCTTCCTGCCGACCACTTCGAAGAAGCCCACCGTCGCCTCCATGGAAGAAGTGCGGCGCGGCCTGGTCAAGTACTTCGACCCCATGCGCATCGTCCTCGAAGAAGAAGAGCCGGGCGCCGAGTAACCTCATGAACGCCGTACTGGGCGTTGGTGGCGGCATCGCCGCTTACAAATCCGCTGAACTGGCCCGCGCCCTCATGGAGCGCGGGTTTCGCGTTCAGGTGGTCATGACCGATGCCGCCCGCGAATTCATCCAGCCTTTGACCTTCGCCGCCCTGACCGGCAACAAAGTCGTCACCGGATTATTCTCATCCGCATCCTCGGAAGAAACCCTGTCGAGCGCCATCGAACACATCGCCGTCGCGCAGGATAACGAGGTCCTGGTCGTTGCTCCCGCCACCGCCGACCTACTGGCCCGTTTCGCCCACGGCTTGGCCAACGATTTTCTGACCACCATGTATCTCGCCTTCACGGGCGAAGTTGTTCTCGCGCCTGCGATGAATACCAACATGTGGAATCATGCGGCGACTCAGGAAAATCTTCAAATCCTCAGACGCCGCGGCCATACCGTCGTCGCTCCCGATGAGGGAGCCTTGGCCTGCGGCATGGTTGGCCCCGGCCGCCTCGCCGAGCCTGTCAAAATCGCGGAAATAGTCACCCACTTATTGCTTCGCCAGCACGATCTGGACGGCCAGACCGTCCTGGTCACGGCCGGCCCAACTCAGGAACCGATCGATCCTGTCCGTTTCATCACGAACCGATCGAGCGGCAGAATGGGATACGCCATCGCCGAGGCCGCGGCCGCGCGAGGCGCGAAGGTCATCCTCATCTCCGGTCCCGTGGCGTTAGCTGCGCCGCGCGGCAGCGAGACAATTCGTGTTGACACCGCCCAGCAGATGCACGATGCCGTTCTCGACCGCATGCGCGAGGCGGACATTATCGTCAAGGCGGCCGCCGTCAGCGACTACCATGCGGCCGAAGTGTCGCACGAAAAGATGAAAAAGCGCGGCTGCGGCATTACTCTGCAACTCGAGCCGAACCCCGACATATTGGCCGAGTTGGGCATGATAAAAGGCGACCGCCTCCTGGTAGGCTTCGCCGCCGAAACCCAAAATCTGATCGCTGAGGGACGCGAAAAACTGATTCGAAAAAATTGCGATATGGTGGTCGCCAATCTGGTCGGGCGTGAAGACACCGGCTTCGATTCTCCGGACAACGAAGCGGTGCTGGTGTTCCGCGACACCGCGCCCGTCCCGCTTCCTAAAATGTCGAAGCGCCGTTTGGCAGATCTAATTTTCGATCAGGTTCTCACCCTCCGCCGCGCCGCCCACGCAACCAAATGACGGAAGATCAACTCCGGCAATACCTAGAGTTCTATCAGGACTTGGGAATCAAACAACTGTATAAGAAGTCTGCCGCGGCCGCCGCGCTTGCGCCTGAAGTTGTCATTCAGCGCCCCGCGCCCGTGATCCTTCCACTCGCCCCCGAACACGACTCGCTCGAAAAAATAATTCAGGACATGGGCGACTGCAAACGCTGCCGCCTCCATGAGGGCCGCAATAAAATAGTCTTCGGGACCGGTGACGAACATGCCAAACTGGTGTTCGTAGGCGAAGGCCCTGGGGCCGACGAGGACACACAGGGGTTGCCGTTCGTCGGCCGGGCCGGACAACTCCTCACGCAGATGATCGAAGGGACGGCCAAGAAGGAAGGCATCCCTCTTCTTCGCAAAGATGTCTACATCTGCAATGTCGTAAAATGTCGGCCGCCCGAGAATCGCACGCCGCAGCCGGACGAAATGGAAATCTGTGGCCAGTTCCTTTTCCGCCAACTTGAAGTCATCAAGCCCAAAGCGATTTGCGCTCTTGGGTCCACCGCCGCCAAAGCAGTGTTAGCGACCAAGGACGGCGTCACGCGCCTCCGCGGCAACTGGCATAAGTGGCGCGACATTCCCGTGATGGTGACCTATCATCCGTCGTACCTGCTGCGCCCGTACAACCAGGACGCCAAACGGGAGTCCTGGGAAGATCTGAAAAAGGTGCTGCACTTCGTGTATGACTGAGCCGCGCCCAACCGCGACGACAATCGCGTCGTACCGAGCCGTGACCGGCAGGGAGCGGTTCCACGACGCGCCCGCGGAACCACGCCCGTGAGCGGCTTTTTCATCACCTTCGAAGGACCCGACGGCAGCGGTAAGAGCACTCAAATCCGCCTCCTCGCCGACCGCCTCAGGACCGCCGGCTACGACATCCTCGAAAGCGTCGAGCCGGGTGGAACGCCTATCGGGAAAAAGATCCGCCAAATCCTTCTCGATCCCGAGAATCGGGAACTCTGTCCAACCTCCGAGCTTCTTCTCATGTTCGCCGCGCGGGCGCAAAACGTCGAACAGTGGATCATCCCGGCGCTCGAAGAAGGCCGCATCGTTCTCTCGGACCGCTTCACGGATTCGACCATCGCCTATCAGGGCGTGGGCCGCGGCCTCGGCATCGACACTGTCCTTGCAGTCGACCGCATCGCCTGCCACGGCGTGGTTCCGGACCTGACCCTCGTGATCGACATCGACACCGAATCCGGCTTGGCGCGCGCTCACAGCCGCAACCGCCATCGCGCCGGAATTAAGGAATCGCGTATCGACGAACAAGCCCTGGACTTCCATGAGAAAGTCCGCGAAGCTTATCATGCCCTGGCTGAAAAAGAACCGCAGCGCGTCCGCCTGATCGACGGCAACGCTCCGCCCGAGGCTATCGCAGAAGAAATCTGGGACGTCGTCGAGCCCATTTTGCCGGATCTACTCTGAGGGCCGGGCTACGAGCCGCTCGAACAACTCCTCCAGCTTCGCCTCGGGCGATTCACAAATCCCGCTATGAACTGGCGAAATCTGGATCACGGTGCTGCGCGGCGCGGCCAACCAGTGGAATCGCTCTCGCAGCGACAACCGTGCGATAGGACCCGCGTCCGGCTCGCCAGCGCAGATCTTTGGAAAAGACTCAACATGCTGGCGCAGCAGTTCCAGATCGATATCCGGCCACAGCGTAGTCAATCGCGCTTCGTCCACCCGTACACGAGATCCCAGAAACTTGCGCTCCAGGCAGAACAGCAAAACGCCCGCATTGATAAACTCCTCGCGATCGACGCGCGGCACGATGCGGATGGTGGC
>JBEKUT010000468.1:0-5739 GCA_049514735.1 Bryobacteraceae bacterium
CGGCAGATCGACAGGCACAATTCTAATCTCAACGCCTTTGTGCGCGTTTTGGGCGATGAAGCGATGGAAACTGCGCAGAAAGCGGCTCGAGAGTCCCCGGGGGACATGGGGCCGCTGCACGGGATCCCCGTCACAATCAAGGACAGTTTCGACATGGAAGGGCTGCCGACAACCTGCGGCAGCCTTTTCTTCGCAAACCTGCGGGCCGGTCACGATGCGACCTCGGTGGCACGCCTGAGAGCGGCCGGCGCGATTCCGATCGGCAAGACGAACTGTCCGGAATTTCTCGCCAACTACGAAACCGATAACAACGTAATCGGACGGACGAATAACCCCTGGGAGCTGGAACGAACGCCGGGAGGGTCGAGCGGCGGGGAATCGGCGGCGATTTCATCGTTCTGCTCGGCGGGGGGGATCGGTAGCGACGGCGGTGGTTCGATTCGTGTGCCGGCGCATTTCTGCGGCATCGCCGGTTTGAAACCGACGCCCGGCCGAGTCTCAGCCGCAGGGCATGTACCCGAAATCAGCCATCCCGGCGGACTCCTCGGCGTGGCCGGTCCCATGGCGCGGACGGCCGAAGACGTTCGCATGCTTTTCGAAGTTCTGCAGGGTTACGATTCCCAGGACCCTTTTTCATCCCCCGTTCCATTGCGAAAACCGGAACTGGACGGGATACGGATCGGGTGCATGCCGCAGTTTTATAAGGTGCCGGTGCAGCCGGCGGTGTCGCGCGCGGTTGCGGCCGCGGCGGCGTGTCTGCGGGATTTGGGATTCACCGTCGAACCGTTCGAACCGCAAGGCTTGGAGCGCGCGCCGAATCTCTGGTGGTTCTTCTTCGGCGAGTTGCCGTCGCGCGTCACGCGGGAGCTGATCGCCGGACGCGAAGACCAGGCGCACTGGACCGGGACTGAGTTTTTGAATCGCGCGTTGCAAGATCCCGAGCCGACCTCAAAAGGGGTGCTCCAGAATCTCGCGATTCGCGACAAGATGCGCGCCGCGCTGCTGCGGGAGATGGAGCAGTTTCCCGTGATTCTAATGCCGGTCTGTGGCACGACGGCGTTTCATCACCGCCAGCGCCGCTATTCAACCGGCGACAAAGAGATCGGATTGTTTGAAGCGATGATGCCGTCGACGCTTTTCAATCTTCTGGGCATGCCCGGAATGACGATTCCGTTCGGGCGGGACGAGAATGGATTGCCGGTGGGAATCCAGCTTGCGGGCCGGCCCTACGATGAAGAGTTGCTTTTGGAGCTGGCCGTCCGGATGGAAAAGGCTCGGGGGCCGTTTCCGGGGCCGGCGGGATATTAAGCGCGGCTATTACCGGTGATTGTGCTTATCCTGAAATTCCTTGAGACGGACCAGATCGTCCGCCAGCACTTCCCGATCGCGCTCCGCAAGGCGTTCGTCGTTCGAGGACTTCCGGATGGAATCGATCACATCGTTGAGGATGTTGTTATCCCAGCGCCCCTGATCGAAATCGGCCTGCATTTTGGTCAACTCTTCTTTCGTCTTATCGAGCCGCTCACGCTCCTTGTCGCTTGCGCGGACAGCGCTCCAGACATGATCTAAATCGGTCCTCACGTGCATGAAAATGTGCGGCCGCCAATCCTCCCCGCGAAAGCGCTCTTCGCGCTCGTGATACCAGTCCTGGGCAACCGCGGTGAACGCCAGCGCCGCGAAGATTACAACTGCTGTAAAGGTTCGCTTCATGAATCCCCCTCCAACTATTATCGTGGAGGAGAATCGTCAGGTTGCGCTCCGCTCGACACCACGGTCAGTGGACAAGAGATGCATTTATGGCTTGCTCCAGTGTGCAATTGTACACACGGCCGGTGGAGTTCGAGTGGGATGCTCGAAAAGCTCGTCTTAACGCTCGGCCCGGCGAGTCATGCCAGCGAGCGGGACCGATATGCCGGAGGGGACTTATGAAGAAAGAATACGACTTCACAAAGGCAAAGCGAGGAGTGGTGACCGCGACTCCGCCGAGGAAAACACGCGTGACTATCCGCCTCGACAATAAGATTCTCGATTGGTTCCGCAAACAGGTGGACGACGCCGGAGGCGGGAACTATCAGACCTTGGTCAACGATGCGATTCTCGATCACATCGCACGCCGGCGCGAGCCTTTGGAAACAACTATCCGGCGAGTCATCCGGGAGGAATTGCGGCGAACCGGATAATGGAGAATGTAAATGACGAGACCGTCGTTTCACGAGCCTTACTTCCGGATCGCCAAAAATAACCGGTCCAAATCTGCTTGCACCTTCGAATTAGCACAAGCGCCTTAATGATCAGGCAGTTTGACCGGTTATTTCGCGCTTAACTGGTCCAATCTGTGCATGCGCCCCCAAGTTATAGATTCCGGACGGAGTTAGCGTTGCGCGGGCTATAGTACCCGAGCAGAAAGGCCAGATCAACTTGAGCCATGGAGCCTAAGTGGCTTCAGGACGATATACAATCAAGCCAGTTATCTCGATGAAAGCAATCTTCAGGTACGTTGCCATCCTGCCGGTTAGTTGTGCTCTCTGCTACGGGACACGCGTAAATCCGCCAATCTATTTCATGGCGAGCGATGCGGCGTCCTTGGGATGCCAAGTGTTGAATTCGGCCGGTTCACCTCACATTACGTCCAACACGCTAGAGTTTCCAGACGGCCAGCGTATCGATTTCCTGAATGCGCAATCCGGCGTCACTTGCACGGCTGAAGAGACGGAGAGCCGGCTCAGCGTTTTCGCCGGACAGGACCCTTCGAAGTGGCGTCCTAATCTACCGTTATCGCGCCGGGTTCGCTTCCGCTCGGTCTACCCGGGCGTTGACCTCATCTATTACGGCAACGGCTCCCATCTGGAATACGATTTCGAAGTGGCGCCGCGAGCCGACGCATCGCGGATTCGCTTGGCATTTGGCCAAGGCGCTCAGTTGAAGCTCACGCCTGGCGGAGATCTGCTGGTAACGGCGAACGGTTCCACATTGATCCACCACCGCCCTCGTGTTTACCAAGGAGACCGCCAGATCGGCGCGTCGTACGCCATCGACCAGAACGGCGCACAGGTGCGGATCAAACTGGGGAAATACGATCGCTCGCAGTCCCTGATCATCGATCCCGTGCTCGCCTGGCAGGCGTCATTCAATGCTGGAGGCAGCTTCGCCGATGCAGTCGCGGTGGATCCAGGCGGCAATATGTGGATACTCTCCGATTTTCCAGCACAGGCCACGGGGTTCACGAATCAGTTCGGCCCTGGAGGTGATTACCGAGACGTCCTGTTGTTCAAGGTGGACCCAAGCGGCGCCACATTGCTCTATGCGGTAGCGCTGGGCGGCGCCGGAAGCGAATACGCGAACGGCCTTGCGATTGGAAACGATGGCAGCGCCTACATTGTAGGATCGACCAGCTCCACGGACTTTCCTGTGACCGCGCAAGCGTTTCAGACATCCGCCCCCAGTATTACCGCAAGCGCTGCGTTCGTCACGAAACTCTCTCCGCAAGGCGATTCTCTGGTCTATTCCACCTACTTAGGAGGCACCGGCGGAGCAAGCGCCGCGGCCATTGCCGTAGATCGGGACGGGAACGCCTTCGTAGCCGGCACGCCAAATGCCCCCGATTTCCCGCTTACGACCGGTTCCTGGGAGGATCACTTCAGCATTTATTCGTCGGGCCCCCCCTACTCCTTAGCAGCCGTCGCGGGCGGATTCATCGCCAAAATCAACACCACCGGCACTGCTTTGCTCTATTCCACGCTGGTTGACGAGAGGCCCTTGGCCCTCACGATCAATTCCGCCGGAGCGGCCTACGTCTTTGGTGGGTTCCCGTCATATTCGATCCAACCGAACCAATACACGCTGCAAGTGGGGAATTCGCCGACCATGATCATGACGCGATTAACTCCGGATGGAGCCCACGTGGACATGACAGTCGCGCTCAGTTGCCTGAGTCCAATAATCTACAGTCAGGCAGGTCTGATCGCATTGGACTCCGGGAATAACATCCTAGTCGCGGGCGCCACCGCATGCGCCACATTCCCGGTCGGAACCAGCGGCGCTTTCCAGCCCCAGCACGCACCATCACCGCCGCCTACATACAATTCTACTGCGCAATACGACGGCCTGATCGTAAAGATCGCCGCCGACGCTTCGACGGTGCTGGCGGCCACCTTTCTTGGAGGCAGCGATGTGGACGAGATTGAGGCGATCCGCGTCGCCTCCGACGACTCCGTAATGGTTGCCGGCGGCACCTCATCCAGCGATTTTCCGGTTACTTCGGATGCGCTCAATTCGCAGTACGGAGGCGGAGAGATTGCGAACGCGGGTATACCGGGCGATGGTTTCTTCGCACGGCTCAGCCCGAACCTCGATCGCCTGATTTATTCCACGTGGCTGGGAGGGACGGGCGCGGATTATATCACCGCGCTAGCGCTGGACCTGGCTGACAACGCGTACCTTGGAGGCGCCTCATATAACGGACTCGAGTCGCCTGGCGTGTTCACATTTAACGGCGTAGGGCCGGTGTGGGCAATGAAGTTCGCCCACGACATGGCCGCGGCACCGGAGATTGCGTCGGTCTCGCCAGTGAGCCTCGAGGCGGGAACGAGCGGTGCAACGATCCAGATATCGGGATCAAACTTCGCGCAGAATGCCGTTGTCCTGGTGAACGGAACGCCTGCGCCGACCGGCTTCACGAGTTCCGCACAACTCTCTGCCACGGTGAGCGCCACCAGCGTGGCCGCTACCGGTACGCTTGAGCTGAGAGTTCTGAATCCCGGCAGCGGGGCATCCAATGGGATCCTGCTCCCTGTGGTTGCACCAGCCGGGATGAACCCGAATCCAAGCATCCAAAGCCTGTTGCCGAACGGATTGCCCGCTGGCAGTCCGGGAGGAAACATCATCGTAACGGGCTCGGGCTTCCTGGCATCCACCACGGCAGCGATCAACGGAAATGCGCGTGCCGCTTTGTTGAATGCCGATAGCACGCTCAGCGTCACCCTGACCCAAGGCGACCTGTCCACGGCAGGGACTTTGAACGTGACACTCACTAACCCCTCACCGGGCGGCGGTGTTTCAGCCCCGGCT
The DNA here is from genome assembly GCA_049514735.1 of Bryobacteraceae bacterium. Taxonomy (GTDB): domain Bacteria; phylum Acidobacteriota; class Terriglobia; order Bryobacterales; family Bryobacteraceae; genus JAICMB01. The sequence goes on from JBEKUT010000468.1 coordinate 5,068, forward strand.
TCTTTTCTGGTAGCGCCCGCCCTGGTCCCGCGGCAGCCTCCCGTGTTGTCGTCCGTCGTGCCATCGAGACCGACCAATTTCGGCGATACTTTCATGGGATTTACAGTCTCCGGGCTCAGTCCTTCGGCGGTAGCTCGATGGAACGGCACGGATCATTCGATCGACTTTGTCAACGCCCGATTCACAGCGTCGGCGGCGGACCTCTCGCATGCCGGCACGGCGGAGGTGACCATCTTCGATTCGGCGACCGGTCTGGAGTCCAATCCTCTGCCGGTCTGGATCCCGTTCGCCACAAACTGCACGGACATGGCCTGGAACCCAACCAACCGGCGGCTGTACCTTTCCACTGCCAATTCGGTGATTGTGCTTAATCCCGATACTGGTGATCCCCAAGCTACAATTCCGACCGATATCTCGATCGCCCGGTTAGCGATTTCGCCGGATGGCGGCTACCTTTTTGCGATGTCGTCGTCAACCGGCACATTGCGCCGCTACCAGATTCTTGCCGCAGCGCCTTGGCTGGCGAATCCGTTGGATAATTCGATATCTGCGATCGTCGACTTTGCTCCGGTTCCCGGCAGTCCCGGATCTGTCGCGGTTTATTCTAGTTTCAATCCCGATGAGATCGCGATCTACGATGGGCTCGTTAAGCGCCCCGCGGTCGTTGCGATG
>JBEKUT010000469.1:0-5735 GCA_049514735.1 Bryobacteraceae bacterium
CATGAGATCCAGTATGTGTACCGCCCGGCTTCCGTCTACGCGGGCGCATCTATGAGCGCGGCGGGCATCTTAGGCGCGTTGCTGATCGTTGTTCTCGACCGGAAAAAGCGCAAAGCCATTGACTTAAGTAACGAAAGCCGGAACAATTAGAGATTAAAATGTTTTTCAAGCCGCAACATCTTCACTTCACCGGGATCGGAGGAATCGGCATGAGCGGAATTGCCGAAGTTCTGCTCAATCTCGGGTATGAGATCAGCGGCTCGGACCTGAAACTCAGCACTACAACCGAGCACCTCGCGCAGCTCGGGGCCAAAGTGTTCGAAGGCCACGACGCGGAAAACGTCGATGGCGCCAAAGCCGTGGTGGTCAGCTCAGCCGTCGATCCATCGAATCCGGAGGTCGTGGAAGCCCGCCGCCGCGGCATTCCTGTGATCCCGCGTGGCGAGCTCCTGGCCGAATTGATGCGCTTGAAATACGGCATCGCGATCGCCGGCAGCCACGGCAAAACCACCACAACATCAATGACCGCGGCCATTCTAGGCGGACTCGATCCGACCGTCGTCGTCGGTGGCAAGGTTGCGTCCATGGGCGGTTCGAACGCCCGCGTTGGACACAGCGATTTCCTGGTGGTCGAATCCGACGAGAGCGACGGTTCTTTTCTCAAGCTCAGCCCCATTCTCGCCGTGGTCACCAACATCGATCGCGAACATCTGGATCATTATTCCGGCATCGAAGAGATCCGCGCCGCGTTCCAGGAGTTCATTAACAAAGTTCCTTTTTACGGCGCCGCGATCCTCTGTCTCGACGACGAAAACGTCCAGCAGATACTGCCCTCTATCAATCGCCGCACCATCACGTACGGCCGCAGTTCTCAGGCGGACCTGCGCATCACGGAACCGTTTACGGGACACTTCGAAAGCCGCTTCCACGTGAGTGCCAAAAACCGCGACCTCGGCGAGTTCCGCCTCCGCATACCAGGCCCGCACAACATATTGAATGCGACCGCGGCCATCGCCATCGGCCTTGAGCTCGACGTGAAGGTCGACGATATTCGCGAAGCGCTCGCTGGTTTCACAGGCGTAGAGCGCCGCTTCCAGACTCGCGGAGAAGCCGCCGGCGTGACGGTCATCGACGATTACGGCCATCATCCCACTGAGATTCGCGCCACGTTGGCCGCCGCGCGCCTCTGTAATTTTCGGCGCATTCACGCGATCTTTCAGCCGCATCGCTACTCGCGCACACAGGCGCTTCTGGACGAGTTCGCGCGCAGCTTTCATCAGGCAGATTCCGTCTACGTGCTCGACATTTATGCCGCTTCCGAAAAACCAATCCCCGGGATCAGCAGCGAATTGCTGGTTGAACGTATGCGCGATTTCGGCCATCGCTCCGTCGAATATTCCGGAACCAGCGACAAGGCCATCGACGGCGTTCTGAAAAACGTACAAGAGGGTGACGTCATTCTAACCCTCGGCGCCGGCAACGTCTGGCAAGCCGGCGAAAAGCTCCTCGAAAGGCTGCGTCAATAAATGGCCAGAGCATCGTCCGAGAAAAAAGATCGCAACAAGACGCGCCGCACCGCCGCGAAATTCATCCTGTGGGCATTCGTCGTTTGCTTCGTGCTCTTCTGCGCCATCTGGAGCGTCCAGCAATTCGAGCAGTTCCTCATCACCGATTCGCGCTTCACCCTGCCGCCGCCCTCCGACTACGGCCAGGAAAGTCCCAACCTCCAGGTCGATGGCGTCCAGTTCGCCAATCGCAATCAGGTTCTACGAGTCTTCGGCAACGATCTTGGCCGCAGCGTCTACCTGCTTCCTTTGGACGACCGCCGCAAGGCCCTGCTCCGCGTGAACTGGATCAAAGAAGCGAGCATCGTCCGCCTCTGGCCCAACCGCGTTGTTGTTCGCGTCAGCGAACGCCGTCCCGCCGCCTTCATCGCGATCGAGTCGGAAGGCATCGCCCGCTGGTCGTTAATCGATTCCGACGGCGTCATTCTCGAGCCGCCGGATCGTCCTCATCCCTTCAACCTGCCGATGCTCCGTGGCGTGCGCATCGGAGAAAAGGCGGACCTGCGAGGTATGCGCGTTCGCCGGATGCAATACCTCCTCCGGGAACTGGGTCCGCTTGCGGACAACATCTCGGAGATCGATGTCTCGGACCTCGATGACTTGAAAGTAACGGAAAAAATGCAGGACCACGCAATAAAATTGATACTCGGAGATCGCAACTTCCGCACTCGCGTCCAGAATTTTGTCGATCGTTATCCCGACATTCGCAAGCGCATGCCGGATGCCAAGGTTCTCGATCTTCGCCTCGACGATCGCATCACCGTTCAGGAGGCGAGGAATGCCGGTTAACAAGCAGCATCTTGCAATCGGAGTCGACGCCGGCAGCGCCTTCACGCGCTGCGTCATTTTTGAATTCTATGACGGCCTGCTGCGTTATCTCGGGCACGGCGAGATCGAGTCGGCCGGCTGGAGCAAAGGCCGTCTCACCGACAACGTCGCGGTGCAAATCTGCATTCGTTCCGCGATCGAGCATGCGGAGAGTATCGCGCACGTTCCCGTGGATGCCGTAGTTCTCGGAATCGGCGGACCGTCCATAGATGGCGCGAACAATCGCGGACTCTACGAATTCGGACGGCCGCGCCGCGTCACAGCGAGTGAAGTCACATTCGCCATCGAGCGCGCCTCCAAAGTGCGCCTCGAAGACGACCGTATGATCCTCGAGATGCTGCCGCAGGATTTCACCATCGACGGCCGCGCCGGCTACCGCCAGGCAATCGGATCGCAGTGCACTCGCCTCGAAGCCAACGTTTACCTGATCACGGCCTCGCAGCGCGAGCACGACATGATGATCATGGCCGCGCACCGCGCGCACATCGGCGTCGAAGAGACGGTGTTTGAGCCGGTCGCCGCCGCCTACGCCGCCATTCTTCCTGAAGAGCGCAGCCGCGGAGTTGCATTGGTCGACATCGGCTGGCACTCCACTGGGCTCGTTGTCTACGATGGCGACGCCGTGGTGGTTGCCAAGAGCCTTCCCATCTGCGCCGATCATTTTACGCGCGATGTCGCGCAGGGCCTCAAAGTAAACTATGAAGACGCTGAGCGTCTGAAAATCGAGTACGGCTGCGCGATCCTCGGCCTGACCGCGGACAATAGCCTGATCGAGATCCCGTCCCCGGAAGGCCGGGCGCCGCGTGAAGCGCCGCGCCGCCAGCTCAACGAAATCCTGGAAGCGCGCGCTGAAGAATTGTTTTTCTACATTCGCAACGAACTCACACAAGTTGGAATGGAGCAGAGCCTGCTTGAAGGCGTCGTGCTGGTCGGCGGTGGAGCGCTGCTGAACGGCATGTGCGACATGGCCGAACGCGTTTTGAATTGCCCCGCGCGCAACGGCCTGCTCCTCGGCGTCGAGGGCTGGCCCGAAGAATTGAAGCATCCCGCATGGACCACGGCCGGCGGCCTCGCGATGTACTCCGCCCGCCTCAAATTGAAACAGGACACGCAACGCAAAGCCCCCGGCCTGATGGGCTTGATTTTGAGATAGGAAGGAGATTTATGGACGCGCTGAAATTCGTGATTCAAGATGAAGAGACCCTTCTCGGGACGAAGATCAAAGTGATCGGCGTCGGTGGCGGCGGCGCCAACGCCGTCGCCCGCATGATGAACGAGGGCCTCACGGGCGTGGATTTCTACGTCATCAACACCGACGGACAAGCTCTCAGCGCGTCTCCGGTGCAGAACAAATTAATGATCGGCGCCAAAGTGACGCATGGGTTGGGCGCCGGCTCCGATCCTTCGGTCGGCCGCCAGGCCGCGCTCGAAGACACCGAGAAAATCATCGAGATTCTCGAAGGCTCCGACATGGTGTTCATCACTGCCGGGCTGGGCGGTGGCACTGGGACAGGCGCCGCGCCCGTGGTCGCTTCGCTTTCGAAGGAGCTCAACGCCCTCACGGTCGCGGTGGTCACCAAGCCTTTCGGATTCGAAGGCCCCAGGCGCATGCGGCAAGCCGAGCGTGGTCTCGCCGAGATTGGCGCCACTGTGGACACTGTAATTTCGGTGGGCAACGACCGTCTTCTGGAACTGGCCCCCAAAGGAACCAGCTTCTTCGAAGCCTTCAAAATGGCCGACGACATTCTGCGCCAGGCCGTCCAGGGCATCAGCGACATCATCACTACGCCCGGCCTCATCAATCGCGACTTCGCCGACATCCGCACCATCATGCTCGGGATGGGCTACGCGATGATGGGCAGCGCGTCGGGCAAGGGTGAGAACGCGGCCATCGATGCGGCACGTCTGGCGATCGGTTCTCCGCTAATGGAGGCCGGTGGAGTGGAAGGCGCGCGCGGCGTTCTGATCAACATCACGGGATCAAGCCATCTCAGCCTGCACGACGTGAACGAAGCGTGTTCGCTGATTCGCGCCGCCACGAAAAACGACGACGCACAGGTCAACTTCGGCGTCGTGTTGAACGAGTCGCTCAAGGACGAAGTAAAGATCACCGTAATCGCCACCGGGTTCGAGCGCGAACACCTGCCCGACCTGAATCGTCGAGGCGACTCCATGCCACTGATTGCTCCGCCGCCACCCGCGCCGGTTGAAGCACCGGCCACGCTATTCGAGGCGCCCCAACCGGAACCGCAAGAACCCGCGATCGAAGAAACGCCGATTCCAGACATCGACGTCCCTGCGTACCTGCGCCGCGATCGCCGCATGTACCAATAAGTGGAACAGACGATCGGTTTTCGTCGATAAGCTATTCGTCGTCTTCCTCGTCCACGGCCTCGGGCTTCTTCTCTCCGTCCTTCGGCGAGTAATACGAATGATAGTAGGTGTACTTGCTGTACAGCTCACCGCGGCGCGCGCCGTTCACAATGATGCCGAGCACGTTGTTCTGACACAACGACTGCATGGCCCGCGTAATAGAGTCGATCGTCGTCGAGCCGATGCGCACCACCAAAATGGTCCCATGGCACAGAGTGCCGAGCAGATTGGCATCGGCGGCGAAGAGAAGAGGCGGGCTGTCCAGGATGACCCAGTTGAAGAGACTGGGAAGCCGATCAAGCATTTGCTTGACCTCTTTCAGGTTCAATAGCTCGAGCGGATTCATCACGGCTTCGCCGGCCGGCATGATGAACAAGTTCGTCCCGGCCACGCGCCGGATAGCCTGGTGCAGTGGGATTTTGCCGAGCAGGTAATCCGTAATCCCAGGGCTCCGGTCCGTCTTCAACATGTTGTGTATGATGGGACGCCGAAAATCGAAATCGCAGAGCAGCGTGTAATTGCCCGCAAGCTGCGCCTCCGCCATCGCGAAATTCATGGCGGCGAAACTCTTGCCTTCGGCTGGCGATGGGCTGGTGATGACAGCGGTATGGATCGGCTGCAAGCTCTGCATGTGATTCAACCGCGTCCGCAGCGTCCGGAATTCCTCAGCCGGCGCCTCATCGGGATGGATGGCATTGATTAAGAGCGCCTCGCGCGAGGGAGAATACGGAATCTCTTCGATGAGGTCCAGCATACCCTCCAGAGATTGTGAATCGCCCACGGCGGCGGCCGACGAACTGCCGGGCGGCGTATAGCCGGAAACCGGCGGGCGCGCGTTGCCGCGCGGCTCGGGAGAGGGCGGCTGTCCCGCTGCGCTCTTCTCGGCTTTTCTCAATGCGTCGTGAACTCTACTCATTCGATCTCCCCCCGATGAACCGCCGCTACATCTTTGTCGAGAAATAGTACACT
>JBEKUT010000470.1:0-5694 GCA_049514735.1 Bryobacteraceae bacterium
GACCATATCGCGGACCAGCACGATTTGATAGAGCGCGATCAGGATGGCTGCGAGCAGCACGATCCCTTTTAATCCGGTCCAGCGATTGAGCAGTGCAAAAGCTACGCCCGTGAGCCACTGCAAGGCGTAGAATCGCTCGCCGGGTTTGGTGAACGAAAAAATGTCCTGGTGCGGGACTTGTCCGTGATCCAGAACGTAGTCGCCAATGCGGGTGTGGAGCGCGATGTCGCCATCCCACAGGAGGCGGTCCCAGCCCTCGGCCCCGTTGCCGGCGAAGAGCCAGAAAACGATGGCGAAGAATAGAAGATCGGTGAGGGAGATGGAGAGGAACGGGATGCGCCGGACGCGGGGCGTCGCGACGGCCGAGGGGGCAAATGGGCGAGCTACGTCCGCTGTGGGCGCACCGATGGACACAACCTTAAGATCGGCGCGGTGGAGGGCTGACTTTAGCTGTCATGTTCTTCAAGACTCTTGGCCTCCGATAAACTCCGATAAACGCCGATCCAGCCGCGTCATTTGGTCAGAAACTCGTGCAGGAGCATTTGGAAATGATGGACGCCGTTCTCGCGCTTCACGGAGAACCGCCCCTGATTGTAGGTCCGCGAGTGCAATCCCTTCTGCACGTTTTCGCAAATTTTGATGTCCTCCTGCTGGATCTCGTCGCTAAAGGCGATTGTCTCATCCGAAACCGGCTGTCCCGTGAACCCGAACCATTCGAATATCGTCAGAGTTTTGTCCGGACCCAGCGGCAGAATAATATTACTGCTGAGATTATCCGGATAAATGTTCAACATAAAGTTGGGAAAAATCCAGAAATAGAGCGCGCCGGCCTCGCCGCTTTCGTATTTGTAGCGCCGCTCCGCCGTTTCTCCCTGTTTTAGCCGGATGGGGGCATATTGGGAAGAATGATAGCGGAACGTGTCGACGCGGTAGTTCGCGTAGTCCAACTCGCGGAATAGACCCGGGTGCGCCGCGGGCAAGTGATAACCTTCCAGGTAATTATCTATATATACCTTCCAATTACAATTAATGACATAATCGCGCCGCTGCGATAAATGGAGTTTATCCACCGGGCAGCCGAATTCTTCCGCGAGTCGGGGAATATTTCCCCAAACCTCGGCAAACGGCGCGGCGTTCGGGTCCTGGTTCACGAATACAAAAGGACCCCAGGTTTCCACACGGAACTGAGGCAGACACACTTCCGAGCGGTTCCAATTTTCCACTCCTTCGAACTCCGGCGTACCGAGAAGCTGGCCGTTCAACTCATAGGTCCAGGCATGATAAGGACAACGCAGGATCCTGGCCGACCCGCTGCCTTCGACAATGGTGGAGGCGCGATGGCGGCACACATTTGAGAACGCCCGCAGCACGCCATCCTTGGCGCGAGCTACCACGATGGGCTCGCCCTGGACATCGCAGGCGAAGTAATCGCCGGGCCTGGTAACGGCTCCGGCATATCCGACTGCCTGCCAAGTGCGCGCGAAGATGCGGTCCTGTTCCAGCTTGAGGATGTCGGGCGATGTGTACCATCGCGCCGGTATGGTTGCCGCCCGCGCGAGGTTGAGCGACGGCTCGTAATCTGAAAGCTCCATAGGTCCGATGTTACCGGAGAACCGCTCGCAAGATGCCCAGGGCTTGCACTCCGATCATGAGCATCGATCGAAGGGAGACGATGGCGAAGAGTGAGAATGAGAGCGCGGACTTGCGCGTCAGTGCGTCGATGGCTATCGCCAGGAGCACGGGACTGAACACGCGGCCGTAGGAATATACTTCGGTGAAGACGGGATTGGTCCCATTCAGACTGCTGGAGAACAGCGCGAGGGTGACGAACGAAATCGCGATCGACCCCAGCGCGGGATCGCGCCGCAACATCGCACAAGCGAGGACCAGGATCGCAAGAAAAGCAAAGAGGGACGTAAGATCGAACGCGGTGAGTATGGTCTGAAGCGTGGGTGACACGGGATAAATGTTCGGATGCAGAATGGCTTCGAAAATGGCGCGGCCGGGGTAATGGTATGGATAAATGGACTGGTCGCCGCCCGGTGTGCGGAGGGTAATGAACGCGTACCAGGCAAAGAAGGGAACGGCCGACGTGGCGAAGATCGCGGCTGTTCGGAACTGACGCCGCCAGAGCAGGTGGGCGGTGTAGCCAGCTACGATGCATAATCCGGTCTCGCGTGTGAGACAGGCTGCGGCGGCGATAATCCAAAGCGTTCGAAGCGAGTCTCGTCTTATGAAATAAACGAAGCCCATGAACAGGCTCACAAACGCGAGGTCGGTGGTCATGCGGTCAATGGAAATGATTGTCGAGGGGACCGCGAGATATAGCAGGCCCCACCATGGATTGCGCCCCAGGGCTTGCGAGTATCGCGATAGCCAATAGACGCCGGCCGCAAGGAATGCGAGCAGCGTGGCGAAGTACGAGCGGTCGATCCATTGCTGTTGGCCAAAGGCGAAGACCCATGCCAAGGCGGGAAGTAGAATGCGGCGTTGGCGGAAGCGCGGCGCGTCGATGTACGGGGCGGAGCCGTGAGTGAGCATGGGGTCGTGCGCCAGGTCGTGATAGAACTGGCCGTCGTATCCGGAGCTGTTGCGGAATTTGTAGAGCCGCTCGGATTTATCTAATTGCGGCGGGGATGGCGTCAGTTCGCCGATGCAGAAGAGCGCCGTCCAGTTGTCTTTGTAATTGAAGTGGACGGTCAACGCCATCCAAAGCCATGTCAAGGAAACGGCGATTGCGGCTATGACGGGCGCGCGGTGTAGTGCCTGTCTCAAAGATTTTTAAATATAGCAGACGAGTGTTTTCGCCTTTCCATTCTTAAATTCTGGTTTTGAGAGGGAGTGTATGGCACGGGAAGGCGTTGCTAGTTCGTAGTTGTTGGTCCGTAGTTTTTACGTTCACGGAAATCTTCAAATTTGTTTTATCGCCTCCATCTGCTTGGAAACGAGCCACTTAACGAAAACTCGCGGCGGCGGCGACAGCCTCCGGACTGGCGCATCCTCTTTATAATCGAAGCGGGAACAAAAGTCCCCGCGAACTTTATCGCAGCAGCAAGAAGCCAACTGCGGAGGCAGACCCCCGATTTCTGCTTCCGCGGTGACCATTCCGGAACGCTAATCCATGCTTTTTCAATCATATAACTCGGTGTACCCACTCTCCTCAGGCGGCAGAAACGTAGAACGTTGGACGTAGAACGTGGAACGCCGCGCCCTGCTACCCTGACGTTTATGGCTGCGGCAACCTCCCCAGTACCGAAGCGTCTGCTCTTCGGCCCCGGTCCCACCATGGTGGAACCTCGCGTTTATAACGCCCTATCGCAACCCATCGTCGGTCACCTCGATCCTTATTTCTTCGAAGTTGCCGGCGAGGTCCGGGACCTGTTGCGCAAGACCTTCGGAACGCGCAATGAATTGACGATTCCGATTTCAGGCACTGGCTCGTCGGGAATGGAAACCGCTGTCGGCAACTTCGTCGAGCCCGGTTCGAAGTTCGCCGTCTTCGCGAATGGCTATTTCTGCGACCGTCTTTCCGAAATGGGCAAACGGCAAGGCGCGCACGTGGTCCGGCTTGAAAAACCGTGGGGCGAGGTTTTCGATTCGAACGAAGCGGCGGATTTTATCGCGCGCGAGAAACCCGCCGTGGCCGCATTTGTCCACGCCGAAACATCCACTGGCGCTCTGCAACAGCCCAAGGTCATCTGCGATGCCGCCCATGACGCCGGAGCAATCGTTATCGCCGACACCGTCACTTCACTCGGCGCGGTTCCCGTCAATGTGGATGAAAACGGCATCGACGTAGCGTATAGCTGCACGCAAAAAGGATTGAGTTGCCCGCCCGGCCTGTCGCCGATCACGGTCTCTCCACGCGCCGTCGAACGCCTCCACAATCGCAAGACGCCGACCAGCCAGTGGTATCTCGACCTGAAGCAGTTGATGGAGTTCTACGATGGCCGCAAGTATCATCACACCGCGTCCGCCACGCTCTTCTATGGGCTCCGCGAAGCATTGCGGGCGATCTTCGACGAAGGCCTCGAAAAACGTTTCGAGCGGCACGCCAACGCGCACAGGGCTCTGGTTCGCGGACTCGCTGACATGGGCCTATCGATGCATGTCAAAGAAGGTCATCGCATCCCGCATCTCAACACGCCGCGCGTCCAGCCGGGCGTTGACGATGCCAAGGTTCGCAAGCATCTTCTTGAAAAGCACGGCATCGAAATCGCAGGCGGCTTCGGTCCGCTCGCCGGCAAGATTTTCCGCATCGGGGTCATGGGTCCTCTTGCCACCGATATGAACGTCCACATGTTCCTGGATGCTTTCAAGGAAGCGCTGGCCGTGTAGTTAGCGCTTGTATCCAATCTTCCGCAAAAAATCTCGGCGGTTCTGTGCGTCCGCTTCACTCTCGATACCCTTTGGCGAACTGCCATCTACCACGCCGAGCACGCCGCGGCCCTGCTCGGTCTCGGCGACGATGACCTCGACCGGATTGGCGGTCGCGCAGAAAATCGTACAGACTTCCGGAGTCATCTGAACAATATTTGTGATGTTGATGGGATAACCTTCCCGCATCGCGATCGTAAACAGGTGACCCGCGCCAACGGCCGTCGCGTTCCGCGTAGCGAGCGCCTTCAACTCATCGTCATTCCCGTCGACGCGCGTCAAACACGGCCCCGACGCTTCATTGAAGGCGATGCCGAATTTCATCTGCGGCACCGTATTGACGATCGCTTCATAAATATCCTCGACGGTTTTGATGAAGTGACTCTGCCCCATAATGACGTTCCCGTTCTCGGGTATTTCGAGCCGCACCACTTTGAGTTCCATGCCTCAAGGTTACCGGAATGCGTTAACTGGGAACCACGAACCAACAACTAGCAACGCTCGTAGAATAGTGATATGGAACTGGTCGTCAACGGAGCCCGGCATCGTGTCCAGAGCGATCCCGAGCGGCCTCTCCTTTACGTTCTCCGCGAAGAACTCGACCTTACTGGAACCAAGTACGGCTGTGGCGAAGGCCAATGCCGCGCTTGTACAGTCCTGCTGGATGGGACTCCGGTACGTTCGTGCATCACCCCCGTGAGCAAGGCTCAAGGGAAACAAGTCACCACCATCGAGGGCCTCGAACAGAATGGAAAACTGCATCCCGTTCAGGAAGCTTTTATCAAGGCCGACGCGATGCAGTGCGGCTATTGCACGCCCGGCATGATCGTAGGCAGCGTGGCGCTGCTCAAGAGAATTTCCGACCCGAGCGAAGCTCAAATCGCGCGCGAGCTCGATGGTCATATCTGCCGTTGCGGAACCTATCAGCGCATCGTGACCGCTGTACGCATGGCGGCAAGAATGACAAACGGAGGACACCATGCCTGAACTGGATCGTATCGAACTCGAGCGCTACGAACTGCGCCGTGGACCGGCTTATCACTTCACTCCGGATCGCCGCGACTTCTTCAAATTTGCAGGCGCGGGGATCATTCTGTTCCTGGCATTGAATGGCGAGGCTCAGGAGGCCGGTGGCGCGCGGCGGGGCGGCATGCGCGGCGAAGCGATGCCACAGAATCTCGGCGCGTGGCTGCACATCGGCGAGGATGGGATCGTCACGGTCTACACTGGCAAAGCCGAAGTGGGTCAGAACATTCGCACGTCGTTGACGCAAGCGGTCGCGGAAGAACTGAGGATGCACCCCGGCAAGATTCGCAT
>JBEKUT010000471.1:0-5687 GCA_049514735.1 Bryobacteraceae bacterium
GCGATCGCACTCGCTTTATAAAACGCGATTTCACGATTGCACCCCTGCCGCCCGAACCCGCAATCGCTCGATACAATCAAACGCTCGGCCGGGATATACTTCAAAGCCTTCCGAATCTCGCCCGCGACATCCTCCGGCCGATCCGCCTGCAAGGAGCGATGGCTGACCGCGCCAATACAAATCTTCTTTTTCAAATCGTTCTTGAACGGCTCGAACAGTTCCAGATCCCGTTGCCCGCGATCCTTCATCTCGAGCGTCCACACATCCCCGCGGCATCGCTCCAGATAAATCTCGATCGAATTCGCGTAGCTGGTGTCGTCCATCACGCGCTGCATATTCGGATTGCCCCAACAAGTGTGGATCCACAGCTCCACGTCGTCCAGGCCCTGGACCTCGCGGTTGAACGCATCCACCATGAACTTCACCTCGTCATGGTCCTTGCCATAAGTGTTCGCCATGAAGTGGAACGTGGGCTCCTCGATCTGGATGCAGCGGCAGCCCGCGTCGCGCAGCGCCAGCAATTCCTTGTTCATCGCTTCCGACATGTCCCAGATCACCTGCCGCTTGTCCTTGTACTTCGGCGTGTGAATATCCAGGAACAGCGCCATCACCTGCGAGCAGCACGTTCCGAATCGCACCGGCTTGCGCGTCTTCGCCTGCGCGATGCGCCACAGCTTCGGATAGTCGAGCGGCCGATGTTCAATCTTGTCGACCACATGCGGCCAGCGCCAGCCGGTATAGATCTCGTTCAGCAGCGTCCCCGGAGGATAATGCAGCCACGGCGCAGTGGTCTCCTCCGGCTGCAGATGATCGCCCTCGAACCCCGCCCAACGCTGCAGCGGATAATGGTGCCACGCCCGGCCCGCCATATCCTCGTCGACGTGCAGATCGCCATGCGTCAATATGTCGAGTCCCGCGCGTTCCTGGTCGCCGATCAACACCGCCATCGCGTCCTGAAACTTCTCTCGATAGCGAACGTCGAGCATGCAAGTGTCGAGCGGCCGCCCCCACATACTCACGTCGAACCAGCGTGGGCGTGGAAACGATCCGGTAGTCGTGCTCGGGAGAATCAGGCCGGCAGTAGCGATAAACATTGTCGCTCCACATTGTACTTCCATCGCAGTACTATAAACTTGAGCGAAAAACCATGGAAAGGCGAGTGTTCCTCAAAAGCAGCGTTCAAACCTTAACAGCGGCCGCGATTCTCCGCGGCCAGGAAACGAATGCAACCCACAAGCTCCCCACAACCGAGAGCCAATACCAGGTCGTAAAGAACTACGTTGAAAACACCCCGATCCCCGAGTATCGTTGGGCATCTTCACAAGCCTACGAAGCCTTCCGCGACATGAAGGTCGGAGTCCGCATCCACTGGGGCATTTATTCCATCACGCATCAAGCGCACGAATCGTGGCCGTATCTCTCGCTGCCATTCCCGGATCGCCATCGCTACAACCAGTTCTACAAAACCTGGAACCCCGCGGGCTTCGACGCGGACCGCTGGACCAGTCTCTTCGCCGACGCTGGCTGCCGCATGTTCGCCTTCACCACCAAGCATCACGAAGGGTTCTCGATGTTCGACACGCACACTCGCGTGCGCTCCCGCGCAAATTGGATCGCGCCAGGCGGACCGCAGCTCGAATCGTGCGACCTCGCCTACAGCATTATGGAAACGCCTTTCCGGCGCGACGTCGTCAAGGAGCTCTGCTCGGCCGCGCATCGCCGCAATCTCAAAATCGCGCTGTATTTCTCTCATCCCGATTGGTACGACGCCGATTTTCGTCCCTACAGTTTTCACCCGCTGCAGGTTCCATCCTCGGAGAAGTTGACCGGAACACCCGTCTCCGAGAATCAGCGGAAAGGAGAACTCTCGGCTACGGTGAGCGATCCCACGCCAGCGGAAACGAAGCGCATGGTGGATCGCCACCGCGCCCAGCTCACCGAATTGCTCACCAACTATGGCCGCATCGACATGCTCTCTTTGGACATGTGGCTTGGTCCCGCAGTCTGGCCGGAGATGCGCCGCACGCTGCTCCACTTGCGCCAACTTCAGCCCGACGTCATGTTGCGCGCCCGCGGCATCGGCAACTACGGCGATTACTATACGCCTGAAGGCTTCGTCCCCGGAAGCAAAGAGAACACCGACGTTCCCTGGATGGTCATCTATCCGCTCGGCACGTCCTTTTCCTACGATGCGGAAGCCAGGAATTACAAAGGCGCTGCCTGGATTGTCCGCAACATTGTCGATACCGTCGCCAAAGGCGGCAATTTTCAAATCGGCATTGGACCCGACGCGAATGGCGAGTTTCATCCGGAGGCCGCGAGTCAGTTGCGCGAAAGCGGACGCTGGTTGAAGGTGAATGGCGAGGGAATCTATGCCACGCGTCCACGGCCCGGCGATGCATGGCGCGAAGGTGAGAATATCCGCTACACCAGAAGTAAGGATTCAACCGCGACGTACTGCTTTCTCCTGAATTGGCCCGGACGCAGTGTCACGCTGACGTCTTTGCCCGCGAATCCGAATGTGCAGGTTCATATGTTGGGCTATCCCAACGCGCTTCAGTCGCGTTACGACTCTTCAAAGGGACTTGTGATTGAAATTCCAGAGGCTCTACAGGACCCTGCAAAGCGCCCGTGCGACCACGCCTGGGCGTTGCGCCTCACCGCCTGAAAGAACCGGCTCGTTCACGCACGGACCCTCCATTCCGAGCCGTGACCGGAAGGGAGCGGTCTCCTCGAAGCGCGTCTCAATGGAAGGTTGCCGTATACGTCGTCGTTGATGTCGAAACCGTAATGTTGTGCGAGATCGCGCCGCCATCCGACCAATTCTGGAAATTCAACGAGGCTTGCGGCGTGGACGTAGCGATAGTGTGTTGTTGGCCCACATTCCAAGTGTATGTGTGCGGCCCTGTAACCCCGGTGCCGTCCACCGTGACGATTAAGTTCGCCGGCGATGTTGTCACCGTAACCTGTACCGTCTGAATAATGGTGGTTGGATCGTTCGCCGCATCGTTCGATGTGTTAAGTTCTCCACCGCCGGCGACGGTGGCCACGTTCGTCACGCTCGGCGGCGCGCTGCCGACCAGCACAGTCAGCATGATCGCCGGATAGCTGGTGTTGGATGCCAGAACGCTCGAACGTGTACAACTTACTGTGCTCGTATTGCAAGTCCATCCCGAGCCTGACATCGACAACGCCTGCAATCCAGCCGGCAGAGTGTCTGTCACCGTGACGGTTCCCACCGTAGGCCCCGGGCCGATGTTATTGACCGTGATCGTGTAGGCGCCAGTTTGCCCTTCAATAAACGATCCCGAGTGAGTCTTAGTAACTGTCAAATCGGCAACTTGGATGATCGGTGTGGCCAAACTTTCGGTATTGTTAGTGAGTATCACATCGCCGCCACCGGAAACAGTTACTACGTTAGCAACTGAAGCTGCCGCGTTCGCCGCCACATTTACTGTGAGAGTGAACACCGCACTCGCGCTGCCCGCCAGCGCGTTCGAAGTCGAGCAGGTTAAAGTGCTCACAGTGCAAGTCCAGCCCGATGGACCCGAGAGCCCATTCGCCGTCAGACCAGTTGGCAGAGTGTCCACCCATTTCAGCGTCCCAACAGTCGGGGCCTGGCCCACGTTGGTCACAGTGACTGTATAAGTGTCGCCGGCGTCACCCTGCCGGAAGTTGCCGTTGTATATTTCAGCAATAGTCGGGTTGGGACCGGTCTCGAAGTTGGCCGTCACTGACATCGGCCCGGTCATCGTCAGGTTCTGGGGATTTGCTGTGCCAGTCAGCGCTCCGCTGAAGCCAGTAAATACGTAAGTTGAGTTTGCCGTGCCGCTTACTGGGACCACACTGTTCGCGTTCACATATTCAGTGGACGGTGAGACGGTTCCTTCACCTGACGGCGACACTGTCGTTGTCAGGAGATACTGTGTCTGGAAATTAGCCGTGTAAGTGGTGGCCGTCGACAGCGTCGTCACGCTGTGCGAGAGCACGCCCGAGTCGCTCCAGTTCTGCCACGCATATTGGATGCCGGTGCCGCCGCTCTGCGGCGTTGTGGTCGCGATGGTGTGACTGCTGCTCACCACCCACGTGTAGGTTTGCGATCCGGTAAACGGCGTGCCGTTATCCACTGTCACCGTTGGTCCGCTGAGATTGCTCGCCACCGTGATCTTCACCACCTGGATAATCGTGGTTGGATTCGAAGCCGAATTGTTGTTGAGATTGATGTCGGCGCCGCCCGCGACCGTGGCCGTGTTGGTCACTAAAGGCGTGGCGTTCGCGGCGACATTCACCGTCACGGTAATCGACGGATAGGCGTTGTTTACCGCCAGCACGTCGCCGCGAGTGCATGTCACGGTTGGGCTGGCGATCGCGCAACTCCACCCAGTGCCAGCAGAGGCCGTCGGCGTCAGACCCGCGGGCAGCGTATCGGAAACGGTCACAGTGCTGCCATCCGTCGGCCCGACCCCCACGTTCGAAACCGTAATCGTGTATGTATCGCCAGTGTCGCCCTGCGTAAAGTTGCCGGTGTGCGATTTGGCGATGGTCAGGTCGGCGCCGTTCACGGTCAGATTAGCCATCGCGGTGTTCCCGGTGCCGCCGTTGCCCGAAGTCACGGCTCCGGTTGTATTTGTATAGGTGTTCGCAGTAGCGCCTGTCACCACTACGCCGAACTGGCATTGGCCGCTTACAGGGATCGTAACGCCTGACAGGACGATGCTGTTGGGACTCGTGAGCGTCAGCGTTCCGCCATTGCATACGCTAGTTGTCGAGCTGACGACGGTCAGGCCGGTATTCAACGTGTCGCTGAACCCCACCCCCGCGAGGGCGACCGTGTTGGCGGATGGATTGACGATCGTGAACGTCAGAGTCGTGTTCGTGTTCACATTAATCGGAGACGGGCTGAACGAAGCGGAGAGCGAAGGCGGCGCGGCCACGGTCAGCGTCGCGGTGTTGCTCGGCCCACCAGTTCCTCCTTCGGTGGAGGTCACGCTCATCAGACTGGTGCTCTTGCTCCCTGCAGTGGTCCCCGTAACGCTCGCCGAGACGGTGCATGATGCGCCGTTCGCCGGTGAAGCCGCCAACGTCCCACCCGAGAGACCGATGCTTATGCCCATCGCAGTAGCAGTGAGTGTTGCACTACCGCAGGCGCCCATGATATTGGGGCTCGCCGCGACAACCACGCCCGTGGGCAGGCTGTAAGTGAAGCCGACGTTGCTCAACGAACTGCCGGTATTTGGGTTCGTAATCGTGAAGCTCAGCGTGCTATTGGCGTTCAAAGCAATGGTGCTGGGACTGAAGCCGACCGTGACGGTTGGCGGCGCAACTACCAGGAGGTTAGCGGTGGCCGTGTTGCCCATTCCGCCCTCGGTGGAGTTGATCTGGGCGCTGGCGCTCTTGGCCCCGGCCGTGGTCCCTGACACCGTAACCGAGATCGTGCAGGACGTATTCGTCGCCAGCGAGCCGCCGCTTAGTTGCAACCCTGAGTTCGTCAGCGATGCCGTGCCGCCGCAGCCATTGTTGGTCACCGTGCCGCCGGCTAGCAGACCGCTGCTTAGAGTAGCGCTGAACGCTAGCCCATGAAGCGTCACGTTATTAGCCGGATTGTTGATCGTGAAGGTGAGCGAGGTGATCCCTGTCAGCGGAATGCTGGGAGAAGCGCCGAACGCCGCGGAGATGCTCGGAGGCGC
>JBEKUT010000472.1:0-9323 GCA_049514735.1 Bryobacteraceae bacterium
CGATGCCCGCCGCGAGTATGATCGCGCTTTCCAGCGGTTCTTGGATCTGCGTATCCTCAACCGCAAAAAGGAGCCAAACAATGACGAGCAAAACAAGGAGCGCCAAAACATTCCATGATGTTTTTCGAAGAACGAACCCAATCCCATATTCGGACAGTCCCGCTGCCGCATTCCCTCGTCTGCCCGGCTGGCTTCTTCGGTGCCATCACCCAGGCGTTTCGCGCTGCCGAACCCGCCAGGGCCACAGGCATCGCAACGATCCCGCTTCCCTCCTCACGCACTCTCGCGTGGTCGCCCACGGCGCGGTCCTCGTTTAAATCCCCAATACCCACGATACAATCAAACATATGCGTTTCTGTCTCCCGGCCCTCCTGTGCCTCCTCTCCCTCTCCGCGCAAGTCAAAACCGCCTTTGACAAGCCCACCTTCGAGGCCTACGTGCGCCACCTCCTCCTCATCGATCCGCGCGTCAAGATCGCCATCGACGACCCCAAGCCCTCCGCCATCGCCGGCTTGAAAGAGGTCGTGATTCACATGACCTTCGAAAATCGCACGCAGGACGATAGCTTCTATGTTTCGGCCGACGGCAAGCGCGTCCTCTACGGCAAAATCTTCGACATCGACAGCAGCCCCTTCAAAGCCGACCTCGATAAAATCCACACCAGCGCATCGCCCAGCTTCGGAGCCGCCAGCGCGCCGCTCGTCCTGGTGCTCTTCAGCGACTTCGAGTGTCCCGCCTGCAAAGAGGAAGCCAAGACCATCCGCGAGAACGTCGCGAAAGATTATCCCACCCAGGTGCGCGTCTACTTCAAAGACTTTCCCCTCGAGCAAATTCATCCCTGGGCCAAGGCGAGCGCCATCGCGGGACACTGCGTGGCCCGTCAAAACGCTCCCGCTTTCTGGGATTATTACGACTGGATCTACGAGCATCAATCCGAAGTCACCGCGGAAAATCTGAAGGACAAAGTTCTCGAATTCGCGAAAACGAAAAATCTCGACACCCTCCAACTCGACCGTTGCATGGACACCAAAGCGCCCGAGGCTGAAGTAGATAAATCGATCGCCGAAGGCAAAGCTCTCAAGATCGACCAGACTCCGACGCTGTTCATCAACGGCCGCCGGATTCCAGGCGCCGCGCCGTGGCAGAATCTGAAGATGCTCATTGATGCGGAACTGGAATACGCCAAAAACGCCGCCAACGATGAGAAGTGCTGCGAAGTGAAAATCCCGACCGCTTTGAATAAATAGATAATGCGATATCTCGCTGTCCTCGCGATCGCGGGCGGCCTGTTCGCCGCCGACCTCAGCACCACCGAGTACATGAGCTACGTCAAGTTTCTCGCCTCGGACGACATGAAAGGCCGCGCCACCGGTTCGCCCGAACTCGACGAGTGCGCCGCCTACATCGCGAAACAGTTTCGCGCCATGCACCTCCAGCCCATCGACGGCAAAAGCTATTACCAGGATTTCGACGTCACTACCAGCGCCAAGCTCGGCCCGCACAACCGCATGTCGATCGATGCAGGCGCGAAGCACGCCGCCTACACGCTGCAGCAGGATTTCGTGCCGCTCAATCTTTCCTCGCCGGGCGAAGTATCCGCGCCGCTCGCGTTCGCCGGCTACGGCATCACCGCGCCTGAATACAATTACGACGACTATAAAGGCATCGACGCTAAAGGAAAAATCGTCGTGATCCTCCGCCACGAGCCGCAGGAGTTCGACGACAAGAGCGTCTTCGAAGGCAAGGTCTACACCGCGCATTCGCAGATTTTCGCGAAGGCCGCCAACGCCAAGATCCACGGTGCGCGCGCCATCGTTTTCGTGAACGATGTCCCCGCGCATCCCAAAGATAAAGACGAACTCGATGCATTCGGAACAACCGAAGGTCCTGCGAACGCCGGAATCGGCTTCGTGCAGATCACCTTCGCGGCCGCCTCGCAGTGGTTCAAGGACGCCGGCAAGAACCTCGAAGACATAGAAAAAGGAATCGATGCCGACCTCAAACCGCGCTCCTTCGATTTTCCCGCCGAGACCCGCGTCGATCTCAACGTGGACGTCAAGCGCGAAACAAAACGTGTCCACAATGTCGGCGCCTACTGGCCCGGCGAAACCAACGAATACGTCATCATCGGCGCGCATTACGATCATCTCGGCTTAGGCGGACCGTTCTCGCTCGCGCCATCGCTCACCGGGACCATCCATCACGGCGCCGACGACAACGCCTCCGGAACCGCCGGCGTTATCGAGCTGGCGCACTGGTTCTCCGGTCAGCCCAAACACAAACGCGGCATCCTGTTTTTAACGTTCGCCGGTGAAGAGCTGGGATTGCTCGGCTCCAGCTATTACGTCAATCATCCCGAGCTGCCGCTCGAAAACGCCGTCGCGATGATCAATCTCGATATGATCGGCCGCGTCCGCGACCAGAAAATATTCATCGGCGGCGTCGGCACGGGCACCACGTTCCAGAAACTGATCGACCAGGCCAGCGGCCAGTATCACTATCACAGCGATCTGTCCGAAGCCGGCTACGGATCGAGCGATCACACTTCGTTCACTACCAAACAGGTCCCCGTGCTCTTCTTCTTCTCCGGACTCCACGCCGATTATCACAAACCCAGCGACACCTGGGACAAGATCGACGCGCCCGAAGCCGTGAAGCTGCTCGACATGATCTCGGGCGTGATGACGCACCTGGCCGACGATCCCGCGCGTCCCACTTTCGTGCGCGTGGCCGACCCTCACCCCGTCGTCGCCGACGCCAACGCCCACTCCGGCAAGGTCTCCGGCTACGGCCCCGATTTCGGCAGCATCCCGGATTTTACGGAGCTTCCCAACGGCGTCCGTTTTGCAGACATCCGGCCCGGTTCTCCGGCCGCCAAAGCGGGACTCAAGGCCGGCGACATCCTCACCCAATTCGACGGCAAACCAATACAGAATCTATACGACTTTACTTACGCCCTGCGTGCTAAGAAACCCGGGGAAACGGTACTTGTGAAGGTGATTCGCGGGACCCAAACGATTGAAGCTAACGTACTACTGACCGAGCGGAAGTAACAACTCATACTGTGTTCAGGAATGGTACCCATGATGACTCCAGACACACTGCCGTTAGTAGGAAATCGCGAGACTTTCTCTTTACCTCCGCTCATTCTACACCCCTTCGCGGACGCTACGGGTCCCGAGCGCTTGGTAGAGAGCTCGCGCGCCAGCCTGGCGCTACAAGGCCTGCTGCCTAGCGGCGCCAATACGCCGGACGATCTGGAGCGCAAGGTCCTCGAAGGCCGTTTCTGCGAGATTCGTATGCTCTTCTATGTTGGCCGCGACGTTCTTCGCTGGGCCGATCAGTGCCTGGAACAGAGCGCCCGCCACCCCGAGGTTTTCGGTGAAGGCATCCAACGACAGAGTTTCATTGCGATGCTGGTTCAGAATCCTCCCGGACTCGTCCAACACAAGCTCCGCAAATGGGGTGTCGCCGATTATCGTTCCATCTTCAGCCGCGCCATCGGACTGAACGCGATCTTCGCTCAAATCCCCGCCCGCGAAACTCTCGCCGACGACTTCCTCCGCAACTACTTTCGCTTCGCCGACCAGCTCTACGCCATGACGCTCGGCCAATCCTCCTACACGCCCATCGATCCAGGCCGCTTCAATTTCGAGCTCTACTCGTCAGGCGAATATTCGAGGATGTTAGAGAAAGAGTGGGAGAGCTAAACAGATTGCAGTCGGGGTCCACAGCAGCCGATATACTGCTGTGGCCTCGGCTTTATCTCCAACAACCGCTCCTACCAGTGACGCCTCTCTATCGACCCGCGACGCCTCTCTACCGAACCGCGACCCTTCGTCACCGACCCGTGACCGGAAGGGAGCGGTCCTCCTTCTCCTGCTCCTCTGCGTCCCCTCCCTCGCCTTCGTCTGCACCTTCCGCGACGTCCCCCACTTCGGAGTCCTGCAAGACGACAGTCTCTACTACGCTGGCGCCAAGACCATCGCCAACGGATCGGGATACAAAATCCTCAGCCTTCCCGCGGAGCCATATCAAACCAAATATCCGCCGCTCTATCCGCTCTATTTGTCTCTCGCGTGGCTCGCGAATCCGTCGTTCCCATCGAACCTGACGATTGCGCTAGCGCTCTCCTGGCTCAGCCTGCCCGTGATCGTGCTCCTTCTATATAAGTTGCGCCAACCCTGGCTCATACTCGCGCTGTTCGCCGCAAACCCCTACGTCTTGTTCTACGCCTCTAACATAGGATCGGAATTATTCTTTCTCGCGATACTTCTCGGAGCGTTCCTCGCAGCAGAAAATCACCGGCCGCTAACGGCAGGCCTGCTGGGCGCGGCAGCCTACCTCGCGCGCACCGCCGGAATCGCATTTCTCCCCGCCGCCATCCTTTATTTTCTGATCCGCCGCCGCCCACGCGACGCCGCGTGGTTTTCAATCGGCATGCTTCCCGCCATCATAGGCTGGACCGTTTGGTGCCACCTGCACCAAGCCCCCGGCCACGATATCGTGACGCTCTGCTACACCAGCTACACCGGTTATCAATTCTTCAACGTCGGATGGGACAATTTCACAGTCGTGCTGTGGAAGAACTTCGACGCCCTGCTGGAAGCCATGGGTTCCTTCGTCTTTCCGCAGATGCTCAACGGACTGGCCGGAAAAGCGATCCTGCAGCCAATCGCGATCGCTATGATTCTCGGATGCGTGCGCCTCGTCCGCCGCGGCGAACTCCAGTTATACGCCATCTTCGGAGTATTCTCGGCCGCCATGCTCCTGGTCTGGCATTTTCCGCCGAATCAGCGTTTCATTCTGCCCCTGGCCCCGCTTCTCCTGGCCGGATTCGTGAGCGAAATGTCGAACCTGCTCGATAAGCTCCGAGTCGCCTTCAAACATCGCGACCGCAGCCAGCGAGTAGTCGCGTACGGCTTCACGGCAGTGCTGGCGGCCATCCTGACCGTCGGTCTTGGACTGCAAATCTACATGACGCTCTCGGCCGTTCCCGAGATGTACGCCAGCGACCGCCGCAACAATCGCGCCTTCAATAGCGCCTACGCCTGGATAGAAGCCAACCTGCCGTCAAACGCAAACCTCTTATGGGAACAGGACGTCGTCTACTACCTGAAAACAGGACGTCACGCAGTTTCTTTCCCGATCCCATCGCGCCAATGGTACGCCTACGATTTCGATCGCGACATCGACTATTACCGCAAGATCGACGAGTTCGCCCGCGCCCAGCATCTCGGTTACGTCCTCCTCAACAAAGAAGCGGTTCTACGAGCCGCCGCCGCAAACCCGAACCTAGAGAAGGTCCACGCCGAGCCCGGTACAGCAATTTTCCGGGTGAAATAAATCGGCGTTTATCTGAGTTTATCGGCGGCCCTAATCTTCGGTTATGCTGTAGGCATGGAATTTCCCCGCCTTTTCACCGTGCGCCAGAACTTCCCCGATCGCGCCATTCGCAACATCCCTGCCGAGATTGAGCGCCAGCTTTCCGTATCCCAATTCAGCTCGCGCCTGACACCTGGATCTAGCGTCGCGATCGGCGTCGGAAGCCGCGGCATCGCCAAGATCACCACCGTCGTTCGATCTTTGGTCGAATACTGGAAAAAGCAGGGTTGCAACCCATTCATTTTTCCCGCCATGGGAAGCCACGGCGCTGCAACCGCCGACGGTCAGGAGCTTTCATGGATCGCAACGCCTATGAAAGCGATGGAGTCATGCTGGCCGGCCGCATAAAAGCCCACACGGATTTCGCAGGCAAAATCGAGAGCGGCCTTTTCAAGATGATGGCCATCGGACTCGGCAAGTTTGCCGGCGCGCAGCGTTACCACACCTACGCCTATAAACTCGGCCTGGAGCACGTGATCCGCAGCGTGGGACGCCAGGTCTTAAAATCGGGCAAAATTCTCGGCGGACTCGCCATTCTAGAAGACGCCAATCATGACACCGCGCAATTGACCGCCGTTCCCGTCGAACATATGGAGGCCAAGGAAGAAGAGTTGCTCGCGCTGGTGAAGAGCTGGATGGCCCGCATCCCCGTTCCCGAGCTCGACATTCTCATCCTTGACGAGATCGGAAAAAACATCAGCGGCGCGGGCATGGACACCAAGGTGGTGAACCGTGGCGTCAACGGCCAATACAACCCCTGGCCGAACACTCCCCTCATCGAGAGAATTTATGTCCGCGGACTGAGTGACAGCAGCTACGGCAATGCCGTCGGACTCGGAATGGCCGATGTTGTCAACGACCGTCTCCTGTCCGCGATCGATTGGAACCCCACCCGCATTAACTCTCTGACTGCCTCTACGCCGGCCGCCATCCGCATTCCCGTCCACTTCCCGAGTGACCGCGAGTGTCTGGAGCGCTTCGCCCCCACCGTCGGTAAATTAGATCTCACTAAAGTGACGTTCGGCTGGGTCAAGAATTCTCTGGAACTGACTGTGTTGAAGTTAAGCGAGAACTTAGCGGAAGAAATCGAAAAGAATCCGATTCTCGAAGTTATCTCCGGCCCGGAGCCAATGGAATTTGATAATGATGGTAACCTTGGCGCGACAGTACTAGAAATGCAAAAAGTGGGTGTCTCTCACTAACTTGAGCAGCCAACAGGGTGCCGGTGGTCTTACCGAACCATAATGAGGTACGAGTGTCGAAGAATAAACAACGGTCCGGCGTCGATCATGTAATCTTCCGCAAAGAAGGTTTTCAAATTGGCGCGCCGGTATATCGTTATGTATTGCTCCTTGCACTGGTACTGCTCGGCGTTCTAATTTATCTTGCATGGGGCCAAACGTCTAAGGCCATTGTCGCTGCCACGTTGATTGCGTCGTGTTTATCGACCTTGGCAATATGGATCTCATATCGATCTGAGCGGCGGACTACAGGAAAGCTGGAACATCTTGCATGGCAGGATGCGCAACGCCTCTACCAATCCCAATCGCACCAAATCCCATCGCACGAAGCCGAATCCGAAGTACTCATCAGGGCGCTCGAAGTTTTCGGTGACAGTAAGAGGGCCATCGAGTGGATGCGGGAGAGTAATCCGGCGCTGCACGAGGAATCTCCGTTCCGCGCCATTCAGACAACGTCCAGCCGGGAGGAAGTGCTGAGGATTCTCGGCCGCATCGAGCACGGCGTCATAAGTTGAGATGCGCGTTTACCGCGTCTGCAGCGCCAGATATTCCGATCTGGACGGCGAGGGAGCGAGGCTATACGGCGGTCGATGGAACAATGCCGGAATTGCCATAGTGTACACCGCAATCGCCCTGGCGCTTGCAATTTTGGAGACCAGGGTCCACGCGTCGCTTACCCGTCGATTACGTCCGTCTCACTATCGAGATTCCAGATTCCCACTTTCACCCGCGCGAAATTGACCTCGGCGATCTACCACAAGGTTGGAGAACGGATGAGTCACTGACTCGTGGCATCGGCGACGCTCACTTCAATGGCACGCCGCTGATACCTTTGAAAGTATCGTCCGTGGTGGTGGATACCGAATGGAATTTGCTCTTCTCGCGCGATTATGCCATTGCGCATGCTACCACGGTCGAAAGAAATCCAATCGATATGGATCCGCGCCTCTGGACTGTCTGATTAGGATTTTGAAAACTGGAAGGGAACGACCTGCGGGGGCCTTTTGCTGGTGGACGGGCATGCCGCTAACGCACTCACGCCCGCCCAACCAGACACAAGGGTTGTTAGCTTTGAGTGCTAGCGTTCGCCATCGTGCTAGAAATCTTGCTGAAAATGGTGCTGATGCTGGTGGCGACACCCGGCATGATCGCGCCGGCGGCGACGGCCACAAAACCTGCCATCAATGCATATTCGATGAGGTCCTGTCCGCGTGTGTCCTTCCAGATTCTGAGTTTCCAAACCAAATTGTTAATCCGTGTCATTGCTTCTCCTCTTCCCTGCAACCGATTCAGTGTGTCCGTTGCTGATCTAAAGTTATCATCCATCCGCAACACGATAAATCAGAATAACTCCCTAATCGATTGCTTGAAACGTCTAAGGTTGGAGCACCCAAAAGTTTTCCCATAGTACGCTCGTAACCGCGAGGAATAAGGACACGGAGACCATCGCGCATCAGGCTTTTGCACCAGTAATTCCAGCTATCCTAAGATGCTCAAACTTTGCGATCAACTCATACGGCGTACGCACGGAATCAACAACTTCGCCGCGTTGTTCGATGCGGCTGGCGCGCACATGCCCCAAGTCGGCCGCCATCCTTAGATACTCCACTTTCTCCGGGTCGATTCCCATGATGCGGCAGCAGGTAGCATCTACAGCTACCAGATCTTGTCCCATCACCAGTACTCCTGTCGGTTTAGGTCTACCTTGTATTGGTCCGTTCCCGTCCATGCCAACAATTCCGTCCACAATTGCGAACGTGCGCCGGAACTTACGATTCAACGCGACAATCGATTCCGAAATACCGAAGTAGTGCAACTTGTTCTTTGGCCATCCATACACCGACCCGGGCACCAGCCCGAAGAAATTTTTCATGGATAGCGTCGCGCCCGCCCAGTGATGCGTCTTCATCTTCGCCAGTGACACGATCAGGTCCGCACGCAAAGCGGTATCCGGAAAATAGAATGTGGTCTCGCCGCCAAAGTTCCCAACCGGAGTAACATCGTCTCGATTCAAGTCCGTGAACACACGCTCAAATCCGGGTACGGCTTCGAAGTATTTCGCCTCCGCTGCCAGTTCGTATGTATCGCGCCGGTGGCCGGGCCCCTCGCCGATCGTGACCTCGGCCGCGCCGAGCCGTTGCATCACCTCATACGCCGCGGCAACTACGCGCGCATCCGTGTTGATTGCCGTTGCCGCGTCAAACTCCACCAGGTTCGGCTTCAGCAGGACACGTTTGCCTTTCACGTCCAGGCCGCAGGCGCGCGCTCCCGCGAGCATCGGCCCAACGAGATCGGCCGAGTACGAACGCGCCTTCAGAATCGCTACCGCCGAATTGCCGCGCGGACCATCCGCCAGCGGAGGAGCCTCGCTATTGCCGAGCCTGGTGACTGCGTAGCCCGAGACCGCCGCGACGCCCCCCAATCCCAGAAACGCTCTCCGATTCATGCTGACACCTCCGTCCGCAGCAGCTTGTGATTGCCTTGCGGATGCGCGATCGCTTCGAGCGCAGCGATCATGGTGTCGTTCC
The DNA here is from genome assembly GCA_049514735.1 of Bryobacteraceae bacterium. GTDB lineage: Bacteria > Acidobacteriota > Terriglobia > Bryobacterales > Bryobacteraceae > JAICMB01. The sequence goes on from JBEKUT010000472.1 coordinate 9,155, forward strand.
CTGGGGGTGAATCCTTCGGAGCGGGCAGCGTATCACCCCACGCTCGCAGTGCGATCGCTAGCCACACCCTGGCCAGCGGCGACTGCGCCCTTTCCCACTCCGAGCGCCCCATATCGAGCGCACCCCCGATCTCTTTATGTCTGCCCTGCAAACCCAGCAGCGCCAGCCC
>JBEKUT010000473.1:0-8509 GCA_049514735.1 Bryobacteraceae bacterium
TACAACGCTATTCACACCTACGCCGGCCCCTTGATGCTGGCTGGATGGGCGCTCTGGACAAGCCACCACGCGCTCTTGTTGTGGGCCCTGATCTGGTCCGCGCACATCGGTTTTGACCGCATGCTTGGCTTCGGACTCAAGTACTCCACTGGCTTTAAAAATACGCATCTGAGCGCGGAGCGCCACGTCATCGCTGGATTCCTTATTATCGTGGCCTGCGGTACGAGTTCGGGCTGCACATCTTCCCGGAACTCCGCGGCCGTCATCGCAAATACCGCGATTGCACTGGATGCCAACGCACGGCAGCGGCTAATGGAAGATCCGGATCTGGAGCTGCCCACGCTGCTCGCCGTGGAATCGATGCGGCGTCTGCCGCTGTTCGAAAACGACCGCGATTTGCGCCTCGCTCTCTCTTTGCGTCTTAGAAATCGCTGGGTTGTGAAGACTGGAGGCAAGATCCGGTCCGTCGCCTTCAGTCCCACGGGAAGCTTTGTCGCGTCGGCCGGCGAAGACAACACCGTGCGCGTGTTCGAGTCCTCAAGTGGAAAAGAGGCGTGGCGAATCGTAGAACCATCCTGGGCGCTGGCTGTGAAATTCAGCCCGGATGGCCGCTGGTTGGCCGCGGGCGGGAGCGATGGCGCCGCGCGCGTGTTCGAGTCCGCCACCGGGAAAGAAATATCGCGCTTGACCGAGGATGGTTCTGTAGTGGCGCTGTCGTTCAGTCCCGATGGCCGCTGGGTCGCGACCGGGAGCGCGGACCACACGGCGCGCGTATTTGAGACTGCCAGCGGCAAGCAGATCGCGCGCGCAGTCGAAGGTTATGAAGTAGAGTCCGTGGCGTTCAGCCCGGATGGTTCTTTGGTCGCCGCGGCCGGCAGCGACCATACTGTGCGCGTGTTCGAGGCGCGAAGTGCAAAACAGACTTGGCGGATCACAGAACCGGACCGCGTCCTCAGCGTAGCGTACAGCCCGGACGGCCGATCCGTGGCCGCCGGCGGGTCGGACGGCACTGCCCGCGTGTTCGACGCCGCTACGGGAAAAGAAATCTCGCGCCTCGCAACGGGAAACGAAGTGCTGGACATAGCATTCAGCCCGGATGGGAACTGGGTTGCAGTGGGCAGTGTTGACAATACCGCGCGCGTCTTCTGGGCCTTGAGCGGACAGGAAATTTCCCGCCTCGCCACGCACGGCTCGGTGCAATCCGTGGCGTTCAGTCCCGATAACACCTGGGTGGCCGCGGGCAGCGCCGATGGCGCCGCCCGAATCTTCGAAGCCGCTACCGGAAGGGAAGCCTCGCGGCTGCTTGTGCAGGGCGCTGTCAGCGCAGTCGCCTACAGCCCCGATGGGCGATTGCTCGCCACCGGCAGCGATGACTACCACGTTCGCGTATCCCAGACCGGCGTCACAAACGAGGTTTCGCGTCTGACCGCGCGACTGCCGGTTGTCGCAGCCGCGCTCAGCTCCAACGGCCGCTGGATCTCGGTGAGCGCCGCCGATACCAGCGCGAAAGTCTTGGAAGCGTCCAGCGGGAAAGAAATAGCCAACCTTAGCGGCACTGGCTTCATCAAGAACGCCCTGGCTTTCAGCCCCGATGGGCAATGGGTCGCCACCGCGAGCAACGACGGCACGGCGCGCGTGTTCGACGCTGCCACGGGGAAAGAACTGTCGCACCTCGCTGGCCAGGCGCCGGCGATGGCCATCGCGTTCAGCTCCAGCGGGCGATGGGTCGCCACCGGCGATTACGACGCAACCGCGCACGTATTCGCTGCCGCCAACGGTCGACTCGTATCGCAGTTCGTCACCCATGGCGTCACTTCTTCCGTAGCCTTCGACCCCGCTGGTACGCGTCTCGCCACCGCCAGTGACGACGCAGTGCGGATATTCGATACCGCCAGCGGCAAGCAGGTGTTGCGCTTGAACGCCCCAGGGCCTGTGCGTGCCGTGTCGTTCAGCCCCGATGGCAAGCTGGTGGCCGCCGGCTGTGGCGATCGCACTGCGCGTGTGTTCGAAGCTGCTACCGGCAAGGAGGTGGCGCATCTTCAGTTGGCAGGCGCGGTGTCTTTTGTTTCGTTCACGCCCGACGGCTACGATGTGATTGCCGCTACGCCCGAAGCCGCCCACGTCATCGATATCTCCGCCAATCGGGAGATCGCGAGCATTCCGCTATCCGGTCCGGTCGGCGCCATGCGCTATGTCGAAGGTGGGCGCTATGTCGAACTCGCCGCGCTCACCGGCAACAACGTCCGCATCACGCGAGACGCAATTCGTTCGGCCGATCTCATACAGGCCGCTTGTGCGCTTGTCGAACGCAATCTCACCATTCCCGAGTGGAACGCCTACATCGGGCCGGCCATCGAGTATCGCCGCACCTGCGCCAATCTGCCCTAGGTAGAACAGACGATCGGTTTTCGTCGTCTGTTTTCGGCTCGTCGCTTTTATTGTCCTCGTCACGTAACCTCGCATTATGCGAGTTCATCAAACAGCCATGCGCCAGTGCATGATATTCGCCCTAATGTTTTTGGGATCTCTGTCAGACGCCCAAAACATTTTCACGGCCGCCGGAATTCCATACACGCACCGCAATACCATGGACAGCCAGCCAGCCCTAAGCGCTCCGCTCAATTCGGTGTATGGCCTGCTGATCGACAAGCTCACGGGACGGCTGCTTTTCAATGACGAATTCCTGGTGCTGCGCCTGGAGCCGGATGAAACACTGTTGGCGCTGGTAGGAACGGGTCCCATCCTTATTCCGCAACCGCAACTTGCCGGAACCGGTGCGCCCGCGAGCTTTCCGGCCAGCTTTCTGAATCCCGCGGTCCTCCGGGGCATGGCGCAAGATGCCGCCGGCGCTTTGTATCTCTCCGACGCCGACGGCGAGCGCGTTTACCGTGTCGCGCTGGATGGAACGGTAACCACTTTCGCGGGCGGCGGCGTCCAGCCTCCGGGCCCTCAGAGCGACGGCGGGCCAGCCACCGCGGCCCTGCTCGCATCGCCTCGTGGGTTGGTCTTCGATTCCAAAGGCAATCTCGATATCGCTGAGGTTTTCTGCAACTGCATCGTCCAGGTTACGCCAGCCGGCATCATCTACACGTTGTATACGGCCCCGCCGTCGTCCACGCAGGGCCGGCTTCCGAATATCGAAGGCTTGGCGATCGACGCGCAAGACAATCTCTATTTCACGGAATGGTTCGGGAATGTTGTGGTGAAGGTGGCCGCGGACGGATCGCAAGCGACAACCATCGCCGGTACTGGGACTCCGGGATTCAGCGGCGACGGCGGTCCCGCGGCAGCCGCGGAATTGAATGCGCCCAGTGGAGTGACCCTGGATGGGGCCGGCAACATCTATATCGCCGATACACAGAACCATCGCATCCGCATGGTCGCACCGGACGGGATCATCACTACAATCGCGGGCACGGGAACGTGTGGATTCTCGGGCGACGGTGGTCCCGCGCTGAGTGCGCAACTTTGTCAGCCGGCGCAAACGTTGTTCGACAGCTCGGGCAGTCTCCTCGTCGCAGATTACGGCAACCGGCGCGTGCGCAAGATGACGCCCGGTGGAACCATCGCTACGATTGCAGGGGACGGAGTGGAGGACCCGAATCTGTTCTTCCCCGGATCAAGCGGCAATGGCGGCCCGGAGATCCACGCGACATTTGCACTGCTCGGCGGAATCGCTTTTGACCCCGCTGGGAATTTATATGTGAGCGATACCTTCGGCAGTAACATTCGCAAGATCGCCGCGGATGGCGCTGTCAGCAACTTCGCGGGCACCGGCCAAGCGGATTACAGCGGCGATGGAGGACCGGCCACGCAGGCCGATCTCTACTATCCGGGACCTTTGGCGGTTGCACCGGACGGCTCTCTTTATGTAATTACCGGCGACAGCCGAATCCGCAGGATCGCGCCGGATGGAATCATCAGTCTCGTAGCCGGCACGGGAACTGGAACGGGGCTCAATCGCGACAACGGGGATGGCGGACCAGCGACTGGCGCTACGCTGAACGAGCCGGGAGGAGTTGCTTTCGATCGACAGGGCAACATCTACATCGCCGACACTTCGAATGCGCGCGTGCGCAAGATCGATTCAAACGGCATCATCACGACCGTAGCAGGTCCGGGGCAGCAGGGCGTCGATTATTACAACGCCGTCGCCGTCGATCCGCAGGGCAACCTTTACGTCGCGTGGACGCATGCTCAGCCTGCATCTGTATACGCCACTGTGGATCGCGTGAATGCGGATGGTTCCCTAACTCCGGTCGCCGGAAGCGGTCAGCCATGCATGGGAGCCGAGACGTTCACCGATGGCTTGCCCGCTTTAAAGACGCAGCTTTGCGCCGTAGTTGGACTATCTATAGATCGCGGCGGCCTGCTGAATCTCTCGGAGGGTGTTTATTCGCTGGTTCTGCGCCTGAATGCCGATGGAAGCATCCAGCGTTTAGCTGGGAACACCGCCGCGTCGAACATCGGTGACGGCGGACCCGCGCTCGAAGCGAGTCTGTCGGGCGGCGAAGGCTGGTCGCCCGGGCCCGTTGCATTCGATCCCGCTGGGAACCTCTATTTCCCCGAGCCGGGAGATAACTTGATCCGGGAAGTGACCACGACGCCTTATGAATTGCAGGTTTCGACGGTTCAAATTGAAATGTCGGGTTCGATGGCGCAGACCCAGACGATCGCTGTATCGGCGAACTTCGCCGAGCCGTTCCCCTATTCGGTCCAAATCAGCGCGAACGGCGCCACCTCGTGGCTGGGCGCGAACCGCGTGACCGGACTAACCGGCGAATCGATCGAGGTGAGCGTCAACCCGGCTGGCCTTGCGTCCGGCTCCTATCAAGGGATCGTTTCGATAATCGTTTATGTTCCCGTCGGCGGGGCTAGCCGGGCGGTGGACGTTCCCGTCTCGCTTACCGTGCCATAGCCCTCTCGTGGGGCAGGCCATCGGGGTTTGTGGCCTGCCCGGCTTCTTATGCCGTCGTTTCGGGAAATCTTCGACTGGTGCCGCAGTTGCGGAACCGCATCAGGTATACTAGCTTTCGCTATCGAATGACGATAACGAAAAGCGCTTACGACAACCGCTTCGCCTACCGCGATCTTTACTCCGGCCTGATCCGTCTCCACATTCTTCATCACGCCGTCGCAGGACCCATCTTCGGACTCGAAATGGCCCAGGAACTCGCGCGCCACGGATACCAGATCAGTCTTGGAACCCTTTATCCGCTTCTGCACGGGATGGAAAAGAAGGGCTACTTGCGCTCCACCGAGAAGCGTCAGGGGCAAGCGATTCGTAAAGTCTATCGCGCCACGCCTCTCGGGAGAAAAGCTCTTCACGCGATGAAAGAAAAAGTGAGTGAACTATTCGGAGAGTTGAATGAAACAGCGTAACGGAAGCCACGAACTTACGGCAAGAATATTGGGGATGCTTGCCGTTCTGTTATCCGTTTCGACCACAACCCTGGCCGGTCCGCCATTTCAAACCGACGATCCGGAACCGATCGACTTCAGAAATTACGAGTTCTACACGTTCGCCACGTCCGACGGTACTCCCGTGGAAACCGATACAGAAGGACCGGCGCTGGAATTCAATTGGGGCGCGCTTCCCAACGTTCACCTCCACATCATCGTTCCCGCGGCCGCGATTTTTCCCTCCAACAATCCCTCTTTCGCGCCCGCCGACTTGGTACAAGGTGCCCCTTTGGGTTCAGAAAAGCTTCGGCCCCTGGACCACCTATGGCGGCGGTGGCGTAACTCTGAACAATGCGCCCGGATATCGTAATTATCCATTCGCGGGCTGGCTGGTTCAACGGGATCTCGGCAAAAAAGTGACGCTGGGAACCGAGGTCTTTTATCACGGACCCGAAGGATTGGCGACGCCGCAGACCAGACCGGCCACGCTAATCGATGTCGGCGGATATTACAAATTTCGCGACCCGGGTTTTCAATTGCTGTTTTGTTACGGCCATTCCGCCATCGGCCAAAAAGAGACCTACGCCTATCTGGGGCTCTATTGGACTTGGGGCAAGAAAGCGGATACCAACCCGCCTGGAGCTCCGGACAAGCCCGCAAGCATGGCGCCTCCCGGCCTGCTCGGTCATATTTAAAGGAGATCCTTGAATATCTCAAGTAGCGACGTTATCCTCTTGGCGCACGCCGCCTTCGGTGTCACGGGCTGCCTCGCGGCCGTCTGGGTCTTCGTCGAAGCGCTGAATGCGCAGCCGGCGAATGCAGACCGCCTGCGAAAATGGGCTCTCGTAGTGGCGGCGTGCATGATCGCCGCGTGGATCTGCGGCGGCTATTGGTACGTTCACTTCTATCCGCCCGAGAAGGCGATAATTCTCAAGGGACCATGGCCGTTCGCCCACAATTTCTTCATGGAGACGAAAGAACACCTGTTCTTCGTTACCGCGATTCTGGCGTTACTTCTTCCCATCGCCACAAGAGAACAGTTATATTCCAATGCCGCGGCCCGCAAACTTGTCTTGTCGATCGCCGCGCTGATTGCGATTACAGGATTGGCCGTCGAAGGCGCCGGGGCCGTAATCGACCACGGGGTTAAAGTCGCTTTGCTTCGCACCGCGGCCAAGGAAGCACGATGATGGCAAAACTGAGCGCCACGACATCCGGTTTCGTTCTCGCCGCCGCAATCACTGTGTTGGTGAACACTGTGCTGTCCGGCGCCAAGGACGCGTATGCTCCGCTGAAAGCCGTCATGAAATCGCTGGCCGGTCATGATTGGACCACACAAGGATTTGTCGATCTGGCGCTGTTCGTTGTCTTGGGACTGATCTTTACGAACGCACGGACTGCGGAAAGAATCGAACCAGCCCGCCTGACCGCATCGCTCATTGGAGCCGTCGTGATAGCGGCGCTAGGGCTCGCTGTTTGGTTCGCCTTCGTCTAGCCCAATCCCCTGCGCAGCAATAGTACGTTTTAGTACTAAAGTACTGTTTGACTGGCGTCGAGTCCCGTTCGATGCTGATCATGGTAGCTGTTCACTCTCGCCCCAAGGAACCCAACAAAAAGATGGAAGAAACCCAGATTGTGGAAGCCGTGCATTTGGAAGCTCCTGAGACGTCCGCCCCCTCCCAACCCGTCGATCGTTTCGCCGTGTTGGGCGACAGCCATTGGTTGAAGAATTACATTCACAGCCTTGTGACGGCCTATGAAGCCGATTCGAAAATCGACTTCAAAACCGCCGCAGCGATCTTAGAAAAGGAACGCGAAGCATTCGAAGCCGAGGTCGCCGTCGCGCTTCGCATTTTTCGGACCTACCCTCATCTGTTCCAGCACCAGCAAGCAGGCACTGCCGCTACGGCTTAGCGGACGGCGGATCGCTGCCGGCGAAGTCTGGCAGTGTGCCATCCAACTTCATTAGTTCATAATTCCCAACCGCGCGGTCCGGCGGCCCTGCGGGTCGCGCGGTTTACTCCGCATTCGATTTTCTCTTCAATTCCGTCATCACGTCCGACACCAGTTCCTTGGCGTCCGTGATGCACTTCGAAATCATCTGGATGTCCATCGCCGGCTTGCCGGCCTGGCGGGCGCTTTGGCAGTAAACCCCGTGCTGTCCCACCAGCACCAGCGCATCTGTAAGCAAATCCATGGTCACGGCGAGGCGTCCCCGCTCCAATCCCATCATGAATTCGTGCTGCTCCAGCTCCCGGCGGCGTTCGTCATAGACCGACATGTCTCTTTACTGTAGAAGGCGCCTAAAGTCGGGAAACTTGGCTGTCGATAGTACCAACAAGGAGTGTGTATGCGCCTTTCGTTAGTGTCCGCCGTTATGCTCGCAACAGTCGTCCTGATTATGCCGCCCGCGATCTCCGCGGGAACGGCCAAAGACGCCGAATTTGTCAGCGGGTCTGAGAAAACCATTCCCGCCAATACCTTGGGATCATTGGATGTGGACAGTTCCACTGAATTGCGGTTCCACTATGGACAAGGTGTGTTTGCACTCCCCTACCAGAAGATCACCGGCACCGAAGTCGTCGAGCCGAACGGGCGGCATCTCTGGAAGGTGAAAATGCCCTCGATCGGGAAAAGCTCCCGTTTTCTGACCATCACATACAAAGAGGGCGACACTTCCCGTATGATGACCTTCAAGGCGCCCACCAACCAAGTCTCCCATCTGGTGAGTACCATTGATGAGCGTCGCAAACCCGCTGATCTCGCGAAGAGCACAGTGGAGTGGTGGGGCGACAAAGTCTGGAGAACCACGCGGAATAAGTCGAAATGGCCGAATCCCGATGGCGATTCTCAGGGCACAGCCACCAAATTCTAACCCCGAACGCTCCGTTCGATTCGCTTCATGCCGATCGCTCCGCTCCGGTCGCGCTTGACTCCGATCGCTTCTTGCCGACCGCGCTTCTTGCCGATCCGCTTCATTCCGAGCCGTGACCGGCAGGGAGCGGTCGCCCCAACCATACATGTTCTTCAGGGGAGTGTCCATGGCCCTGCGGGCCACCCAAGGTGATGAAGAACTTCGACCCGTAACCGAGCCGTGACCGGCAGG
>JBEKUT010000474.1:0-5667 GCA_049514735.1 Bryobacteraceae bacterium
ACTGGAAGCATGGCCAAACAGTACCCAGCAGCGCCCCCGATGTCGATTGACCCGAACAAAAAGTATACGGCGACTTTCGACACCACGAAAGGGAAGATCGTAGCCGATTTGTTCGCCAAGGAGGCCCCCAAGACGGTCAACAATTTTGTGTTTCTCGTACGCGATCAGTTCTATGACGGAACCACGTTCCACCGCGTCATCAACGACTTCATGGTCCAGGGCGGCGATCCGACGGCGTCCGGCCGCGGCGGTCCCGGCTATCGTTTTGAGGACGAAACGGACCCCAAGAAAAATCCCAACAAGCATAAGGTGGGTTCTCTTTCGATGGCGAATGCCGGCCCGAATACGAATGGCAGCCAGTTCTTCATTACTCATATCGCAACGGACTGGCTGGATGGCAAACACACCATTTTCGGACAGGTCCGGACGGGACAGGATGTGGTGAATAAGATCGCGCAGGGCGATAAGCTCACATCTGTCAGTATTGAGGAGCAGTAAAAAAGGCGTTGTTGGTTCGTTCTACGGCTAGGCGTCGTTGCCGGTCGCCAGGCTGGACTCGGCGAAACTGCTGATGGCAGAAACCTCGTCGTCGTAAATCTCAAAGACGTTGTGGAGTCCGACGATGCGCAAAACGCGGTCGACGTTCTTGCCCGCCCGCAGGAGCCGCAATTGGGCGCCTTGTTTGAGCGCGGAGGTATAGCTGCTGACCAATTCGCCGATGCCGGCTGCGCTATCTAAATACGTGACGCCGGCGAGATCGAGCACAATACGCTTGCGGCCCGACGCGAGCAGATCCGCAACCGTGCCGCGGATCATACCCGGGGATTCCGTCATCGTGAACCGGCCAGACAGGACGACGATTGTTACGTTGTTGAGATCTCGGGTTGTGACGGTACAACTCATGACACCTCAGTATACGAGGATGCGGCGGTATAGCCAAGGGCAGAGCGGGTCGCGGTCCGTTTTGCGCGAGTTCCTCAAAAGAGCTTTTGAAGCCAATTCCGCGGCGCGGGCCGCTCCGGCGGTCCTGGCGGTGCCGGATTTAAGCGCGCCCTCAGGTCCGCCTCGTCGACGCCAATGTAATTGGCATATTGCCGCATGTAGTTGACGCGAAAAACTCCCTCTGGAAGCTCGTTAACGTTCTCGGCTTCGATGGCGCGCAGGAAGCGAAGGCTGATCTTAGTAGCGTCCGCGATCTCCTCCAGGGAGATTCCACGTTGTTGCCTGAGCTCGGCCAAGCGAAAGGGCGGGAGCGCTGCGGGTATTTGTGAAGCTTCGGCAGCCATATCTCTCCAGGTAATAATCGTCAGTTAGGCCACTTTAGTATAGCCGTGGCGGACAAAATCACCCTCCGAGAAAGCCGCGCGAGGCGTTCTAGTTCTAAGTTACTGTTTCTAAGGGCGTCCCTGCGACGCCCGCATGGGGTTAAGTATGAACTCCAGGCCACAATAGGCGCAATTCCCCGAATGGCGTAGCCCGTTGGGTTAGTACCTAGCGGTGAGGTAGGCTTTACCCGTTAGTGCTTGTTGGCTGCCGTCGCGGCCTGCCGCAGTTCGTTATTCGCCTGATCGAGCAGATCTTTGGCTTTTTGCGCATGCCCGGCCATGTCCCACTCGTTTGCTTGCTGAGCATCCACAACCTTTTGCCATGCCTGCTTGCTCAAACGCTGTGCGGCCGCAATATTAGGGTGGCGCGCTCCCGAAACATTCCGCGCCGGTTGAGCAAACACCCCAACCCCAACCAGCAGCAGCACTCCGAACATAAATGTGATAAACCAGGTTTTCTTCATGGGGGCGATTCTACAAGGTATCGGCGGCGCGTGCAATCATTATTTTTACGTTCATGCGAATTACACAAATCGACGCCTATCGCGTCGAGCTCCCTCTCGTCGAAGGCAGCTATAAATGGTCGGGCGGAAACTCCGTCTCCGTCTTCGATTCCACCGTTGTCGCCATCACGACCGACGCCGGAGTTACGGGTTACGGCGAGATCTGCCCGCTCGGTTCCGCCTATCTGCCAGCTTATGCGAATGGAGCCCGGACCGGGATCGCCGAGCTCGGCCCGTATTTGCTAGGTCTCGATCCCACCGCACTCGGGCCTCTGAATCAACGCATGGATCAAGTCCTGCGCGGACATCCTTACGTCAAGTCGCCGCTCGATATGGCGTGCTGGGACATTCTGGGCAAAGCCTGTGGACAGCCGGTCTCAACGCTGATGGGCGGGCGATTCGGCGACGATTTCCCGCTCTATCGCGCCATCTCCCAGGACACGCCCCAGGCGATGGCCGATATGGTTGCGGTTTACCGCGCGCAAGGGTACACGAAGTTTCAGCTCAAGGTCGGCGGCGATGTCGAGACCGATATCGCGCGCATTCTGGCCGCGTCCGCGAAGCTGCACGCTGGCGATATTCTGGTCGCCGATGCGAATACGGGTTGGACGCAGCACGCGGCCGTGCGCGTCGCCGCCGGCGTGCGGGATGCGGATGTGTATCTGGAACAGCCTTGCAAGACGTACGAAGAATGTTTGGCGATCCGGCGGCGCACAGCGCGGCCTTTTATCCTGGATGAAATTATCGACGACGTTCCCACCCTGGTGCGCGCCGTGAACGATCAGGCCATGGACGCCGTGAATCTGAAAATCTCCAAGCTCGGCGGATTGACGCGCGCACGGCAGATGCGCGACCTGTGCGTTGCGCTTGGGATCGCGATGACGATCGAAGATACTTGGGGCGGAGACATCGTGACCGCGGCCATCGCTCATTTGGCGCATTCGACGCCTCCACACATGCTCTTCACCACGACGGATTTCAACAGCTACGTGACGGTGAGCATCGCGGAGGGCGCGCCGCAACGAAAGGACGGGCGTTTATCAAGCTCAACCGCGCCGGGGCTGGGGATCGAGCCAAGAATGGAAGTTCTCGGCAAGCCGGTATTTACGATCAAGTAGCGCCGTGGAACAGACGATCGGTTTTTCGTCGTCTGTTTTCTGTATTCGAATCACGGCTCCGCGACGGCGGACGACGCTGCGCCCGTAATTTCGCCAGCGCGGCGGCGCTCGACAGCCGCGGAACGGAGCATCATGGCGGCCGTATAAACAACCACCGCCACCACGAGCCAGCGCACGGCGGCCAGGGGCAACGATTTCACCACGAATGCCGCCAGCAAAACTCCCGGCACGCCGCCGATGGCGAGGCCCAGCGCCGATTTCAAGTTGTATTTTTGAGCCCTGATGAATTGGACGCTCCCCACCGGCATCAGAAACGCGCACGATCCCATCATGATGGGGAACGCCGCCCGCGGATTCATACCCAATAAATAAATCACCATCATGCAGGGAGCATACAATCCGATCCCGATGGTCATCAACGCTCCAAACAGACAATTGCAGGCAACCGCGAGGGCCAGCCGCGTTCCAGTCAAACCCAGCAGTTCTCCACCGCCGGGCACGAGGGAAAGTTGACTCATCACCATCAGCGCAGCCGCGCCAAGCAGCGCGCTTCCCATGCCGACTTGAACTCTGCGCCGCGGCCAATGGCTTACCGCGCCCGCCCCGAGCCACGCCCCCACCACCGACGCGCCAATCATGAGAACCAACGTCGCGACATCCACCTGCACAATCACCAGAAAGATGAACGCTTCGCAGATAGAAGGCAGCGTGTGGCCGACGTTCAATGTCCCGGGGATCTCTTCGTCGCGCACCAGCCCGAACAATTTATACATCGCCGTGGTGGTGGCAAAGGAACCGATTCCCAGGGTGTCCAGAAAGTTGGCGGCGAAGCCGATGGCGAGGTCGAGCGGGCTGGGAACTTTCGTGCCGGAAGCGACGGCGCCCCCGTGTTTATGGCGTACGATCGCCCAAATCCAAAACACCGTGAACGCCACGGTGAAGATCGCCAACGCCACCAACAGGGCTGCCTTCATATGGTGAATTCTCTCACGCTCCGCTGGCAGCCGTGGCTTGCAAGTTATCGAATAGCCGTTCCACCACCTCGCGAGCCGTGCGTTCGCGGGCGTCGTCCGCGTCGGAAAGCAGCGCCGCTATCGTGATCATGCTCGATTCTCCGGAGGGCTCGCAGAAGATGGCGGCCAGCGATCCGCCCATGCCTGGAAGCTCGAAACAGGCTTCGCCGAACGGGTCCCAATAAAGCTGTTCGCTTTTCAGCGTCGTGGTGATGCGAAGCAAAGCCTCGCGGTGCCGCAGTGGAATCATCTTCAGGATTGAGATGTTGCGGCACGTCGTGTATGCCTTTTCGACGCCGTATTTCAAAAGAAACAAGAACAGACCCCACGCGTGGGACATAGTTTCCAACTCCGCGTCGAAGCTCCCTTCGTCGCCAAATCCCGAATTGACGAGGCGCAGCGCCGTATGCGCTCCGTCGCCAGCTTCAATAGTGAACTCGACGATATTGGGACCGCGTCCGTTCGGACGCTCGTAGGCGTAGCGCAGCTTGCCACCCGGCTCCCACGCTTCAATGCGCGATTCGCCATCGCATTCCGGCCCCCAGGAGACCCAGATCTTGCCGCCAACGCCAGGCTCGACCCGCGCTTCGGGAGCGAACCAACTCTTGATCCCCTCCGATTCCGCGATCGCTTTCCAGACCGCATCGGCCGGAGCATCGATCTCGATTGTCTGTTCGTATGTGCGTGGCATGTGCAGAACCTCGACGTAGGCGGCGATATCGACACTCTGCCACCGAAGAATTTATTTGTCAAGAACTGTTAGGACTTCGCGGTGAGCCGTGTGGCATGATCGAGAAAGGACGTGCGAGGCGCTCTATGATGGATCACGAAAAGTTCCAAAAAGGAAGAATGTGGGCCTACGCGGTTGGCGCGCTTGTTTTTGCGGTTGTCGCAGCGTGGAAGTTCGTCGTCCGCTGATAGGTTGGGAAGAATAACCGACCAATAAAGCGCATCTCCCCGCGCGCGCTCGCGCGCACCGCATTGCCGGGCTGTCCAGTCCAATTCATGTCTTCGACCATCCGGCTTGCACTGCGTCCCGACATATCGTACGATATATCTCGGAGAGCATCGTCGGATATGGGAAACAAGAACTGGTTCGGTTTTGGAATGGGCCCGTGGGGCTCGTTTGCCGGCTTCAGCCCCGGTCAGCGCGGGCCACGATTCTTCGAATTTGGCGAGGTGCGGCTCGCGATTTTGTCGCTGCTCTCGGAAGGTCCGAAGCACGGCTATCAACTCATGAAGGAGATGAAGGATCGCTCCGGCGGCATGTACAAAGCGAGCGCCGGCAGCGTCTATCCAACGCTGCAGCAACTCGAGGACGAGGGGCTGATCGAATCGGACCGCATCGACGGGCGGCGCGTTTACAATCTCACCGCGGCGGGCAGAAAAGAACTGGAGAACGATCCCGAGGGCGTGCGCCGCATCTGGGAGCGCGCGGAGAACTGGGAGGATTGGAGCCAGTTCATGGGTCCGGAAACATTCGCTATTTTCGGGCCCGTCGGCGCAGTGGTGAAGGCCGCGTTCAAGGCCTCGCATTGGGCCGCGGGAAACTCCGAGCGCGAGGAGCGATTGCGCGCTATGCTTCTCAAAGCCACGCGCGATATCGAGCAGTTGATTCATTAGTCCAGTTGATTCATTCAGGAGCATCCGCATGGGAGCAACGGTCAAGACTAAGGACCTGCGCAAGATTTACAACACGCCGCCGCCA
>JBEKUT010000475.1:0-5665 GCA_049514735.1 Bryobacteraceae bacterium
CCGGAATGCGGCCGCAGATAAAGTCCAGAACGATCTTTCCCGTGGGTGTCGGCTTAAAATCGTGGCCGCCAATCGGCGCTGTCGGATTCACGATTACGACCGGCAGACCCGCGCGCGCGAATTCCAGCGCCACCTGCTCGGCTTGAAACTTCGACCTCTTATATGCTCCCGCCATTTCGTCGAGTCCAACCGCTAAATCCTCGTTGCCCACTCCATCCTCAGGCACGCCGACACAACCGACCGTACTTGTGTAAACCACCTTCTCCACCCCGGCATTCCGCGCCGCGGTTAAAAGATTTCTGGTTCCTGTCACATTCGACTCGTATAACTCGCCGGGGTGCTTCGCCCACAAGCGGTAGTCGGCCGCGATATGGAAAACGGTGGAGCATCCTTCCACCGCCCGCGCCAGCGATTCCGGATCGCGCAAGTCTCCAATTACTGTCTGAACGTCTAACTCTTTAACCTGACTCCCCGGCCGGACCAATGCGCGCACGGCGACCCCTTGCTGCAGGAGCTTCCTTGCGACATGCCAGCCGATGAAGCCAGTAGCGCCGGTTACTAATGTGGGAGTACCGCTCACCGGCGCGCACGCAAACGCGCGTGCTGTTTGGACACCTCTGAGTTCGGACCCATCGAACCTACCCGTTCCCGCCCTGCTTGGTTCGCAAGAAAGTGTTCAAGGCGAGCAAGGGAAATGAATGCCTGTAGAGGTGATAGGAAAGGTAAAACACCTTCGGGAATCCGGTACCCGTAGCCTGGTCTTCGTTCCACGTCCCATCGCCCGTCTGGGTCTTAATCAAATACTCGATGCCATCGTGCAGACTGCTGCTGCGCGTATCGCCGCCCGCCAGCAGCGCCATAACCGCCCAGGCCGTCTGCGAAGGCGTACTCGGCGCATTGGTGTAGGTGTTGTTGTCGTAACTCGCGCAACTCTCACCCCACCCGCCGTCGAAGTTCTGGATGCACCGCACCCATTCGAGGGCGCGTTGGATGTGCGCCTCGCGATCGTTCTCACCGGCCGCCTGCAACCCACGCAGCGCCAGGAACGTTCCGTAAATGTAATCGACGCCCCAACGCCCGTACCAGCTACCGTCGGTTTCCTGCGTTCGAATCAGGTACTGAACGCCGCGCTCGACTGCCGCATGCGAACGGTCCAGCCCACAGGCGCACAGCGCTTCGAGCACGCGTCCCGTGATGTCGGGGCAAGTGGGATCGAGCATCGCGTTGTGGTCGGCAAACGGAACCCAACTTAGAGGAACCCAATTGTTGTCGACGTCGAACGCGGCCCAGCCGCCATCTTTCGACTGCATGTCGAGCAGCCACCGGATAGCTCGCCGCTCCACCGTCTTCTGCTCGTTGGCGTTGGTCGCGCGCGACTTATTCAGCGCCAGCAGCACCATCGCGGTGTCGTCGATATCGGGGTAAAACTCGTTGGCAAACTCGAAATACCAGCCGGAAGGCTCCGTCTTGGGACGCTTCACGGACCAATCGCCCTTGCGCCGGACTTCCTTGGTCAGCAGCCAGTCCGCGCAACGGCGTAGTGCCGGGGCGACCTCACTGTGGTCTGAATCGCCCAGTGCGAAAGCCGCAATCCCTGTATCCCAAACGACGGAAAAACAGGGCTGGAAGTAAAATCGATCATCCGTCTGCACCATCAACCGGTCGAATTGCTTCTGGCACTCGACGCGGTCCGGATGGTCGGCCGGATACCCCAGAAGATCGAGCGCCATGATGATGTATTGCATCGGCGGATAGATGGCGCCCAGGCCATCGGTATAGCGCGTCCGCTCCAGCATCCATTGTTCGGCGCGGCGAATGGCCCGCTGCCGTATGCTCTTGCTGCCCCAGCGCTCCCAACCCTTCAGGACGTAATCGAAGGCCAGGAAAAGATTGCGCCACGTAAACAGCTTGGCGTCGCGGCGGTAAATCACAGGGACGCCCGGTGCGAAGAGCTCCTGAAGATTGAAACCCGCCGGTACCGGCCGGCTGGGATTCATAGCATGCACGATGGCGAGCGGCGTCACGATGGCGCGCGTCCACGACGACATCTGATACATGAAGTTGCCGGGCAGCAGCACCATCTCCGGCGGCACCGACGGACAGCCTTCGCGCGGATAGAGGTTAAACAGGCTGAGATTGATTTTGGTGTAGCTGTTCGCGCACTGAATCCCGCCCATTGCCAGGATGCGTTCTTTCGCCTTGCTCAGCGCGTCCGAGAAGTCTTGCGGCGATACGCCTTCGTCGTGGGCTGCCAGCTTCAACGCGAAATAAGCTTTTACCGTCGCACTGAGTTCCGACGGCCCCTTGGGATATATGTTGAATCCGCCATCGGGGAGCTGGCGTGACAGAATGGCGTGAACGGCCCGGTCCACCAACGGACGCGTCGGCGGGTTCCAGACGCCGTCAACCGGAGGATGCAGCCACAGTTGTAGAAGGATCCAGTCCGATTCGAGCGTGGAATCCGCCGTGAGATCCGCCCACCAATAGCCTTGTTCATATTGCCCGTCGAGCAGCCAGCGTGTGGCCTTTTGTGCCGCAATCGCGCTTCCGCCGAGTAAAGCGTCTTCAACCTGAATCCGCGAACTCATACTGTCAGTGTGTTAGCCGGTGTTATAGACGTTAGCCGCAACGCCGAACGTTCCAGGTTCGACGGCAGTTGAAAGCGAACGTCTTCTTCCTTAAGTTCCATTTCCTCAACCCGATTGAACCCGAACTTCGACTGCAGGCAGGCAATCAGGTCCTGGACGAGGTTTTCCGGCGCCGATGCGCCGGCCGTTACAGCCACTGTTTGTGCCGATTCGAGCCACTCCGGATTCACTTCATTGCTATCGTCGAGCAGGTAGGCCGGCACGCCTTCATTGTGGCAGACCTCCACCAGACGGCGCGAGTTCGAACTGTTCTGGGACCCTACCACAAGCAGCACCTCCGTCAAAGGTACTACCGCCTTGACACCAAGCTGACGGTTTTCCGTCGCGTAGCAGATGTCCTGTGTCTTAGGACCGACAATCGCCGGGAACCTTTGCTTCAGGCGCTCCACGATATCGTGGGTTTCATCCAGGCTCAAAGTGGTTTGCGTCAGATAAGCCATTCTCTCCGGATCTCTCACGTCCAGGCGATCCACATCTTCCACATTCGAAACCAGAAACGTGGATTGCGGCGCTTCGCCCAGCGTTCCGATCACCTCATCATGTCCAGCGTGCCCGATCAGAATAATCGTATATCCCTGACGGGCGAACTTGACCGACTCAAGGTGCACTTTTGTCACCAAAGGACAGGTCGCATCAATGACCTGCAGCTTGCGCTCCGTGGCCTCTGAGCGGACCGCCGGAGAAACTCCATGGGCGCTGAAAATGACGCGCGCACCTTCCGGAACCTCCGCCAATTCCTCCACGAATATCGCCCCGGCCTGACGAAGTTCGTCCACTACGTGGCGGTTATGAACGATCTCTTTTCGCACGTAGACGGGCGCGCCGTAGAGGTCCAGGACGATCTTCACCACATCGATCGCCCGCACCACTCCGGCGCAAAAACCCCGTGGCCTTAAGAGGATTATTTTCTTACCGCTGCCATCCCGGATTGATCGCTGCATCACCAGCATTATACCAAGCCAGTAGAGCAGGCCATCGGGGTCCGTGGCCCGCTTTCTTCATTCCTAACCCTACGCTCCGGAATCTACTTCCCATGGACGATCTTCGCCAACATCTGATTAATCTGCTCGACATGAAGGGCGCGCACATCGATTTCGACGCCGCTGTCCGAGACTTCCCGGCCGCACACCGCGGCGCAAAACCGCCGGGCGCGCCTCACACCGCGTGGCAGTTGTTAGAGCACCTGCGCCTGGCCCAATGGGACATTTTGGAGTACACGCGCGACCCTAAACACGTCTCTCCCGCTTGGCCCTCCGGATACTGGCCGAAAACCGACACGCCGCCAAACGACGCCGCCTGGAGCCAGTCCATCAAAGAATTTCGTCTCGATCTGGCCGAGATGAAGAAGCTCGTGGAAGACCCGCGGCGCGACCTTCTCGCCTCACTCCCCCACGGTGAAGGACATACGTTACTGCGGGAAGCTCTATTGCTCGCCGACCACAATTCGTATCACTTGGGTCAGCTTATGTACGTCAGGAAGATGCTGGAACCGGCCTGAGGCCCGCATCCTGTGCAACGAACCGGGACAAGGCCTCGAGCTGTATGCGAATGGTTTCTTCGTCCTCCTCCGACGCGGCGTGCTCGAGAGCGGCTCCGATCTCTTCAATGCGGGGAAATCCATAACCCGCGCCAGTCCCTCTCAGGTTATGACCGAAGCGGCGCACCGGATCGAAATCGTTCTGAGCCAGCGATGCCCGAGCATCCTCGATTTGTTTTGGCTTGGAGGCGAGATAGACCGGAACCAGGGCTGCGACTCCATCGGCTACGTCGCATCTTTCGGGAGGACTTGGAGTGCGGACGCTCTTCGAGAGCGCGAAGCGCGCAATGGTTTTCAGCAATATGGAACGGTCGACGGGTTTCGCGACGTGCGCCATGCAACCGGCTCGCAGGCTGGCGCGCACCGCCTCCTTCATGGCGTGAGCCGAAAGGGCGACCACCGGCGTGGGAACCCGGCCGTTATCGGCCTGCCATTTCCGCATCAGCCTGGTTATTTCGTAACCATTCAAGCCCGGCAAGTCGATATCCATAAGAACCAGATCGAAATCCCGCCGTTGGCTCATTTCCAACGCCTCCTCGCCATTGTTGGCAAAGGTCGCCTCCACGGGCTCCCCACGGACATAATGCTGCAACAGCATGCGGTTGTCGGCGCTGTCTTCCACCACCAGAATGCGGGCCGGATCGTCCCGCCGCCAGCCCCTGGGAATCGCGCTCGGTGCAGCGTCGGGAAGCGCCCCCGTGAGCGGTAGATCGTCGAGCGGCAAGCTGAAATGGAAAGTGGTCCCGGAGCCCGGGTTGCCGATCAAACCGATTTCACCTCCCATCAGTTCCACCAGCTCACGGCAGATTGTTAGCCCTAGTCCGCTTCCATGATTGTTGGCGTTCCCGTCGGGTAACTGCGCAAAAGCGGTAAATACCTTGGCTTCGTCTTGCGGATCGATTCCCGGACCCGTGTCGCTGACCGCGAAATGAATCCGGCCGCGATTGGGTGGCTTGTCCACCAGGACTCGCACATTCACACCCCCTTGCGTTGTGAACTTGACGGCATTGCTGACCAGGTTGACCAAGACCTGCTGGATGCGCGCCGCATCGACAAACACCCGCTCCGGAACGCTCGAATCGACCTCGAACCCCAACATGAGGCCTTTTCGGGAGGCGGACTCGCGGAACGTGTTCACCGCGTCCGCCACCATTTCCTTTACAGAGCAAGAAGCTTTTTGCACTTGCACGGCGCCGGCCTCGATTCGCGAGAAATCCAGAAAATCGTTGATCAACCGGACCAGGCGGCGGCAATTTCGCTGGAACATATCCACGTAGGTGGACTGATCGGAATTGAGCGCGGTCGCCGAGAGCAGGTCCGCCGCGCCAAGGATGGCGTTCAAGGGAGTGCGGATATCGTGGCTGATCTTGGCAAGGGACTGAGTTCTTACCCGATTCGAGGCGAGCGCCGCATCCTTGGCCAACACCAGCACGCTTTCCGTCTCTCTTCGCAGCGTGCGGTCCTCCAAAAAGATGTAGAA
>JBEKUT010000476.1:0-5625 GCA_049514735.1 Bryobacteraceae bacterium
CGCCACATGGCTTGCCCGATGCCGATATAAAACACATTGCGCGTGGGTTCTGTCTCGGCAAGTTGAACCCATATGCTCAGAGCGCGTTCATTCTGACCTTCCTCTTCCAGTCGAATGGCCTCTTCAAAGAGTTCTTTCGACACGGCGGCCCTCGATTCGGTAGGCGTCGGAGAGAATCAGACGGATGGCTTCGCTGTAGATGCGATGCTCTTCTTTCAGGATGCGGGCGGAGAGGGATTCTACGGTGTCTTCCTCGAGGACGGGGACGGCGGCTTGGGCGATTATTGGGCCGGAGTCGAGGGCTTCGTCGACGAAGTGGACGGTGCAGCCGGTGATCTTGACTCCGTGGCGCAGGGCTTGTTCTTGGGCGTCGAGGCCGGGGAATGCGGGGAGCAGCGATGGGTGGATGTTTAGAATTCGCATGGGGAATTCGCGGATGAACTGTGGGCCGAGCAGGCGCATGTAGCCGGCGAGGCAGACAAGATCCACCGCGTGATTTTTTAGGGCGGCGGCTACGCTGGCGTCGTAGTGTTCGCGTTCGATTCCTTTGGAGAGTAAGCTGACGGCATTGAGGCCAAGGTGTTTTGCGATTTCCAGGCCTCGGGCGGCGGGGCGGTTGGAGATGACTACGGCGATCTCGGCGTCGAGCGTGCCGGACGCTACGTTGCGGGCGATTGCTTCGAAGTTCGATCCACGGCCGGAGAGGAGAATCCCCAACCGTTTCATGTGTAGATCACGCGGCGCTGCGGCAATTTTACGATGGAGCCGATCGTCTGGAACCGCTCGCCGATTTTGTTGAGGATCTTCTCGGCTTTGCTCCGCTTCTGCTTGCCGACTACCAGAATCATTCCGATTCCCAGGTTAAAGGTTCGACGCCAATCGGATTCCGGGATGTTGCCGATGGCGCGGAGACGCTCGAAAAATTCGGGGACTTGCCAGGACGACGTTTGGACCTCTGCGCCGAGGCCCGCGGGCAAGACGCGCGGGAGATTGTCGGTGATTCCTCCTCCAGTGATGTGGGCGGCAGCCTTCAATACGCCGGCGTCGATCAGCGCGCGGATGGGTTTCAGGTAGCTGCGATGCACCTTTAACAACTCGGCGGCGAGTTCTTCGGTTAGCTCTTCGCCTGCAATCTCGAACAATAGTTTGCGGGCTAGCGAATAACCGTTGGTGTGAAGACCGTTCGAGGGAAGGCCGAGCAGCGCGTCGCCCGCGCGGATGTTCTTGCCTGTGAGCATCTCTTTTTTTTCGACGGCGCCTACGATGAAACCGGCGAGGTCGTACTCGCCTTCGTGATAGAGGCCGGGCATTTCGGCCGTCTCGCCGCCAATGAGCGCGCAGCCGTTGTTGCGGCATCCGCGCGCGACACCGGATACTACTTGGGCAGCGACTCCAGCGTCAAGTTTGCCTACAGCGAAATAGTCGAGAAAGAAGAGCGGCGTCGCGCCTTGCACGGCGATATCGTTGACGCAGTGATTCACCAGGTCTTCACCGATGGTGTCGTGACGGTTGGATTGAAACGCAATTTTGAGCTTGGTTCCGACGCCGTCGGCCGAGCTGATGAGGACGGGTTTCTTCCAGCCGGCGAGTTGGAATCCTGCGCCGAAAGAGCCGATGTCGGTCAAGACGTTGCGAGTGAACGTGGGCCGGGCTAGCTTCTTGATCTGCGCGACAGCACGGCCCGCCTCGTCGATGTTCACTCCAGCCTGCTTGTAACCTATTTCCTTTTTCGACGCCATAGCTTCATAATGCAGGTTAGGCTCCGTGGCCCCCCTGCCCACCTGTTTGGGAAATTCTATAATAAGCGATCAACATCATGAACCGACTCTTGTTTGCTCTCGTAGCGCTTTGCGCGATTCGTGCGGAAGTGCCGTCCGCGATTGCAATCCGGAACGCCCGGATTGTCCCGGTCAGTTCGCCCGCCATCGCAAAAGGCACGGTGGTGCTGCGCAACGGCCTAATTGAAGCGGTGGGCGCGGAGATCCCGATTCCTTCCGATGCCTGGGTGATTGAAGGCGATGGTCTGACGGTGTATCCGGGGCTGATCGACGCGCTCAGTTCGACGGGCATGCCCGATGCCGGGCCGGCTAGTGGGGCGAGAGGCGCGGCCGCGGCGGTTCCCATTTCGACAACGCCTGCGGCGCCACCAGCTCGCGGACCTGAAGACCGGCCGAACACGACGAGTTGGCTGCGCGCGGCCGATCTGGTGAAGCCGAGTGAGAAGCGCGTGGAATCGGCGCGAGACGCTGGTTTCACCACCGCTGTCGCGTTTCCGATGCACGGGATTTTTGCCGGGCAGGGAGCGGTGATCGACCTCACGGGCGAGAACGGCGGCGAGATGGTTGTCGTGCCGTCCGTGGGTCAGTACGTGACGCTGACGTCGAACGGATTTACCGGCGGGTACCCCGGTTCGCTGATGGGCGTGATCGCATATATTCGCCAGATTTACATCGACGCCGGCTATTATCAGAAGGCCAAGGCCGCGTACGCGAAGGACCCTCGCAGCGTGCCGCGGCCCGCTTACGATCGCGCGTTGGAGGGAGTGATCGAATCGCCGCGCGTTTTGCTGCCGGTGAACAGGCGCATCGATATCGATCGCATGTTGCGCTTTGCCGCCGAGTTGAAGTTGAATCCGGTGTTGTATGGGCCGGTGGAAGGCTACCGGTCGGCCGATTTGTTGAAGGGCAGCGGCGTGCCGGTGCTGTTGAATCTCAAATGGCCGGAGAAAGCTAAGGATGGCGACCCGGAAGATGTGGACACCATGCGGGCGCTGGAGAATCGCGCGAACGCTCCAGACACGGCGGCGGTGTTTGCGAAGAGCGGCGTGAAGTTTGCGTTTTATACCGGCGGGATAGAGAAGCGGGCGGATGTCTGGAAGGGCGTGAAAAAGGCGATTGACGCGGGTCTCACGCCGGACGATGCATTGCGGGCGATGACGCTTTCGCCGGCTGAGATTTATGGCGTCAGCGATCGCATGGGCAGTATCGAAAAGGGCAAGATTGCGAATCTGGTTGTTACCAAGGGCGATCTTTTTCAAACGGGCAGCGAGGTGAAATACGTGATTGTGGATGGCGTGAAGTTTGAGCCAACTCCGGAAGAAGCGCCGAAGCATGAAGCAGGAGGCGGGCAATGAAGCGGATTTTCTTCGTTAGTGTTTTCGCGAGCGCGGCTGCATTCGCAGCGGCTCCCATTCTGATTCAAAATGCGACGGTGATCACCGTGACGAAGGGGACGTTCCAAGGTTCGGTGCTGATTCGCGACGGCAAGATTGCCGATGTCGGACCGAAAGTTTTGGCGCCGGGCGGGGTGACTATCGTCGATGCGGCGGGCAAATATCTGATGCCCGGCATCATCGATTGCCATTCGCACATTGCGGCCGACAGCATCAATGAGGGCGCTGTATCCGTTTCGGCGATGGTAGGGATTGAAGATGTTCTCAACCCGGATGACGTCGCTATTTATCGAGCGTTGGCGGGCGGCGTGACCACGGCGAACATCCTGCATGGCAGCGCGAATTCGATCGGCGGAAAATGCCAGGTGATCAAGCTGCGGTGGGGCAAAGACGCGCACGATATGATCTTCGCGGGCGCGATGCCGGGCATTAAGTTTGCATTGGGTGAGAATCCGAAACGCGCGGGCAATCCGAATTCGTTTCGCGTGACCACGAATTATCGCTACCCGGCTACGCGCATGGGCGTGGAGGATGTGATTCGCGAGGCGTTCACGGAGGCGAAGGAATACCAGCAATCGTGGGCCGATTACAACGCGAAAGTGGCGCGGGGCGACACGGCGATTCCGCCGCGGCGCGATCTCAAACTGGAGCCGCTGGTGGAAGTTCTGGAAGGCAAGCGATTCGTGCACGCGCATTGCTACCGGCAGGACGAAATTTTGATGCTGTTGCGCGTGGCCGACGATTATGGTTTCAAGATTCGGACTTTGCAGCATGTGCTGGAAGGATACAAAGTAGCGAAGGAAATCGCGGCACACGGCGCGGGCGCATCGACGTTCAGCGACTGGTGGTCTTATAAGGTGGAAGCGTTCGACGCCATTCCCTATAATGCGACGCTCATGATGCGCAAGGGCATCCTGGTTTCGCTGAACAGCGACTCGGAAGAATTGATGCGGCACCTCAACGATGAGGCGGCGAAGGCCGTGAAATACGGCGGGGCGACCGACGATGAGGCGCTGGCGATGATTACTATCAACCCGGCGAAACAGTTGGCGATCGATAACAAGGTGGGGTCGATTGAAGTAGGCAAGGACGCGGACCTGACGCTGTTCGATAAACATCCGCTTTCGAATTACGCGAAGGTGGAAAAAGTTTATATCGATGGGGAAGAGTACTTCGATCGCGATCGCGATCTGGCGGAGCGCGCTAAGAAGGAAGCCGATAAGCGAGCGCTGATCGAGAAAGAAAAGCCGAGCGATCCACCGAAAAAGAACGCTTCCGGTGGCGGGAAGAGGCCTGGACAATGAAATTCATTGCTGTTTTATTCTTTGCGGCGTGCGCGGCGTTCGCTTCGTTTCCGGCAAGCGCGGCTTCGGACGACACGTTTCTGATTAAGAATGCGACGGTTCATCCCGTGGCGGCTCCTGAAATACAGAACGGGTCGGTTTTGGTTCGCGATGGGAAGATCATCGGGGTCGGCAAGAATCTGGCGCAGCCGAAGGGCGTTCGCGTGATCGATGCGAAGGGTCTGCATGTTTATCCGGGGATGATCGATTCGGGCACCGAGTTGGGGCTCTCCGAGATCGGCGCGGTGAGGGAGAGCGTGGATACGGGTGAGCTCGGCCAATTCAATCCGCAGCTTCACGCGGAGGTCGCGGTGAATCCGGCGAGCGAACATATTCCCGTGACGCGTGTGAATGGGATCACGAGCGTGATCACGATGCCGATGGGCGCGGGAGGCGGCGGGATGCGCAATGCCGGACGGCAAGGGATCATCACCGGGCAGGCGGCTTTGATTCATCTCGATGGGTGGACCTGGGAAGAGATGGAGATCAAGAAAACGGCCGCGATGGCGATGCGCTTTCCAACGATTCAGGTTCCTCCGTCGCGCGGCGGCGATTTCGCGGGAATGTTTGGCGAGCGGGTGACGTATACGGACGCGAAGAAAACTTATGAGGAGCAGTTGAAAGAGCTGCGCGAGTTTTTTGAAGAGGCTCGGCGGTATCAGAAGGCGAAGGCGGCGCATGCGGCGGGATTCAAGATCGATTTGAAGTATGAAGCGATGTTGCCGGTGCTGGAAGGAAAAGTTCCGCTGGTCGCGCTGACGCCTCGGGAGCGCGCGATTCGGGATGCGTTGCAGTTTGCGGATAGCGAGAAGGTAAAGCTGGTGATCGCAGATCCGCATGAGATTGGGAAGACCGGTGCGGATTTGAAGGCGAAGAATGTGGCGGCGATTCTGGGGCCGACGCTTACCGATCCGGAGAATGAAGACGATCCCTACGATGCCGCGTATACTCTGCCGGATCAGTTTTACAAGGCCGGTGTTAAGTTTGCGTTCGGCACTTTCAATAATGAGTTTTCGCGCAATTTGCCTTATCAGGCGGCTACCGCTGTTGCTTTCGGTTTGCCGTATGAGGAAGCGCTGAAGGCCGTGACCGTGAATCCGGCTCAGATTT
>JBEKUT010000477.1:0-5620 GCA_049514735.1 Bryobacteraceae bacterium
CGATTGGGGCAACCGCTCCCTGCCGGTCACGGCTCGGTTACGGGTCGAAATTCTGCATCAACATTGGTGGCCCGCAGGGCCATGCGGCTCCGTTGAAGAACCTGTCGAAAACATTACGGGCAATTCCGCTTCCTACCGGTCACGGCTCGGAATGAAGCGGGCGCGGGTCGGGATGAAGCGTACCGGGTTGGAATCAGCCAGCGCGGGCATGAATAAGTTGTTGGCAATCGGCGCGGGATTGCCTAATTCGCGATCAGGAGGCTCTCGGCAAACGGCCACTCCGCGTCGATCCACTGTGCTTCACATTTAAAGCCGGCATGGTCGGCCAGGAGGACCACTTCTTCCGCCGAATATTTGTGGCTGCTCTCGGTCCAGATGGTTTCGCCTTCAGTAAACGATGCGACGAAATCTGCTCCGGGGATATTGACGTCATGGGTCGAGCGGGCGCGCAGATGCATTTCGATGCTGCCCGTTTCTGAATTAAAGCGCGCGTTGTGTTCGAAGCGGCGCAAATCAAACTCGGCGCCGACCTCGCGGTTGATGCGAGCCAGGAGATTCAGATTGAACGCGGCAGTGACACCGAGCGGATCGTCGTAGGCTTCGATGAGTTGCGGGAGCGGCTTCAGAAGATCCGTTCCTAATAGCAAGGCGTCGCCTTCGTCCAGAATGCGGCGAACCTTCGCGAGGAAATGCGTATCGGATGGACGGTCGAAGTTGCCGATGGTGCTGCCGAGGAAGAGCACCAAAATGCTTTCACCCGGCTCGCGGCGCGCGGCCACTTCCAACAGGCCGTCCAAATACTCGCGTTCGAAGCCGACGATGCTGATGGAATCGATGTCGCCGAGCTCGCGCGCACACATTGCCAGAGCGGCAGACGAAATTTCGATCGGATAGTAAGACGTGGCCTGGCGATGGCCAAGCGCCTCCAGTATCCAGCGGGTTTTCTTGCCGCTGCCGCTTCCCAATTCGGCGACGTTCACGGGCAGCGACAGACGGCGCACGATTTCGTGGGCGTGACGCCGTAGTAGCCGCTCGTCGGCGCGAGTGACGCCATACTCCGGCAACAGGCTGATGGTTTCGAAAAGCGACGAGCCGATGGCGTCGTACAAATATTTCGAGGGCAGCTCCTTTTGATCGGCACGCGAGAGTCCGCTGCGCACGTCCGCTGCAAAATCCGTGAACGCGCCGGTGGTAATGGCTTGGGTCAGCATGAGGTCACACAGCGAAAACCGGCGTAGACGTAGGGATAATGCGGTTGAAACCAATTGCGGAACGATGGCCGCAGCATGCAGGCCGCAGTGCGGGGGCTGCCGCCTTTCATGACGTAGTGCTTGCCGTCGAAAAAATTGGCGGAGTAGCCGGGGTAAAAGCTGAAGGGCCGGAAGCCCTCGAATGGCGCGAACAGAGTGGACGTCCACTCCCAACCATTGCCGATCATGCCGGCGACTCCGAAAGCGCTTGCGGTTTCCGATGCCGCGTTTACCGGAACAGGATTCCAACTCTCGAAATTGGCGTTCCCAGGGCGCGCGTCTTGAGCGGCGCGTTGCCATTGCTCTTCCGTCGGGAGCGCTTTGCCCGCCCAGCGCGCGTAAGCGGACGCTTCGGCGTGGCTGGTATAAACGGGCCAATCGAGCGGGAGCGGGACTTCATCGAACATGGTGCGGTAATGCCAACCGTCGTTCGTCGAGACCCAGAAAGCGGGGTGTGTGACTTTATGGCCGCGCACCCAGGCCCAATCGGATTCGCTCCAGAACTCCGGGCGCTCATACCCGGAATCCACGATAAATTCAAGAAAATCGCCGTTGGTGACTTTGTATTTGTCGATCGAAAACGCCGGTACGTCTTCTTCGTGGAACGCAAATTCGTTGTCCCAACCGAACTCACTGCGTAACTGTCCGAGCGCGGCGCGGCCGGCGGGGATGTCTATCGTCTCGGGTGCGAATCCAGCGAGCAGCGAAAGCGGTCTTTCCGTTGCGGGCCGGATCTTGCGATCCAGCGGCAATTGGTGGAACATGTAGGCGAGCGTTTCGGCGTGCATCAGCCGGTGCTCGATGGCGACATTCAGAAGCTGGCATGTGCCGGCCGCGAATGACGCATTTTCGAGTTCGGTGTCGATCATACGGCGCACGCGCCGGTTATAGTTATGAACCTCGTCGATCGTTGGCCAATCGCCAGGCTCGTCGGTAGGGAGTCCACCGCCAACGGGGTCGATGCCGAACGCAAAGAGGCGGTCGAACTCGGGGTTGAAACTTCGCACCGAGATCGCCCGCTCGTGCAGCAGGTTCCAATCGAACGCTTCCAGGTGTCCGACGTAAAAAACAATTCGGTTACGTTCCGCAATGGGGCGGTCGTATAAAGCTTCCGGCCGCAGAATATCGAATAAGCGGCCGGTTTCGTTGCGTGCTTCTTTCAAGCGTGCCAGCAGACGGTCGCGAACGGGCAGTTCCATTTGGGCAGCGAACATTTGAATGTCCTCGGGATTGTCCTCGGCTGTTTATTTGTGTGCTGTATTTCGCGTATGGGGATGCGAACCTAGCTGATGCCAGTCCGTCTCAGTCATATTAACGCCAAAATGTTCGGCGGCCTTCTTTAGGTTGGCGAAGGCCAGGTCGCGGTCGGCGTCTGTGACGTCTTGAACCTGGTTGAAGCGGGCAATCGCATTCCGCACGTGGGAAGCATCGGTCATTGGTTCCTTGCGTGCTTTGGGAAATGCGAACGCGGATTCCGGGAGAGAGTTGGTGTCACTTGCATCTAACCTGCCTGCATGGGCAGTGTGCGGGGGTTGCCACGTTGCGTGAGGCATAGGTGTACTCGCGTGATTGGATGCGATTTCTCCGTCAGAGTTACAGTTACTTTCAAGATTGAATATGACATACGATTTTTTAGTTGAGACCTACGCGACAGAGCGGGTCAAGGTGATCAGTACGTGGAGCATGTTTTATGATGCGGATCTGCGGTTCCGGCCTAACGCGCATGATCCCCGCGGACGCAGCTTTCATGAGCACATGGTTCACCAATGCATAAGCGAGAATTTATGGTTTCGAAACATTTTGGGAATCGATGTTGCGGCGCCTCCGCTGCCGGAGCACGAGGATCGCTGGAGTTTTATGGCCCGGTATGCGGAGGATAGCGGGAAACGTCTGGCGGTTTTGCGTGAGAAAGGCACGGGGTGGTGGGAGGAGATCGTCATGTTCTTCGACGTTCCGCGCTCGCGCGCCTGGGTGATGACGCGGCGCATGACGCATACCGCGCAGCATCGCGGACAGTTACTGGCGATGCTGCGAATGCTGGGGCGGGACCTGCACAGCAACTACGGTCCGACGGCCGATACGGGCGGGCTGATGCAGGATCATGCTCCTACGATTTATGCTTATCCGACGCTGGAATCAATGTTGCGCGCGGAGCGGGAGGGTGGACGAAAGGCGGATCTGCCGCGTCCGCCGGGGCGGGCCGTTACGGAGAGGCCGGAGGAAAGTTAGCCAGAGCAGACCACACAAGGCGATGGTCTGCCCCACTGTTTACGTTACTTGATGCCGGCTAGAGACTCGGCGAGCTTCTTTTTTTCTTCCAGATTCATTTGCCGTGCGATTTGGACTCGTTGCGCTTGCGGGCTGCCGGCGCCGTGCATCGACTCGGTCAAATATCCGACAGCATTGCGGCCAAGCGTCATGTTTTCGATCAGCCGCAAGACACGGGCGCGATCTTCCACCTTCACGCCTTCCCTGCCCTTCAGATACTTTTGCAATAGCGGACCGGTCTCGGGATTTTCGAAATCCTTTTCGGATGGCAGAGTGGCCACCAGGCCGCCGGCAAGGTCCTGCGCGAGGCGAGCCAGCTCATAAGGGAATCGCGTGACATTGTGTTTGCAGACGTTCGCGAGCAGATCGTCGGGCTGATAATTGCCCGCCGGGGTCGGCTGCGATTCGTGCGATGCCGCGATTCCAGCTCCATAAATAGTCTCATTGAGATGGCACATCTCGACCAGTTTGTCGCGCACATGCGAGGCCCCTGCCACGCCATTATAGTCCGCGATGAGCGCGGCCGCGCCGATGATTACATCTCCCAGACCGGTCTTACAAACATAAGAACGGCGATGGTAAGACGTGAAGCGCTCCACCAACATGGCCGCGAATTCCGTCTCGCCATTCATGAAGATCGCGTCGTCGGGCACGAAGACATCGTCGATCAGGATCATGGCTTCCTGCCCCGAAAATTGTGCGTTCCCTTGATCGATTTCGCCGCCCTCCATGGCGCGCGTGTCGCAGGACTGGCGGCCGTAGATATAGGTCAGCCCGGGATGGTCCACCGGGATGGCCGCGACCACCGCGTAATCCTTGTCTCGCGGGCTTAGCCGCATGGTCGGCATGACCAGAATCCAGTGCGAATTGAGGCAGCCGGTCTGGTGCATTTTCGCGCCGCGCAGGACCACGCCGCCTTCGCGCCGCTCCACTACGCGGACGAAAAGGTCCGGGTCGGATTGATCGGAGGGGCCCTTGCTACGGTCGCCCTTGGGATCGGTCATGGCGCCGCCGATAACATAATTCATCTCCTGCATGCGGGTCAGAAACGATTTGAACCGGGCATGATAGACGGGGTCCATTTCATACGTGACCGAATAGAGAGAATTGATCGCGTCCATGCCGACGCAACGCTGGAAGCAGGTGCCCGTCAACTGTCCCAGCAGGCGCTGCATGCGATTCTGCGCGACCACATCGTCGACGCTTTCGGTGACATGCAGAAAACGATTCACGCGCCGATTCGACAGTGTGGACCATGCAGTCGCCAGATCCGGATTCTCCACCGCGAGATCGTAAGTGCGCGCCACGGCGTTGATCGACGGCCGGATCACGGGATGCTCTACCGGCTCCCGCACCCGCTCGCCGAGAAAATAGACCCGGAGATTCCGGGCGCGCAGGCTCTCGATATAGTCTGCGCCTGTCACAATTGGCTGAACGGTAACGGAGCTCGCCACGGTGGGAGTGTAACAAAGACAAAACTTGAATGCAGCATTTGCCCGCGAATCGCATCTCATCGTGCAAGGAGTTATTTATGTCTGCGCAAAGTACCGCCCAAAACACGACCGCCCAAGGCACTCAAGTTAACGTGAAAATGTTGCAGGACAAGGCAACTCGGCTGCGAATCGATTCCGTCCAGGCCACCACCGCCGCAGGCAGCGGGCATCCCACAAGCTGCGCCTCGGCGGCTGAGATCATGTCCGTCCTGTTTTATTCGGTGATGCGTTACGATCCGGCGAATCCCGGCAGTTTCGAAAACGACGCCTTCGTTCTTTCCAAAGGGCACGCCGCACCGATCCTTTACGCCGCGTGGGCCGAAGCCGGTTACATCCCGCGCGCAGAGCTCCTGACGCTGCGCAAGATCGATTCCATTCTCGAAGGCCACCCGACTACAAAGCTGCCTTTTGTCGCCGCGGCGACCGGCTCGCTGGGACAGGGAGCGTCGGTGGGTACCGGAATTGCGCTCTCCATGAAGAGGCTCGAAAACTCCGACCGTCGCGTTTACGTGCTGATGGGCGATGGCGAATCGGCCGAGGGTTCCATCTGGGAAGCGGCGCAGTTTGCCTCTTTCGACGGCATCACAAATTTATGCTTCACGATCGATG
>JBEKUT010000478.1:0-6180 GCA_049514735.1 Bryobacteraceae bacterium
ATTCTCTGTCCGGCGGGGTGGCCTAGCGGAGAATCCTGGTTAAACTCCAGGGCTGCGTTGTCAGTGTGCGTAACGATGACGATTTCATCGCTGGGATCGACGCGTTGAACGATAGTCGCGATGGTTACGTTGCGGGTGGAATCGCGATCGATTACAAACTTGATCTGTGCCATGCTTGTGGTCCTCTTTTCTCTACTGAATGCGATGGGATGCCATCAGTTGCTTAAAGCGAGAACTACGGCGAAGGTCCGCCAAATCCGTTTCACGGCCGATACGGCGGAGCATGTCGTCCGGAACCTTTGCCAATTCCGCCAGAGCCTCGTCTTGTTCTCCGAGCGCGTCCCAGGTCTGGATTAGCCACCATGACACCTCCACCGATCCGGGCGCAAGCTGACGCGCCTGGATGGCTTCCGACGCCGCACGGCTCCGCTGCCCTAATCGCGCACAGATATAGGCTAATTGGGTTCTCAGAATGACGTTCCGTGGGTTCTTCTCTAATTCCTTTTCTGCAAGACTCAATCCGTCGCTGTAAGCCTTCCTGGACTTAGCCGCTTGACCGGTGAGCCGGAAGGCTGTCCCGAGGTCGGAATAAAGAAGATGCGTCGCCGGACCAATTCGGATGGCGCGGTCAAAGAGCGGAAGCGCCTCCGTCACCCGCCCTTGCGACGTAAGCGCAAACGCCCGGCTGTAAAGCGCTTTCGACGACATCGGATCGAGCTTGAGCGCCGCGAGAAACTCCGCTTCGCTTTTGCCGTATTCTCCCGCTTCGAAATATGGAATGGCCAAAGCAAAGTGGGCATCGGAGGAATCGGGAGCGAGTTGAACGGTTTTCTGGCACTGCTGAATAGCTTGAGGGTAGTCGGCCTGAAACGTATACAACTGGCACAAGGCCTGATGATACACAAAGTAGCCGGGCCGGACTTGAACCGCTTTCCGGAACGCCACCTCAGCCTCGGCAAAGTGATTGGTTTCGAGATAGACCTGCGCCAGGCGCCGCCAGGCGTCTCCATCGCGCGGATCGATCTGAAGGGCCCGCTGTAGATCGGACTCCGCCGCTTCGTAAAATCCCCGATACTCGTTGATCCTCCCCGACACCAGCCACACCAGGGCGAGGTCGGGGTTGCGCTGCTGGGCATCGTAAAGAGATTTCTTGGCGCGGTCCAGCCAGCTCGAGTCGAGGCTCACACGATATTTGCGAGCTTCCGCTTCCGCCAGACGAGCGTGCGTCAGAGGTGAGTCTTCGTCCTGCGCAACCGCTCTCGCCAGCAATGGAAGGGCTGCATCTAAACCGCTATCGCCTTGCAGCAGGCCTACGCCGGCAGAGAAATCGGGATAAGCCGCCGCGTTCACCGTGGGGGTAACTACGAGTGGCGGAAACCGCAAAGTTCCCGTAACTACGCCCGCCAGAGCGACCGGCAAGTTGCCCAGAGATCCCTTGGTGTATTGCGCGTCCCACTCCTTCAATTGGAGGCCCGAGCGAGCATCGGTTAACACGGCGTGCACGTTGACCTTGCCGTTATCCTGGCCTAACGTGCCCGTGAACACATGCGTAGCCCCTAAGAGCGTGGCCGCCTTTAGCGGCGTGTCCGCTTTGTTTCGAATGGCATCGCGCACCGGTATGACAGTCAGTTTCCGGCGCTCATCCTTTACACGGTTTAGCCGGTCGGCGGTGTCGTGAAGAATCCCGTTGCCAAGAGCTTGGTTATCCGTAGTCGTCGCGAACGGCAAGAAGGCCAAGCGAACCGATTCCCGCGATACGCCTATCGTGCGGTACCCGATGGCGCCCGCCAGCGCAGCGGCGACTACAACGATCGCAATCGTGAGCCATCGCAGCCACGGCATCGGCGCTAACGCGCGGGCAACCTCGGAGGCATCGTCGCAACGCCTGGTGGGGCCGGGTTCAAGGCAACGGGCAATTATACGTCCCCAGGGATGTCTTAGCCGCGGCGGCGCGCGCTCCATCCGCTGTTCCAACGTTGCCGATGCATCGAAGGGCGCGTGACCGCAAGCCAGCTCATGCAAGATGACTCCCAGGGCATAGACATCGGAAGCGGCCGACGGCCTCCCGTTCTTCAACAACTCCGGCGCCATGTAGTCGAGAGTGCCCGCGGGTTCTCCGGACATCACGGCCGGTCCCTGCGCCATCCAAGCGCGGGCAAGGCCAAAATCGGTAATCACCGCGCGGATGCCATCCGGTCCCCGCTGGAGCAAAATATTGCTGGGCTTCAGATCGCCGTGAATGACGTGACGACGGTGGGCTTCGGCCAGCCCCGCGCACAGTTGGTTTGCGACAGCCGTGCGTTCCTCTTTCGGCAAAAGCCCGTTGCGCAGCGCCTCCGCCAAAGTTGGACCTGCGATGAATTCCATGGTTAGGAAATCGAAGGCGCCTTGCGTGCCGGACGCCGTGTGGATCTCCCAGGTCTTGCAGACGTTGGGGTGATTGATCTCGCTGGCGAGCCGCACTTCCGGAGATAGGCGGGCGTGGAATCCCGCTTTGGCGCACTTGATTGCGATGCGCCGGCCTAGCTTTTCGTCGTGAGCCTCATACACTATCCCCATCCCGCCGCCACCTACCTGACGTTCAATCCGGAACCGGCCTTCCAGAATCTGTCCGGGCTCCAGCAAGCGGTCTTCTTGTATTGGATAGAGCGGCTGCTGTAGAAAGCCCTCCATGCGCTCGTCCCAACTCACGTAGCGCCAGACATTCTCAAAAAGCGATGCATCGCCAGCGCACGCCTCGCGGACGAACCGCTCACGATTCGCCGCGGGGTGGGAGAGAGCTTCTTCCACCAGACCCATGACGAGATC
Organism: Bryobacteraceae bacterium; assembly: GCA_049514735.1. Taxonomy (GTDB): domain Bacteria; phylum Acidobacteriota; class Terriglobia; order Bryobacterales; family Bryobacteraceae; genus JAICMB01. The sequence goes on from JBEKUT010000478.1 coordinate 2,809, forward strand.
GTCGTCGCCGGATCGGGTTTCTTTACTGCGTGAGTGGTCGGACAACGATAGGCTCCAGCCGTTCGAACAGCCACTGGCGGGCGTCGCGCCAGCCGCGTTGCAAGGTGCGAAGCTTAATGCCGAGAGCGTCCGCAGCCTCCTCGTCGGTGAGTCCCAGGAAGTATTTTATTTCGACGATGTGGCACCACTCCGGCTCGATTGCGTTCAGTTGATCCAGCAGATTGTCGATGGTAACGGCCAGGTCCAGTTGGCGGCCGGGGCCTGGAAGCAGGTCGTCAATGCCTAGCGCCGTGAAGCGAACGCCGGGGCGGCCGCGGGCGTGATCGATTAAGTAGCGGCGCATGGCGCGGGCGGCGATCGCAAAAAAATGACGCCGGTTTTGCCAGTGCTGGCCAGGCACTGCGACGAGCCTTCCATAAATCTGATTTACCAGCTCAGTCGCCTGTAACGAATGGCCCTTGCGCTCGCCACGCATAAGATGGCGCGCTAAACGGCGAAGATCCGGCATCACCTGCGTGAACAGCTCGTTTTCGGCTTCACGGCTGCCGGCAGCCCACTCGTGTAATAGCCGCGTAATGTCCGGGCTTTCGGGCGCCACTCACTTTCCCTTCAACGTGCATCTGTCATCCGCGGGCGCGCCTTGCCGGGCCAGGGCGCGAATGCAAACATTATACGCCTATGCAGCGCGTTCGGGTCCTGGTAATTTTCCGCGGGGATTTGGCGGACATTTTCGGGAACTTCGCATTCCAGGTTGTCAAGCCCGTGAAAAAGATCCCGGGCAGTTGAAGGAGGAGTTTCCAAAATGTCCACACCAATGAAAACCACCGTTCGCGTTCTGGCGCTTTTCGGCCTGATCGCTACTCTTGGGCCTCTCACCGTGAAGGCGCAATCCCGCATCGAATTCACAGTCCCGTTCGATTTCACCGCGGGCAAACAGACATTCGCGGCCGGCGACTATATCGTCTCGAAGGAAGTACCGTCGCACCTGATCCTGATCCAGAGCGCTCAAGGTCAGGGCAACGCTATCCTTGTCGGGGGGCCGGATGAACTCAACAAGCTTTACGGGGCGGCCATGTTAACGTTCCATCGTTTCGGAGAACGATACTTCCTTGCCAAGTTTTCCGACTACGGAAGCGCATCGGCCTTGCCGTTAACCACAGGCGAAAAGGAGTTGATCGCGGGAAGAGCGTCACCCAAATCGCTGAATGTGATTGCTTCCTCGCGCCGGTGAGCGATCGATTGCAAACTTTGTACTTGAGGCGGCGCGGACACGAAAGGTCCCGCCGCTTTTTTGCGGAGGCATACACTCTCGCCCCATCTGCCGGACGGACATCAGACAGATGTGGAACGTTCCGATGCAGCAGTTCCGACAGTTTAAGTCAGGCATATTCACTACCTCAGATCCTCTTCCGCTCTCGTACCTCCTATTTACGCCATTTTCTGCGCCACCAGAGTCGCGCCTGAGTAGCGTTCAAGACATTAGTAGGCTACAAATCGAACCGCTGGTTCTGTGAGCCCCAGTGGGCTATGTGCCTTTGCTCTTGACGTTCGGGATGAAACGCGTCGCGGCAGTGTAGCCTTGCTCAATCGCGGAAGCAGCGATCGACAGGTCAATCGGCGGGGAGCGTGATGCCCTTGGCCGCCCGCTCTCCGCCGATCTGCCCGGCTATCTCGGCTGCGCCGCCGGTGATGGGATGTACCGGGACATGTTTTTTTGAGGGGGAGTGGTGGGCCCGACAGAACTCGAATCTGTGACCTCTACCGTGTCAAGGTAGCGAAGGTGCTTTTGAGGCAATATCCCATATCGCAAGTTGTTGATTCTACGTTGATGCAATTGGGCAACTCTTGGGCAAAACTGCGCGAATCGGGCGGTAACGGGCGGTGAAATATGAGCTGTATTACTAATCTCCAAAATCTTGTTCGCCCGCGAAGATTCACGCGGCGAGAGAACTGAGTTGAGCGAGTGTAGCCTGTCGCGCAGTTAGGAGCGCGGTGATTGTCGTTCTCGGGAATCCTATTCGACCCGACTTGGCGGCATGAGTGGCGAGTCTTTGAGAGTTTGAAGGACGGCTTTAACTTCTAACTCGTCGAGCTTTGCGACCTGAGGTTCGACTAGAGGATGCGGTAGTGACCGCCTGAATCGGATGAAGTGGCCCTACACGACGAGAATGGCCGCGACGATGCGGGCCGCGCCTCGGCGGCTCGATCGGAGGAAGAGTCGCAACCTTTAGGCCGCGCGACGTTCGTAGCGATGATGCAGGCCGCCCACTTGGGGTATGGAGACGATCCTTCCTCTATCTGGAGGCTCAACGGGCCGAAATTCAGGCGTGTCTTTCTCCAGTCCCAAGTGCGTTCGGGTCCGATGGTAATAGTCGACGAACGCGCTTATGTGCCGCTGCTTGCTGGGCTGCCCACTCTGCCGTCGGATGTGCCGTGACTGCGAAATGCACAATACGCCGCCGATGATGCGCCAAGACCACAAATACATAAAGGATCTGAAACCGGATCGTGGGCACTCCAAAGAAATCGACTGATACCAGGGTTTTGAAATGGTTGTTAAGGAATGTGCGCCACGTTTGAGAGGGAGGTTTAGGGGTCCGGACCATGTATTTACTCACGCTGGTTTCGCCGATCTCGATGCCGAGCTTGAGCAGTTCGCCATGTATCTTAGGCGCACCCCACAGCGGATTCTCACGGCTCATTGTTCGGATCAGTTCGCGAACTTCTTTGGGAACAGATGGCCTGCCCGGCTGGCCGCGTCGAATCTTCCAACTCCAGAAACAGATGGCCTGCCCGGCTGGCCGCGTCGAATCTTCCAACTCCAGAAACAGCCGGAAGCCCTTTCCGGCGCCAGGCAATCACGGTTCCGGTTTGACGATGATCAATGCACTTCGCCAATCGGACCAAACTTCACAAATCCAAACCCAAAGGAGTCGATCAGCGGATACCAGTTTCGGCCGTTTGACAGAACGTTGCAGAACGCCGAGTTGGTGCCGCAGGGCCAAAATCTCGAGTTGGAGAGCCGCTCGGCTCCGAAACGAGCTGAATACGGTTCCAAGAAGCGCCGATAACACGTGCCAAGGAAGAAACCGAGGAACAAACGACAACTCCCACTTTATCAACCAGAACCGAGTTTACGAGAACGACAGTTAAACCCCGCCTCAACGGCCTTGCACTCAGTCGCGCTCTCACGGGCAAGATAGCGCCCGTGGGCTCTCCATTGCCCGCGCGTGCGGTTGTTGAGGTACGTCACCCGAACCGCGCAGCGCTGACTGCGTGGGCGGCCAGCCCCGGTCACGCGTTGTGCGCCGGCATTGCGGCCAGCCTTTCGACTGCCGCGCGCGTAGTGCATGAGCAGCCTGTACCCACTCG
>JBEKUT010000479.1:0-5573 GCA_049514735.1 Bryobacteraceae bacterium
AACTACCGCGATCCGAGTGCTGGATCTCGTCGAAGCCGTCATGCGCGATCCCCTTCATGGCCAAGCTAAGCCCGAACCGCTCCAATATCTCCTCTCAGACTGTTGCTCCAGACGCATCACCCAAGAGCACCGTTTGGTCTACCGTGTGACCCGCAAAGCCATCGACTTCCTTCAAGCGCGCTACCACTATTAGCCAATTTCCAAATCGACCAACACCCCAGTTCAAAAATTCCGCACACTCTTTCTCCCACCCAATCACCAACTTACCGCCCACCTCCACTCAAACCCCATCACCCACCCCCTACCCTGAACACGGAAACACTATGCGATCTCAAGCCCAAATCGAAGCCTCCCGCCGCAACGGCGCCAAATCCCGAGGCCCCATCACTCCCCAAGGCAAGGCCATCTCCAGCCGCAACGCCCTCCGCCACGGCAACACCGCCCAATCCGTCCTTCTCACTTCCGAAGACCACGCCGCCTTCAACCAACTCGCCGATGCCTTCTACCACCGCTTCCAACCCGCCGACGACGTCGAATGCGAAATCGTCGACGAAATGATCGTCGCTCTCTGGCATCGCCGCCGCGACCGCTCCGGCCTCGCCGCCCTCCTCGACCATGAAATGGACCACCAAACCGAAACCGTCGATTCCAAATACACCCGCATCGACCACGCCACCCGCTATGCCCTCGCCCTTCGCGCCCTCGCCGATCAGTCGCGTTCCCTCCACCTCATGAACCGCTACGAGAACACGCACCGCCTCACTTTTCACCGTTCCCTCGGCGCGCTCCGGACGTTAAAAAATTACGAAACGAACCCACAAGATTCTGAGCCCATTGACCCGGTCGAGCTCGAAACCCAAGAAACGAACCCGGAAAACCCAACCGAACGCGCCCCCATCGACGACGCGCCAAATCCGTCAGGCGGCCACGCATCGCAACCAGCAACCAACAACGACGAACTAACAACGCGTTAGCCACAATGACCCACCCAACTTCACACCGGCACAACTCCGCCTGAGATGTTAAACTCGCAACACATCATGACCACGGCCACGTCGGCGTCCCGGTCCGTTCGAAGCGTCTCCCAAGCGGAATGGATCGCCCTCAGCCTGCTAGTAATTTCCGTCGGCATCAACTACATCGACCGCGGCAACCTCTCCGTCGCGGGCGTCGCGCTCAAAAGCGAACTCCATCTCGACGCCACCCAGCTCGGATGGCTGCTCTCCGCTTTCTTCTGGACCTACGCCGGCTTTCAAATGGTCGCCGGCTGGCTCATCGACCGCTACAACGTCGTTTGGGTCTACGCCTTCGGCTACTTCATCTGGTCGGCCGCCACCTTATTAACCGGAGTCGTCACGGGTTTCGCCATGTTGTTCGCGCTCCGCCTGCTCCTCGGCATGAGCGAGTCCGTCGCCTATCCTTCTTATTCGAAAATCATCGCCGCCGGTTTCCCCGAAAACAAACGCGGCATCGCCAACGGTCTCATCGACGCCGGATCGAAGCTCGGGCCCGCTCTCGGAGTCCTTGCGGGAGGCTTGGTTCTCAACCACTTCGGATGGCGCGGGCTCTTCCTGATCGTCGGCGCGGGGAGCATGCTGTGGCTGCTTCCCTGGACCGCCATCGCCGGTAAAATCAAGACCGGAGCCTCCGCTCACCTCTCCGAAGGCCGTGCCGATACCGCCGGTTTCGGCGAAATCTTACGCCAACGCTCGGCTTGGGGTACTTTTCTTGGCCTATTTTGTGGAAATTACGCCTGGTATTTCATGCTGACTTGGCTTCCACAGTACTTTATTATGGAGCGCCATTATAGTACTACTAAGATGGCGCAGTTCGGGTCGCTCCCCTTCTGGGCCGTCGCCGCGGGCGCCGTCACCGGCGGTTTTCTCTCCGATCGCTGGATTGAGTCGGGCGCCACTCCCACCCTCGTTCGCAAGACTTTCGTCACCGCCGGCCTCACTCTCTTCGGCGCCATTTTCCTGCCTTCCGCGATGGTAAGGGATGAAAACACGGCACTTTGGCTCATGATCGCCGCCAGCTTCTGCTTCGGACTCTTTAGTTCCAATCACTGGGCCATCACCCAGACTCTGGCCGGAACCGCCGCCGCCGGCCGCTGGACCGGCATGCAAAACATGTGTGGAAATTTCGCCGGCATAGTAGCTCCGGTTCTAACTGGGAAAATTGTCGATGTTACCGGCCATTTTTTTTGGGCTTTTATTTGTGTTACCGGGCTAGTGCTTTTGGGGGCCTTGTCTTATTCTCTGATAATTCGTAGAATTGAGCCAGTCTCCTGGAGCATCAGCATTAGGCCGTAACGGGGAGTGTTCTAGTACGTCAGTACTGGAGTGGCTTGTGTTTGCGCAAGCAATACTCAGCCGGCCGGTGAGTATCTTCCTCCGAGTACTCACCGGTGTACCACCTGTTATTCGAATCTCATCCCGCCGATATCTAATACGTGATTATTGGCGACGTCGGCAGGTCCACCTCTTTCGAACCGGACCGCACGGTTTGCATCCCCTCGGCTCGTGTTTCGGACGCGCTCATCGGTTCGCACGTTGGGCCGTACCGTATAATCGGCCAACTCGGCGAAGGCGGCATGGGCTTGGTCTTTCTCGGCGAGCGGGACGACCATCAATTTAAGAAACGGGTAGCCATCAAGGTACTCAAACATGCCGACGATTGGTCCGCCGCGCAGCGGCGCTTTCAACTGGAGCGGGAGGTGCTCGCCGCCTTCGATCATCCGGCTATCGTGCGGCTTCTGGACGCCGGTCTCACGGCGAACGGCATGCCCTGCGTGATCACCGAATATGTCGAGGGCGTGCCGCTGGACAAATATTGTGCCAAGAACCTGCCCACCATCGCCGGCCGCCTTCGCTTGTTCCTCGAGGTGTGCGCGGCCGTCCACTACGCTCATCAACGCCTCGTGGTGCATTGCGACATCAAGCCGGTCAATATTCTGGTGACGCCGGAAGGGAGGCCCAAGTTGCTCGATTTTGGCATCGGCAAGCTGCTGCAAGGTCCACCCGAAACGCGCATCGAGGCCGCTGGCGGCCCGCTCACTTTGGGTCATGCCAGCCCCGAACAGTTGCTGGGACGTCCTGTGACTACCGCGACCGATGTGTACGCGCTCGGACTTACCCTTTACGAAATTCTATCTGGACGCCGGCCGTATCCGGCGTCCAACGTCCCGGAATTGGTCTACAAGGTGACGTGTACCGATCCCCAGCCACCCAGCGAAGCGTCGCACAACCCGAAACTGCGCGGTGATCTCAATGCTATCGTGCTGAAGGCGATGGCTCGCGACCCCGCGGCTCGCTATGCCGGCGTCGCCGAACTGGCGGACGATATCGCGCGCCATCTGAAGTCGCTGCCGGTGAGTGTGCTGAGCGGCAGCACCCGTTATCGTGTCTCGAAATTCGTTCGGCGGAATCGCGCAATCGCGATCCCGGCTTTTCTGGGAATCGTCCTCCTTATCGGAGCATTGGGCGCGGCGGCCTTTGCGGGCCTGATCGCGCGCCAGCAACAGGCTCGTGCCGAACGGCGCTTCGAAGAAGTCCACCAATTGGTGAACGTGATCCTGTTCGAGCTGTACGATTCCGCGTCCAGGATTCCAGGCGCCACGCCGCTGCAGGAGCAGATGGTAAAGCGTTCCACCGAATATCTCGATCGCTTGTCGGCCGAAGCGCGGGACAGACTGCCGCTCGCCCTCGATGTGATCGACGCTTACATAAAATTTGGCGATATTCAGGGTAACCCCTATCAGCCCAACCTGGGCGATACGACCGCCGCCGTTGCGAGTTATCAAAAGGCGTTAAACATCGCGTCCGGTTTAGCTAAGAAATATCCCGCGAACACGCAGCTCCAGCACAGCGTTGCGAAGGCGCATCGGGAAATGGCCGACGTGCTGGTGATGCTCGGCCGCTCCAAGGAGGGCCTCGATCATGTCCGTCAGGCGGTCTCCATCTTCGAGAAACTCGCAAAAAACGATCCGAAGAATATAGAGGCCATGATGGATCTGGCCAGTTGCCTTGAAGGCCTGGGCGATCAACTCGGGCACCCCGGTCTGGTCTCTTTAGGCGACGAGCAGGGAGCCGTCATCGCTTATAACAAGTCGCTCGAGAATTGGCAAACGGTGCTTCAACAGGACGCCGGCAATATACGCGCGCACCGTGCCTCCGCGGTTCTCTTAATGAAGATCGCCGACATTGAAGACGATCGCGGAAAGCCGCTCGATGCGCTCAAAATGTATCGCCAGGCTTCGGTGAGCGCCCAGGGTTTGCCGTCCGATCCGAAGTCGCGCCGCGTGGTGGCAATGCTGGAGCGCAAGCTCGGAGCGTCCCTCGGCGCGGTCGGCAATCGCGAAGAGGCCGAGCAGCATTTGTTCCGGGCCCTCTCGGAATCCGAAGCGGCTTCCGCGGCCGATCCGCTGAACGCTCGGGCGCGGATCGACGTCGTGGTGTGTTGGAACACCCTCGGCGACTTTTACGACACAACGGGAAACACCTCCCGCGCCTTGGAGAGTTACGGAAAAACGGCCGGCCTGCTCGAAGCCCTCGCCCGCTCCGATCCGTCCAATACTCGTTATCCTGCGCAGTTGTCCGACGTCTTGATTCATACCGGCGAGCTGCTCTACAAATCGGGACATAAACCAGAAGCCGTGCGCCAGACCCAGCGCGGTCTGGACCTGATCCGCCGCCTCGCCGACGCCCCCAATGCGTCAACCGGAACTCTGGACCGCGCAGCGACGGCATTTCAGAATTGTTTTCCGGAGTCGCTGCGCGATGCGCGTCTGGCGTCGGCGTACACGAAACGGGCGCGGAAATAGATGTACCGGTACCGAGTTGGGTTATCCGTCACCCCACCACGCGCAAGCCCAGATGCTTCGCGATGGGATCGAAATCCCTATCGTCGTGCAGCAAATCATATCCACTCTCGATGCATCGCGTCGCGATCACAGAATCGATCGTTTTGCGAACCGTCACGCCGAGCTTACGTAGTGCGCGGAAGTTTTTCGCGGCCTGAATGGCGACCTCTTGTCCCCCTAATTCCACAACCTTCAGAGAAGTCAGCATCTTCCTGGCAGCGTTGAAATCTTTCTCTTCAGCGAAGCCCTGGAGCACTTCCGTCAAAATCAAATCGCCAATAGCCAAAAACTCGCGCCCGAGCAGACGGTCGAGCTTCTCGGTCTGCGGCGTCACGACACCCTTAAAGTAGTCGGCCCATACGCTGGAATCGACCAGGATCAATTGTCAGACCTCATAGCGTCAAGGTCGCCTTGCCAGTTCAACTTGCCGCGTAGCCGCCGTATCTCGCCTTGTTTGCTCAACCGCAGCAAGGTTCGCAAACCAAGTTCCACCGCTTCGCGCTTGGTCTTCAGGCCAGTAGCTTGAAGCGTCTCCCGCATTAGTTTTTCCTCGATCACGATGTTCGTTCGCATGGATGTGTACGATTCCTGATTTCTATACACATTATAGCTGAAAAGGATTCGATAAACTATCGTCCCGCAACGGACTCCCTGCCACCGGCGCCTGCTAACTCCTGCAGCCCCACCTGCGCCCGATGACTCGACGGATATT
>JBEKUT010000480.1:0-5561 GCA_049514735.1 Bryobacteraceae bacterium
GTCAACGTCATCGGAACCGCCGCCGGTACGCTCACAAATACCGTCACAGTTACTGCCGACACGCTCACTAGCGACCCAGCGATTGCCACCATCACGGTAGGCAATGTTTTTCAAATTAGTTATGCGTCGAACCTAAACGCGGGCGATTCGGTAATAAACATCACGAACGCGGGCACCCTCAGCGGACTCGATCCCAACGGCCGGATTTGCGCGAATTTCTACGCGTTCGATCCCGCCGAAGAAATGATAGACTGCTGCTCTTGCCTGGTGACGCCCAACGGTCTCGATGCGCTCTCTGCACAAACCGATCTGATCGCCAACCCGCTTACGCCAGGGACTCCGTCATCCATCGTGATTAAGCTGCTAGGGACCACGCCGGCAGGAGGGAGCCTCTGCGATGCGAGTGCACCGTCGGCCCTCAATCTGGAACCCGGCCTTTACGCGTGGGGAACAACGCTGCATGCTTCGGCGGCCAACCCCGCCGTTTATACAGTTGCTGAGAATCCGTTCCAGCAGGCGACGCTAAGTGCCACCGAGCTGCAGAAGCTGACCTCGTACTGCCGCTTTATCGAAACTGCGGGCAGCGGTTACGGGATCTGCGCCTCCTGCCAAGTGGGCGGGTTGGGCGCGGCGCATCATTAAAGCGGGCCCACCAACAAAGCGAGCCCACAACCGTCAAAATTGCCAGCCATTTGCATGGCTGCTCCGAATCGAAGACCGAAGTGGGGCCGGTACCTGCACGGTGCAACCCGAAACCACGATGCCGTTCGACGTCCAACAGGATGCCAAGCGCGCGTATCGTCTCTTCCAGAGCAATCCTTCTCACCCCAGCCTTCATTTCAAGAAATTGGAAGGTGATGACACGATCTACTCCGCCCGTATCGGTCTTGGCTATCGGGCGCTCGGAACAGTGCAGGGGCATCGCGTAGTATGGTTTTGGGTCGGTGGACACGCTGAGTACGATCGCTTCCTCCGATAAGAGGGCATTATTGCTGAGCGCTTCAGCTTCGGCAATCGATTGTGGACGGCGCAAGGGCCTCTTCGACTGCGTGGAACAGCTTTTCGCTTTGCATCGGCTCAGCGTCCACCCCCTTACGAGACTGTGAATAACGCCGGCAGTCGGCGCTCACTTACGTGCGCGGCTCTGTAATCGAGGTTGGTGGAGGACCGCTTCCTTCCGGGCGCGGCTCGGTTACGCGGGACGGTAAAATGGATTCAATGCGATCCGGGATACTGCTGTGCCTTGGACTCAGCGCGGCGCTGATGGCGGCGGATTATACAGGCCCCAAGCCGCCGAAAAAAGATGTGCCGTACCTGCTGCATGCCAACCACCTCATCGAAACCGAAGTTGGCGAGGCCCACGAATCGGGAGGCAAGAAGAACACATCGTACGCGATCTCGGGCGCCGCATCGACGGCCAAGACTCCACTGGCCGAGCCCATCTTCATTCTGGATTCGAGCCAGCTCTCGCCGGAACAACTCGAGTTGTACAGGTTGGACACCAAGAACGGGCAGCGGGAAGTGGTGTTGTCGCAGTCGCGCAAGCACAGCGAGATCGGTCCGTTTCACATGGTGGTTACCCGGCTGGGCGGCACGCTCTATAAGATCGAAGTGGACGAGCCGCTGCAGGACGGGGAATATTCTCTCTCACCAAACGGGTCCAACCGCGTCTTTTGTTTTGAGATCTACTAACAGGCTCGATGCTACAATCGCAGAGCATTCCGATGTTTACAGGACTGGAACACACGGCCATCGCTTCACCGAATCCGAAGACTCTGGCTGAGTGGTACGTCCGGTACCTAGGGTTTCGCATTAATTACGAATACGACGGCAATTATTTTGTGCGCGCGCCCGATGGCGCCATGCTCGAAATCATCCCATCGGAGGGGGAGCGAGGCCCGCAAATGATGAAAGATCCGGGCATTCGCCACCTCGCCATCGCTGTAGCGGATTTCGATACCGCACACGAGCAACTGCGAACCAGCGGGGTTCAATTTTTGTCCGAAGCGTACGTGAACCAGGGCAACCGACTCGTGTTTTTTAGTGACGGCGATGGCAACATCCTCCATCTCATCCAACGCGCCAAGCCCCTCCCATAATCCGAAGGGCGGCGTACTCCGGCGCGTCTTCAAGGCGTTTGAGTACCGCGACTTTCGGATCATGTGGATCGGGGCGTGCACGTCCACCATCGGGACGTTCATGCAGACGCTGGCGCAGGCGTGGCTGGTGCTGGAATTGTCGAAGTCGGCGTTTTATTTGGGGCTGGACGCGTTTCTGAGCCAGATTCCGATCGTGCTGTTTTCGCTTATCGGCGGCGTGGTTGCGGACCGCATGGAGCGGCGCAAACTGTTGATCGGATCGCAGGTGATCCAATTGAGCAGCGCCTTCATATTGACCGCCTTGTTTGCGACCGGTGTAGTACATATCTGGCACATCATGGTTTTATCGTTTCTCACGGGAACTGCGCAATCGTTTGGCGGACCGGCCTATCAGGCCTTGATTCCGAGCCTGGTGAAACCCGAGGATGTACCGAACGCCATCGGGCTGAACTCAATTCAGTTCAACCTGGCGCGGATCATTGGACCGATGCTGGGCGGGCTCGCGTTGGCCAAGTTGGGACCGGCCTGGTGCTTCGGTTTGAACGGCCTCTCGTTTGTTTTTGTGATCATTTCGCTGCTCATCATAAGAACGCGATTTAATCCGGTGAAAACGGGCGATTCGATGATGACGAGTCTGAAACAAGGCTTCAGTTTCGTGCGCAAGCAGCCGGCCATGGAGGCGCTGATCGTGCTGGCGTTCCTGATGACGGTGCTGGCGATTCCATTAATCGTGTTCCTGCCGGTGTTCGCCCGCGACGTTTTCAAAGGGAGCGCCGATCTTTATACGTTGTTCTTATGCGTGTCTGGCGGGGGCGCGGTTTGTGGAGCGCTAACGGTCGCCTATATGGGCAAGTTCAAGCATCAGGGACGCGGCGCATTGATCATGCTGGTTGTGATGGGAGCGCTGATGACGGTCTTCGCGCAGTCCCGTTCGATTGTGTTGAGCTGCGCCATGATTTTTCTTGCGGGGGCCGCAATGATGGTGTCGATGGTCACTATCAGTTCGCTGGTGCAAATGATCACGTCGGATAATATGCGGGGCCGCGTGATGAGCGTGTATAACGTGGCGTTCCGGGGCGGGATGCCCGTCGGGAGTTTGTTGGTGGGCGTGCTGATTCCGAAGTTTACGGCTCCGGTGGTGCTGGCGGTGGATGGTGTGCTGCTGGTGGTGTTGGGTGCGTATTTTTTGTTCGGAAGGCAGACCGTGGCGAATTTGTAGGTCGAAATGGCGACAAGCTCCCCTGAAGAACATGTATAAATGGGCCAACCGCTCCCTGCCGGTCACGGCTCGGTTACGGTCGAGATTCTTCATCAACATTGGTGGCCCGCAGGGCCATGCGACTCCGTTGAAGAACATGTCGAGAAAATCACGGGCTATTTCCGCTTCCTGCCGGGCGCGGCTCGGTTACGGTCGTTGTTCTTCATCACCTTGGGTGGGCCGCAGGCCCATGGGCACTCCCTGCCGGTCACGGCTCGGAAACAGCGATGGCCCTGCTAAGTTTTAAGGGTCTTGAGGTATTGCTCGCTCGGTTGTAGATCGGGCATTTCGAGTTCGACGAAATAGTTCTTCGCGCCGCCGGTCTTGGCGGCTTCGAAGGTCTTCTTCCAGTTCACGATGCCTTGGCCGATGGCGACCTCTTTCTTTTGATCGGGGTTCCAATCCTGAAGGTGGATGGAGAGGAAGCGGCCGGGATACTTGTTGAAATAAGTCGCGGCTTCGTAGCCGTGCGCGATCACGGAGACCTGGAATTGCATTTTGATCAGCTTCGGGTCGAACTCGCTCATGAGCTTGTCGTAGACCAGGACGCCGTCGATTTCATGGAACTCGAAGTTGTGATTGTGGAATCCAGCCTGAAGGCCGGCTTTATGGATCTGCTCGGCAATTTTGTTCAGATTGTGGGCGGCTTGGGACCAATCGGACATGGACGCGTCGGCCGGAAGCCCAAACGTGGAGAGGACCATTTGTTTCAGGCCCAGTTCCTTCGCGAATGAGATGCGATCGTCGAGATTATCCTGCAACTCGCGGTATTGGAAATGGCAACTCTCGCAGCCTAGACCGGCGGCTTGAATGCGCTCCTTCATGTCGGAGGCTTTGATGCCGACCAGCGGGCCGTAGCCGCCCTTCGCATAACCGAGGGGTGAGCACATTTCGATCCGCTGGTAGCCCATGCCGGCAAGCAGCTTCAGCGTTCCATCGAAATCTTTCGCGAGCACGTCGCGGACGGGCCAGGTTTGACAGCCGATGGGGAACCCGAGGGGGTCGGCCTTGAGTCCGAGTGCGGCAGCGCCGAGGGCCGCGGTCTGGAGAAACTTTCGTCTCGAAGTATTCATGGGGTCACATGTCCAATTCTTGATGAGCGTACCGCAAACATGATTTCACATTTTCGGCTTCGATGCGCAGTTGCTCTTCGTGTGGGAGCTGGCTGATGCGCGGCAGGGGCTGGTCGCGCTTCGAATGGTCGCGCACGAGGCGGAAGGTGCGGGCGAGATAGAGGCCGCTACGATCGGGGAAGGTCGCCCAATAACGATCCGTGAAGCAGGGGATCTTGAGCGGATCGCGCGTGATCATTTCGAGGTTGAAGTTTGCTTTGGGACGGGCCTGGCGGACGAGAGAGAACATGCGCGGCAGGTCGAGGAAGCCGTCGCCCAAAGGTAGTTCGGAGAGCAGAAAGCCGTCTTCATATGGTTCGACGCCCATGTCCTTGACGTGCGTGGTTACGGCGTAGGGAGCGAGCTCTTCAACGACGTCCATGGGATCGTCGAGGAGCGAGATGTTGTTGCCGAAGTCGAGACATACGCCGAGATATTCGCTCGAATAGCTCTTGAGCAGGGGGACCATTTGGTCGAGCGTCCAGTCTTTGTGATTCTCGAGGGCAAACGGGATTTTGTGTTTTTCGCAGATCGCGACGGCGGTTTTCAGAGCGGCCTTGCTGCGATTTGCGAAGGCCTGGTAATCGGTGAGTGTTGTGAAATCCTCGTAGCGGCGGCCACCCGCGTTGACCCGCACGCAGAGTGCGCCGACGGCTTTCGCGTTTTCGACGGATTTTTCGAAGGCTGAAGGGTCGTCGATTTTTGGCATGCCCGCGATGGCTTCGATATACATGTTCAGCTCTTCGGCGCGCGCCCTTATTTTGGGGAGATCGCCGTTGATGCTGGACTGAATGCCTGCGGCGCCTAGGGTGTTGCAGTGTTCCAGGAATTCGTAGGTGTCGCGGAATTTGCGGACGGTCATGTAGGACGTGGTCGCGATGCCCATGCGGCTTCGCGGTGTCGCGTCTGCCTGCAGGATTTTTGAAAACGCTGCGGCTGTGGTGGCCGCTAGAAGATGTCGTCGGGTCATGAGGTCCTGTTATGTCGCTTGCTTACGCGCGCGGCTCTGTAATTGTGAAATCGTCGGGGACCGCTCCCTTCCGGTCACGGCTCGGTTACTGTCGCGAGTTTGGCGAACGCATACAGTGTATC
>JBEKUT010000481.1:0-5558 GCA_049514735.1 Bryobacteraceae bacterium
ATGCTGTCGATCCTGACGGTGGCGCTTACTTGCGGTTGGACCGCGGAGCCGCCACGCAAGAAACTGCTCGCGATCGGGGAAGAGAAAGGGTACCGGCACGAAGCGATCACCCATGCGTTGGTGACCATCGAGAGGCTGGGACGTGAGAGCGGGGATTGGGACACCGTGATCCGCACCGATACCGAAGCGCTGACGAAACAGAAGCTCGAGTTCAATGCGAAAAACCTCAACGATTTCGACGCGGTGGTTTTTTATACCGGCGGCGATCTCGAAATGACGGATGCGCAAAAAACGGATCTGCTCTCTTTCGTTCACGACGACGGGAAAGGGTTCATCGGCATTCACAGCGCCACCATCACGTTCACGCATTGGCCCGCATACGGCGAAATGATCGGCGGCTATTTCGACGAGCACCCTTGGATGACATTCAATGCGCCCGTGATTGTGGAAGATCCGAAATTTCCCGGCATGTCGCAATGGCCGCACGAATTCACGATCCGGGACGAGATCTATCAAATCAAGAATTTTTCGCGCGAGCAATGCCGCGTGCTGCTGCGGCTGGATGCGGCGAAGCTGGACCTCACGAACCCGAGAGTTCATCGCAAGGATCGCGATTTCGCGGTCGCTTGGGCCAAGATGTACGGGAAAGGCCGTGTGTTCTACTCGACGCTCGGACACGTGGAGGAAAACTGGGACCGGCCGGATTTTCAAAAAATGTATGCCGGAGCGATCCGCTGGGCGCTCGGGCTTGTGGATGCGGACGTAACGCCCCGTCCCGCGCCGTGACGCATCACGCCAGATCGAGCGCGATTACTTCGTGCAGTTCGATGTTAGGAAGATGGACATTCACGTAGCCGCCAGCATGCGTAACCACGGGCTTGCGGCCGCTCACAAGCAACTGCACTGTGTTCACGCGGCGTCCATCCGGAATCCTGATGCGCACCTTCTGCGCGGGCGCCGGAATGATCTCGCGCACCGGGCCTTTCATCATCATCGGGTTGGTCAGATTGACAAGGTGGGCCGTCATCGAGCTTTTCTGCATCCACAGCGAGACATCGATCACGCCGCGGCCTTCCACCGTTAACGGCTGCTCCTCGTTATTCGCCCAAGCGACCGAGTTCCTCAGCACCAACCCGTGATCGACCGAGAGTACTTCCCAGAAAGTCCGGTCGATATCGCACGGAAAATATACGACGCGGCCTTTTCCGGTTTGTCTCGCGAACACACCAGGCGTATTGGTGCGCTCAATGCGCGGATACACTTCTTCCATCGGGAGGTCGGGATAAGACGGGACAAGCGTGAGCGGCGCGTAGCGCACGTCTGCGTTTGGACGGACGTGAACCCAGTTCGCTCCGTTGATAATTCTCGTCGCGTCTTCCAGACCGTGGACGATGGGATGGAAGCGGCCGGTTTGCGGATCGCGCTCGATGTTGAGATAGGAGTTTTGTACATGCCTGTCCACATGGCCGTCGTAGGAAGCGCCGAACAAGGACGCGAGTCCGAAATTCTCACGATGGACGCCCCACTCATCGTAGAGCGACGTCTCATAGGTCGCGACCAGGTTCCCGCCACGCTCCACGTACTCCGCGAGTTGCTTGCACTGCGCCGTGGAAAGCGCCGCGATATTCGGCAGGATAAGCGTGCGGTAGCGGTCAATATGCGCGGCATCCAGCAGATGGTCGTGAACCATGTCGAACGGAATTCGCGCTTCGACGAGAGCCTGGTAGAACCCAAGCGCATGGTCTTCCACCATCGCTTCCGCCCGCTCGCCGCCATAAAACGTCGCCGTCTGCTGCGAATAAACGATCGCCACACGCGCGAGCGATCTTTCGTTTCGCAAGTAGCGCTCATTGCGATAATGCCAGCCATACAAATCCTCGACAACAGGCAGCCAGCGATGGTCGATCACTTTGCCGTTGAATTTCGTGAACCACGGACGCAGGTTGTGCGCGATCCCGTCCGCTACCCACATGCGGATTTCGTCCGCGCTTTGGACTGAGTCCTTCCAGCGATAATTCTCCTCCACGCCCACGCTGAAGATTCCCACGATCGGCTTGCGGCCCATGGTGGCGGCGTATTCCTTGCCGTTCTTGCCGTTGGCCCAGGGCGGCATGAGGCCCTGACGCGCCTGCCGGTCGGCGAAAAGAGTGGGGGCGAGTTGGCCGATCGTTTTCATGTCGAGATCGCTGAGCGCGCCGCCTCCGGCGTTGGCGATAAAACTCGCGTTCGGGTTGACCTTCTTGATCTCCGCGTCCCAAATTCTCCATAGCTCGAAGAGCCGAGCCTGACGCCACACGATGTATTGCCGGCGAGCGGGGTCCAGCGGGTTCGTCAAAAGAGGCAGGTCGAGTCCCGAGAACTTCTTGAAGTTTTCGCGGCAATGCTCGCAATAACACATGCCATGGCCGGACCAGCGATTGCTGAAGATGCCGTCGACCTGATACATGCTTACAATTTCGCGAGTGACATCCGTCATGAAAACGAAATTGTAGGGGCCTAGCGCGCACGTTACCCATAGATCGGGGTCCGCCCAATGCCTGCGCTTGTTGCCTTGCGCATCCACGGCGATCCAATCCGGGTGGGCATCGTAAACGTCTTGATGGGCGGCATGCGGATCGGTGCGGGCGATCACGTTCATGCCGAGTTTGCGGCATCCCGCCACGAGCTCGCCGAAAGGATCGGTGGCGCCCAGAAATTTACTGCGATAGTGGAGCGGAATCTTCGTCGGATAATACGCGACGCATCCGCCCGCGGAAAGACAGGACGCGTCGGAATGCGTCTTGCGGAAATAGTCGAGCCAGAAAGCTGGATCGTATTTACCAGGGTCGTCCTCAACCAGCGTCAGTTGCGCCCAGCGCATGGGGTGGCCGTACCAAGGCTGCGGCGTCGTGCCGGCGTGCGCCGTATGGGGCACGGCCGCGGCAGCAAATGCCAGGCCGGAGGTTTGGATAAAATCTCGCCGCGTCGTCATGATTCTGAGTTTCTAACCATGATGACGCATCCTCGGCGCGGCCGGTGTTGAGTTGCCGGGGGATCAGGTTTCATGCGGGGCTTCGAGATACGCCCAGCGCTCCACGATCTGTCTCGCCGCGATTCGCCAGATTACGATTCCGCGAAATTCGAGTTTCTTGCCGTTCCGCGAGTCCGTGGCGGTCCAGTGATTTCGCACCACGACTTTGTCGTCTTCCGCGATCATGTCTTCGATTTGCACATGCAGATCGGGAAACCGCTGCAGCGCTCCGCTCACATATTGGATCGCTCCGGCCGGTCCAGGGGGCATCCCTGGCGGCACGTCCGCGCCATGGTCGACAAAATCCAGCGCGAAGTTCACGTTCCCAATTTGCACGTTCTTGCGATTGACGAACTCCTCGAAGTGGTTGCGGATGAATTCCCGCGCTTCTTCGTGGGTCATTCCGGTTCTGGGGTTGAGCGGTTCCATAATCAAGCCATCGCCGCGTTGCCCCGAAGCTCGCCCGCGAATTCTGTGAGAAATCGATCCATTGTGAGCGGGGCTCGGCCGAGCAGACCTGTGAGCACTCCGTCCACTGTGCCGCCCTGCCCGCCCGTATGGTATTCCTGTAATTCGAGCAGCGCTGTCACCTGCCAATCTGGCATGACTTGATCCAACATCGCTTGCCGCTGCGCCTCTTCCGGAATATTTTCATACTGTGCCGTTATTCCCGCGTGCCGTGAAATCTTCCACCGCGCCGTAGAAAGCTTCCTGCGCTCGGATGCTGAGCGCGTAGATGCGCACGCCGGGTTTCAGCCGGGCAATGACGTCCCAGCGCTGCAGCAGACGGGGGTTCGCCTCGCGGCGGTCGTTCCATTCGGGATGCGCGTGGAGAGGCATCCAGAGCTGCGTGGATAGGAAAGGGACGCGGAAATCGGAGGGCATGATTCCGATAACGCGCCACTGTGCACCGCCGATCTCGATATCGCGGCCGACCGCCGCCGCGGCCGAACCGTATCGAAGGCTGGCGAGGTCTTGGCTCAGCACGGCCAGACGGTCGCCCCGCCGGTCTTCGTCGACGGTAAAGGTGCGGCCCAGGATGGGTGTGCGGCCAAACAGGGCGAACAGGTTTGGCGAGACGAAGGCCGCCTGGATTCTTTGAGGTTCGATGCCACCAGTGAGCGTGACCTCCGACCAGCCCGTGCGATACGTAATCGCGAGGTCTTCAAACGATCGCGCGTGGGCTTTCAACTCTTCAAAATCGGAATACGGTAACGATCCGTTGGAATCGAACTTGGGGTCGGCGGCAACAGCGGTCAGCGCGACCAGGCGTCCGGGATCGCGATAAGGCAGCGGACGAAGCAGAACTGCATCCACGATGGTGAAGAGGGCGGAACTAGTCCCGATGCCGCGGGCCAGGATTGCGATGAGCACGATATGAAAGCCGGGTGCGGGACGAAGGTTCCGGAGGGCTTATCTGGCGTCGCTGACGATTCCCATCGTCAGGCGTGAGGCAAGTTTGGGACCAGGCTATGTGTAGTTGATGTCCTAAGAATCTTTGGTATTGCCTTGAGGGGGTTGACCGAAAGTGGAATGTTCATGTCCGAAGGCGAACATTGCTTTCCGTAGCGGCCAAGTTTCAAATATCGCCGTATTTCGTTCCCAACTTCCCGATTGCCGACCATCCAGGATTTGCGAACCAAATCTGAGGGAGTCTCCGAAAGCGATGTAGTTCTTCGAGGTCCTGAAAGCCTGTTTGAAGAAATTGAGCAAGCCAAAGCCGCTTCAGGATCCCCGGCGTTTCAAGACCGGTGTGCCCGGCGCGCAAAGCGTATCGCCAACGCTGCTAAACCGCCGGCAAGCAAAAGCAGTGTGCCGGGTTCGGGTACGACGGTAAATGTCCCGACCACGCCTGTAGGTTCAGGGAGGGTGCCGTCGGGGTTGGGGTTATCCAGTTCAATGGTCGAGTTGGCGTCGGCGGCTGCATAAACCGGACCTGAATACCCTGGGTAGTTGCCGTCGCTAAAAAATTCGCCTACATAACCGCCTGTCACGTTGAAGGCCACGCCCAAAATATCGAAATCGCCACCGGAGAATGGGTAACCCGGGCAGTCGGCGGGCGAGTTTCCCCCCGAAAAAAACAGATCGTCGTAAGACAGGCCGGCGGTGGTAAAGCCGACAGGGATAGTGGATGTTTCGGTGAGAGGCGTAATGTAAGAAAGGGGCGTGTAGAGCCCGGTAATGGCGCCGGAAATGCCATCGTTGGAATCGGTAAAGGTCCCCGTGATGCCAGTGATTTCGTAGGTGCCGGGAGTCGAAACGCCAGACGTACCGTCCGGCGCGGACACCATGGTCAGGGTGCCGGAACTGGTGATCCCGCCCCCGCTGAATGAAAAGGTCAAGGTACCTGCCCTCGCCAGCGAGGCGATGGCCAAAACCGTAAGTACAGCATAGCCGAATCTGCGAATCATCTTAGCAAACCCTCCTTCTTGCCCAGGTCTCCTGCAGTCTTTGAGCGCACCCAGCGCGCCTGCCGGAATTTCCATTTGGCTTCCAGTATCGTCCGATTGTACGCTCCTACGAGCCGACAGGGCCCATACATTAACAC
>JBEKUT010000482.1:0-5548 GCA_049514735.1 Bryobacteraceae bacterium
CCAATATAGCGCGAGCAGCTATCCCATTCGTACGCTGCGTCTCAAGCCACGGGATAGCGGAAGCGAATAACCAATGAGGCAGAACTGGTCGAGAGCGAACAGCACCACAGACTCAAGGCCGCCGGCCTCCGCGATTCGAAACTTTATCAACTCTACGAGAAGCCGATAGACCGTCTCCTCGACGCGCTGCCTTTCAAGCGAAAACGCGCGTCCGAATTCTGGGCGCTACGCGACGTCAATTTCCATGTGAATAAAGGCGAGGTCTACGGCATCATGGGCCCCAACGGGTCCGGCAAGAGCACCCTGCTTCAGATCGTGAGTGGGATTTTACAGCCGACCATCGGGCGTGTGTTGTGCGGTGGAAGAATTGCCGCGCTGCTCGAACTTGGAGCGGGATTCAACCCCGATTTCACGGGACGCGAGAACGTTTTTCTGAATGGCGAGATCATGGGTCTTTCGCGATCGGAAATGCAGCGCGTCTTTCCACGAATTGAAAGCTTCGCCGAGATTGGACGCTTTATCGATCGCCCAGTGAAAGAATATTCGACCGGCATGTATGTGCGGCTGGCCTTCTCTACCGCTATTCACGTCGATCCCGAAATTCTGATCGTCGACGAAGCGCTGGCGGTCGGCGATGCGATTTTTTCGGCGCGCTGTGTTCAGAAATTTGAGGAGCTACGCGAACGCGGGGTCACCGTGCTACTGGTTTCCCACGATCTCGGCCTAGTCAAACGCCTCGCCACACGAGCCGCATTCATGTTAGGTGGAAGAATGGTGATGGAGGGTTCGCCCAAAGACGTCGTAAATCGTTATGTCGGCTATGTCCTCGATTGCGAGCGTAAAGTCTCAGCGACCGAAACGGGCGGGCAGAACAACGTCGCAGCCAATAGCACGTTTCGCCATGGAGACTCATCCAGCCGCGTGACGGACGTGCAATTAACGGCCGCCGATGGCGAGCCGACTCGTGCGTTCCGCCAAGGCGACGTGATTCGCGTTCAAGTCACCGGAGAATTCCAGCGGCCGATCAGCAGCCCGGTTGTCGGCATCCTGATTCGCAACCGCATCGGAGTCGATGTGTTCGGCACTAATACTCGTATTGAGGAGCGCAGCCTCGGAGATTTCGAGACGGGCGATATCCTCGAAGTGGAGTTCGAGTTGGATTGTCTCTTGAGCCGTGGCGAATACACTCTAACTGTTGCCGTGCAACACTGGGACGGCCGCAGCCACGATTGGCTCGACGACGTGATGGATTTTCAAGTCATCGATACCAAGGAAGTCGCTGGGATGCTCAACCTGAACACCCGCGTGCGGCATCGACACCTAACCAACAATTCACAACTCGTCAAAACATCATGATCGATATCTCTGAAATTCAGCATGCGTTGAAACAAGAAGGTGTTGATGGATGGCTATTCTTCGATCATCACCAGCGCGATCCGTTGGCGTATCGCATTCTCAAGCTCGACCCCACCTCTCACGCGACACGGCGTTGGTATTATTTCATACCAACTAATGGCGATCCCAAGCGCTTAGTCCATCGCATTGAATCTGGCATTTTAGATTCTCTACCGGGCGAGAAGATCGTCTATTCGGGATGGAACACACAGGTCGGAGGCATCGAGAAAATCCTCGGCACGGCGAAGCAAATCGCGATGCAGTACTCGCCCAACTGCGCCATTCCCTATGTCTCCATGGTTGACGGCGGGACGATTGAGCTGATCCGCGGGACTGGAGTAGACATCGTCACTTCGGCCAATCTGATTCAGCTTTTTGAAGCGATCTGGACAGCCGGCCAATTGGAGTTGCATCTTGAAGCGGGCCGCCGCGTGGACCGCATCCGCAATGAGGCGTTCCGTCTCATCGCTAATTCAAACCACACGGAGCGCAGAATCACGGAGTGGGAAGTCAATCGCTTCATCCGCGCGGCCTTTCAAGAGGACGGGCTTGTTACCGACCATGGACCTATCGTTGCGGTCAATGCTAACATGTCGAATCCGCATTACGAACCGACCATGGATCACCATGCCGAGATCCGGCCTGGCGATGCGGTGCTGATCGACATGTGGGCAAAGCTGGATAGGCCGTCGGCCGTGTATTACGACATCACGTGGACCGGTTTCTGCGGCGCCGATGTTCCATCCGAGATCGAAAATGTTTTTGAAGTAGTGCGCGACGCGCGCGATGCGGCCGTTGAGAAAGTTAAGTCCGCGGTTGCGGCAAAGAAGACCATCCACGGCTACGAAGTGGACGACGCGGCCCGCGGCCATATCACCGACAAAGGTTTCGGCGAGTATTTTGTCCATCGCACGGGGCACTCCATCGGCGAGGAAGTGCACGGCACCGGCGCCAACATGGACAATCTCGAAACACACGACGAACGGCTGCTTATCCCCGCGACGTGTTTTTCCGTTGAGCCCGGCGTTTACCTTCCGAATTTCGGCATTCGTTCCGAAGTGGACGTCTTCATCGGAACGGACGAAGCGCGCGTTACGGGTGAGATTCAAAGAGAATTGGTCCCCGTCATCTGATACGCTGAACACAGAATCCATTCCGTATCGAGAGGAACCATGAAACGACTGTTATGTTTGTTTGCATGTGGGGCCGTTGCGGCCGCTCTGACTGCTCAAAACGCCGCCCCGCCCCCCAAAACGCAGTTGAAAGTCGGCGACACCGCGCCCGATTTCACGCTGCCCGACACCGACAACAAACCCGTCAAGCTGTCCGATTTTAAAGGCAAACTTGTCGTCCTCGCATTCTTTCCCGCCGCCTTCACCGGTGGCTGAACTCAGGAACTGACGGCGTACCAGTCTGGTATCGCGAAGTTCGATGGAATGGATGCGAAAGTTATAGCGGTCAGTACGGATTTCACACCGACCTTAAAACATTTCAAGCAGGAATTGCACGCTGACTTTCCGATGCTCAGCGATCACATGCGAAAAGTGTCCGAGGAGTACGGTGTGTTAATTCCGGCCATGGGGATTGCCAACCGGGTCACATTTGTGATCGATACTGACGGCAAAATTGCGGACATACAAGAGAACAAGGCGGCGCTCGATCCCACCGGGGCCGAGACGGCGTGCAGTCGCCTGAAACACAAAGCGTCTGAATAGCTACTCGAAAAAGGATTCGCCGGGCTTGCGGTAACGATACGCCGCTTCCTCATTGAAGTCGATACCGAGGCCCGGCCGATCCGGCACCGTCACGCGGCCGTTTTGGATCATCGGTCCTTCCGAGTCTTTAACTAGTTCATCGAAAAACGGAACGCTCGCCGCATGCCACTCGAGCGCGATCAGATTGGGCATCGACGCCGAGAGATGCACTCCCGCGATGGTTCCAATCGGTCCACTGATGTTATGCCAAGTCAGATTCACGTAGTGCATGTCGGCAAGATCAGCCAGCTTGCGACCTTCCCAGAGCCCGATCTTTTGCACATCCGGCGCGAGCACGCGTAAACCCGCTTCGACAATCAGACGTTCGAAATCCAGCTTGAAATAATGATTCTCGCCGGTGGATACCGTGGTCCGCGTATTGCGCTGCACTTCGCCGATCGCGCGAATATTCTCCGGCGGAACGGGATCTTCGAACCACAACAACGCATGCGGCTCCACGGCGCGCGCGAGTTGGATCGCCGCTTCCACCCCATAGTTCCAGTGGCAATCGATTGCGAGTCCGATATGCGGCCCGACGGCCTTCCGCACCGCGGCCACCAGCGATTCGGCATACTCGATTTCTGCCGCGCTCAGGGCGCGATTATATTCATCGGTCTCGTACGGAGTGGGAACATCAACGTCGAATTTCAAAATGCTGAATCCGCGCGCGACCATCTCTGAAGCTCGGGATGCGTAAGCGTCCGCGGTCAGATGATCCTTCTTTGAAGCGTCCCAACCGTGGTGCTTCAAGCTGACCACGCTGGCCCGCTCGCTCGGGACCGCCTCCTTCATCCACTGCGGCGTGCGCGGAACCAGCAGCGCGTTGATACTTTCTAACGCCTCGCCGGCGTGGCAATCGGCGTAAATCGGAACTGTCTCGCGATATTTTCCGCCGAGGATCTGCCAGATCGGGAGCTTGTGCCGCTTGCCAATAATATCGAGCAGCGCGCACTCGATGCCCCCGATAGCATGGAACATCAGCCCCGGCGATGCATAGAGAGAACTCAAACGCAGACGGCGGAGCACGCGGTCGATCGACGTGGGATCGTCGCCGACGAGGATCCCAGCGAACTCGCGGATTACGGCCGTCAAGCCCGGTCCGACGAACGCCTCGCCGTATCCGGTGATGCCCTCGTCCGTCTCAATCTTGACGATCGTCCAATCGAAATTCGATTCCAGTACAGCCGTGCTAATCCGCGTGATTTTCATGGCGATGCGTTATCCTGAAGGTTCGTGCGTTTCCCCATTCTGTTCGTCGTCTGCGCCTGTGCAGTTTCTGCCCAGTCTCTTCCGCAACTTCTCACTGAAGAATTGATGCGGAACTTCACAGTCTTAAAACAGAAGGCTGATCCTCCACCATACTACATGGCGTATGAAGTGACGGAAGAGGAATCTCAGATCATTACTACGGGGCTGGGGTCGCTACTTACTAACAACAAGTCACATCGCCGCTATCTGGATATTACGGTCCGCGTAGGCACTCCGAAGCTCGATAACTATCACAACTTTCTAGAGCGCCGAACGCGTTTTACGCCGGGAGCTGCCCTGCCTCTCGACGATGTTCCAAACGCGATTCGGCGTGTTGTGTGGCTGGAGACGGACCGCACCTATCGCGCGGCCGCGCGGCGCTTGATCGAGATCAAATCCAATGCTCAGACGCAAATGGCAGCCGAAGATCAATCCGACGATTTCTCAGCCGAGAAGCCTGTCGTTCACGAAGAGATTCCGCCTCGGGCCAGATTTTCCGAGGGCGAATGGATTGCGAATTTGCGCAGATGGTCGGCTGAGCTGTCGAAATACGACACCGTCCTAAGCTCCGGCGTGACGCTAGTGGTGAATCGCGAGACGAAGTACCTGGTCAATACGGAGGGCACGAAACTCGAGTATGGGCGGACGTTCACGACGCTCGCCATCAACGCGCGCGGCAAAGCGCCGGACGGCATGGATCTCATTGCCACGCAGACCTTCGAAGCCGGCGAGCCGGACCATCTGGGAACACCCCAGGCGATTCAAGCTGCTGTGAATCACGTCGGTCAACAGCTCGACGATCTGATGCGAGCTCCGGTGGTCGAGCCGTTTGTGGGCCCGGCGATTCTATCGGGAAGCGCGGCGGGCGTGTTCTTCCATGAGATTTTCGGTCACCGCATCGAAGGGCATCGGCAGAAAGAGGAGAGCGAGGGGCAGACGTTCACGAAGAGTTTGAACGCGCCCGTCCTACCGGATTTTCTCTCGGTAATTTCCGATCCGACGCGCAAGACACTCGGCGCTGTCGATCTCAACGGCTGGTACGATTACGACGACGAAGGCGTGAAGGGCCGGCCTGTGACGATTGTCGACGATGGCATTCTCAAAACCTTCCTGATGTCGCGGACTCCGATCGCGGGCATTGAATTCTCGAA
>JBEKUT010000483.1:0-5496 GCA_049514735.1 Bryobacteraceae bacterium
TGTCGTGAACGAATGCCGCTACGTCCTCGAAAATTTCCCTGGCTTGAAAGAGATCTTCTTCGACGACGACACCTTCAATTACAAGAAAGATCGCACCATTGAACTTTGCAAAAAGCTCAAGCCGCTGAACTTTACGTGGAGCTGCACCTCGCGCGTCACCACCGACGCCGAGACGTTGCGCGCCATGAAAGACGCGGGCTGCCGCTTGATGATCGTCGGCTACGAATCGGGCGATGCGCAGATCCTTAAGAACATCAAAAAGGGCGCGACCATCGATATGGCCCGGCGCTTCACCGCGGACGCGCACAAGACCGGCCTGACCATCCATGGAGATTTCATCGTCGGCCTCCCCGGCGAAACCCGCGAAACCCTGCGTAAGACCATCGATTTCGCCAAGAGCCTGAACGTCGAAACCATCCAGGTATCGCTCGGCCATGCGTATCCGGGAACCGAATTCCACGAGTACGCGACGAAGAACGATTTCGTCAGCATCGAAGCCATGCAGGACGGCGCCGGCCACCAGTTGCCCAACGTCATCTATCCGCACCTCGATAAAGGGGAACTGGTGGATTGGGTGGAGCGCTTCTACGGCGAATATTAT
Organism: Bryobacteraceae bacterium; assembly: GCA_049514735.1. GTDB lineage: Bacteria > Acidobacteriota > Terriglobia > Bryobacterales > Bryobacteraceae > JAICMB01. Next base: position 602 of record JBEKUT010000483.1, read on the forward strand.
TTCCGTCCCAAAGCCGCCTGGCGCGTCGTAAGGAAGGCCATTCAAAACAACGACGTTCCACGGCTCTATAAGGAAGCCCGCGAATATCTGGCGCTCCGTTCCAAGCGCAAGCAGTTCGTTAAGGAACACCGCGAAGCGACTCTCGCGAGCGCTGCCGCAAAATCGGAGGCGCGTTCGCTCTCCACTGGAGACTGATGCTTGTCTCGGATTCAGCTTAAAACCAGGCTGTTCACCTTAATCGTTGTGCTCAGCAACGTGTTGGGCAATACAGCTCTCACCTGGGGCATGAAGCACGTCGGCGATCCCGGTCTTTCGCCGTTGCTTTACCTAAAAGCGATTTTCAATCCTTGGGTGACGCTCGGCATCGTGCTCCTCATTCTCTGGTTTCTGTCGCGCATGACGTTGTTAAGCTGGGCCGATCTCAGTTACGTTTTGCCAGTGACGTCGGCCGGTTACATTATTCAAGCGCTGATTGGAAAATTCCTTTTCGGCGAACAGATTTCGATGGCGCGCTGGTCCGGCACCGTGTTGATCATCGCGGGCATCATACTGGTCGGCATGACCAGCCCTCGTACCGCCCGGCAGGAAACTCCCGTTCTGGAGAAGGCCGCATGAGAGAGTGGCTCCTAGTCGGGGTTATAGTTGCAAGTACCGTCAGCGCCGACGTGCTTCAGACCATCGAGATGAAGCGGCACGGCGAAGTCTCCGATTTCCGCCCCACCAAACTCGGCCGCATGTTCGGCAAACTTCTGGGTCGTCCCTACCTTGTGATGACCGTGATCCTGATGGCGCTGTCGTTTTTCGCCTTCATGAAACTGCTCACCGAGGCAGACCTGAGTTTCGCCGTTCCCGCCACGGCCGGAAGCTTCGTGGTGGAAACAATTCTCGCGCGGGTATTGCTGAAAGAGGCGGTCGACATTCGCCGCTGGGCCGGAGCCGGGCTGATCGCGTTTGGAGTCGCGCTCCTCGCCGTGCAGTGATCTGGATTCCGATCGCCATTTGCGCTGTCGCCGCCGCATACCAGCTTCTTGCCATCGCCGCCTGTCTGATTAGAAAGCGACCGCTCCTTCCAACGGACCAGCCGCCCGTTTCCATCCTGAAACCGATTCGAGGCGTTGCACCCGAACTCACCGACGCCATCGCGAGCCATCTCAATCAGTCCTATCCTGAATTCGAACTTCTTCTCGGCATTCGAGAAGATGATGTCGGCAAACTCCACATCGCCGATCCGCGCGTCCGCGTGATCGTTTGCCACACGGTAACGCCGAACCGCAAAGTCGGAACCCTGATCGACCTCGCCCGCGAAGCCCGCCACCCAGTTCTAATCGTCAACGACGCCGATATCACCGTTCCATCAAACTACATTCGCGACGTTGTTTCCGAACTAGCGCCCTCTCGAGTCGGCCTCGTCACCTGTCTCTATCGCGCACGCAGCCGCACGTGGCCAGGGCGATGGGAAGCGCTCGGAGTGGCAACGGACTTCGCCCCTAGCGCTCTGGTCGCGCCATTCGTAGGTGTCTCGGAGTTCGGGCTCGGCTCAACCCTGGCCTTCCGCCGCACCGATCTCGAGAAGATCGGCGGCTTCGAAGCGATAGCCGATTATCTCGCCGACGATTATCAACTCGGCTGCCACCTGCACGCTCTGGGACGCCGCAACGTAATCGCCCGGCCGATTGTAACCACCACGCTATCGGCATCCACGTGGTCCGCCGGCTGGCGTCACCAGGTCCGCTGGTCCCGCACCGTGCGACTATCGCGCACCGGAGGATACCTCGGACTGCCGGTCACCTTCGCGACACTATGGGCGCTTCTCGCCGCCTGCTGCGGCCTTCCCGCCGTGGCTGTAACGCTCCTGCTTCTGCGCCTTGTCATGGCCGTAACCGCCGGTTACGGAGTGCTGCGCTCCAGCGACGTTTTGAAATATTTCTATCTCATCCCATTCCGCGATCTCTACACCGTCGCCATCTGGGTCGCCTCCCTCTTCGGAAACACGGTCGAATGGGGCGGCAAGGTCCTGAAACTCGACCGCAACGGACGTATCATGAGTTAGGCATTATGACCAGCGTTTTACTCCTAGCGCTGCTGTTCCAGATATCCGGGCGCGTAATCGACATGTGTGACGACCCGATCGAGCACGTGACCGTGAAACTCCGCCCCATTCCGAGCCGTGACCGGAAGGGAGCGGTTGCCGACGTAATCGCAACAGCCGAGACCAACCAGAACGGGACATTCACCTTCTACGGAATAACTGCCGGGAAGTTCGAACTAGATTTCGAAAAACCGGGCTTCTCCCCGAGCTCCACAGCGAACACGACACCCGCGAAAAACATGCCGCCAACAGTCCTGCAAGGGCCGTATCTCATCCTCTGTGCTTCATCCCCCACGCTCCCCTACTACGTAGCGCCAATCCCCGACTCCCTCCCAAACAGAACCTCGCGCCCGTAAGTACCACCCCTGAAATCGCTTTACCTTTCGCTCAATGGCCTCATACTAGAAGTGCAGCCATCAAAATGAGCAATCTCATCGTAGTAGTGGACCCCGATTACGGCGACCGCTTGGGCAGTGCTGCCCAATTGGCCCCTGTCTGGGTCGTTTCGACGCCTGGAAATAAAGACGCTTGTCAGCACTTCCAGGAAACCAGTCCCGTTGCCGGTCACAACGAAAAAGGCGCTCTCACCAGCTATGCAGTCAACAATCCGGAAGACCGGCTTGCCAACCTGCTCGACATCCTTCCAACCTTAGAAGAACATCACGGGGAAATGGGCGACACCGATTTTGCCTTCCCCGAGGGTTTCATCCTAGAAGTGATTGGCCTCACACCAACCGGCGACGTCACTAACGCTCTTCGAGAAGTCGGCTTCGCCGCCTTCTTCGCCGCCCGCGGCGGATTCAGAGCCCGCATGTAAGACGTTTTATTGCACGTTGATCCGCAGCCCTATCGGCCCTTAGCCGCTGGCCTGCTCTACGATGCCATACTAGTGACAGGCGAAGCGACGATGTCACCAGTTGGCACGAGAATCACAGTCGAGCTGGGGAAACGAGGCGGTAAGCCTTGTGTCCGCGGGCTGCGCATCACGGTGTGGGATGTACTCGGGTGGCTGGGCGCGGGCATGACCGAAGACGAGATTCTCCGTGAACATCCCGATCTCGAAAAGGCTGACTTCCCGGCAGTATATCATTACGCCGCCGAAGTAGGCCACAATGCGAACCTCGGGTGAAACTGCTTCTCGACGAGAACCTGTCGCCACGCCTGGTGAACCGGTTGAACCAGCTTTTCCTCGGATTCAATCACGTGTGGGACGTTGGACTGAAGCAAGCCGAGTGATCGAGGATTGGCTGCGACGAAGTGCGGTCCAGATCTCCAAATTTGGAAAAACGAGGCCGCTGGGCTGCTCTAGCTCCGTTTTGCGCCGGGCACAAAGAGCCGCCAGCAGGCTTGAACACAACCGTCAGCCAATCGTCACGGACATTTCGCCACGTTCCTTGCCGGAGGGTCGGACCGCGACCTCTACGTCCTGACCAAGGGCGGTCAGAAACTCCATGAGACGTCCCACGGAGAAGCTTCCCGCACGATTGCGCATCAGCAGAGACACGTGTGGCTGGGCAGGCCAAGATCTGCAAACACGTTGCCACTGCCCTCCGTGATGCTCACCTGCGAAGCCGGTTTCTTGCGTGTCATAACTGCCATCTTTCGTCCTGCCTTCTCCTGCACCCAGATCCAGTATACGTACTTGTGTATAACGATGGCCGGCAGCTGGATATTAGGGTGACCCACAAAAGCCATTGCGAAGAATTATTGAAGTTTAATATTCCCCGTATCCCAAACGAATTAAAAGGCTCGAAACGAACCCCACGCCCTTGAACCCATCGAAAACGCTTGACCAGATCCTATACTGAAACCGAAGCAGACCTCCTCCGCGCCGTCAAACAACAGCAACTGCGGAGGCAGGACCACGATTTCTGCTTCCGCAAGGCCGTTCTCAGAAGCATAAGGATCACAAATTCAATGACTTAACTCAGTGTACCCACTCTCATCGCAATCATCTTCCCGTCAGCTTGTAAATGGATTCGTCAACGAAAGCCTGATCGCTCCCAACGAACGGCCCCGCACGCCACAGCCGTACCGATGCCGTTCGGTCGACGATCCAGGACTGCCCCAGAGTCACGTGTGGAATCACAGTATCCACGTAAGCCTTACTGACCAGAACCGGGAACGAGTAACCTTTCTCCTTCATAAACGAGGCCATTTTTTGCCGATCCTCATCCACGCTCAGCGTCACGATTTGAATATCCTGCCGCCCTTTTATGGTGTTATAGAGCTTCTGAATTCCAGGAAGGTGCGGCCAGCAAGGCCCGCACCACGATGCCCACACATAGACCAGCGTCGTCTTGCCCTCGAAATCTTTCGTCGTCCACGTTCGAGAACTGAGATCGGGCACGTTCATCTCGGGCAGTTTGTAATCGACAGCGATCCACGGCAGAAACGGCATTCCACGTTCGCCTGTGGGCACTCCCGGAGGAAGACTCGGAACCATCGAAAATGTCGCCCATGCCTCGTCCGTCCCTCCCAATTGTTTCCACACCGCACGAGTTTCCTTGACCCAGCCGCCATACTCGCGATGAAAGTACGGATTCGTCATCACATGTTGATAGAACGCCAGCGCATCCGCGTTCCTCCCCTCCGCCTCCGCCAACTGAGCCGACAGAGTAAAGAACTTCGCCTCATAATCCGGAAAAGTCGACAGCGGGTCCTGATCGTAGAAACGTGTGAAATCGCCATCCAGCCAACCACGAATCTTCGCGATCGTGGCGTGAACGCGATCGAACTCCTTCATCTTGATTTCAGCGGTTGCAAGCGTACACCAGGCCCCAAACAATGGCGAGCTGAAATACGC
>JBEKUT010000484.1:0-5491 GCA_049514735.1 Bryobacteraceae bacterium
ATTGCCAATCTTCAAAAGGAATCCGGCATCGCCGATCCGGAAAAATTTCAAGAGTACGTCCACCAGCAGACTGGCATGCCCTATGAAGACTACAAGGCCGACATCAAGAACGGTATGCTGACACAGCGCGTGATCCGCGAGGAAGTCGGCAGCAAGATGAGCATCAAGAAAGAAGAAGAACAGGCGTATTACGATGCCCATAAATCCGAATTCATCCGGCAGGAGCGCGTGTTCCTTCGCGAGATCATGGTTTCCACCGAGGGCAAAGACGCCGCGGGAGTAGCTGCCGCGGACAAGAAGGCGAAAGATCTCGTGGCGCGGGCACGCAAGGGTGAACGATTCGCCGAAATGGCGCGCGACAATTCCGACGCCGTCACCGCGAAGAACATGGGCGATCTGGGTGGATTCAAGAAGGGCGAATTGCAGGCCAATCTCGAGAATGCAGTGTGGTCGCAGCCCAAGGGCTACATCACGGACCCGATGAAGATTGAGAACGGATTCCTAATCCTCAAGGTCGAAGATCACCAGAAAGAGGGCCAGGCTGAGTTGAGCGAGGTCGAGAACGAAATCATGGATAAGTTGTATGCGCCGAAAATGCAGCCGGCTGTCCGCGAGTACCTGACGAAGCTGCGCAAAGAAGCGTACCTTGAAGTTAAGACCGGGTATGTGGATACCGGCGCCGCTCCCGGTCAGACGACGTCATGGAACGATCCGGCGACGCTGAAGCCGGAGACGGTGACGAAGGCCCAGGTTTCGAACCGGCCGAAGATGAAGAAATTGCTGTGGGCGGTGCCGATTCCGGGCACGGAGACAAGAACGACGAGCTCTTCGTCGAAGTAGCGCATGAAATCATTTTTCGTCCGCGACCTGTTGCCTAATCAGGTCATGACTACGACGTTCCTGGTGCACACCAAGGATGTCCGCCAGAAGAAATCGGGCGAACCCTATCTTTCACTCCTGCTCGGCGACCGCACTGGCGAAGTGGACGCCAAGATGTGGGACAACGTCGCGGAAGTGATGGATACGTTCGACCGCGACGATTTCGTCAAGGTCAAAGGACTACTGCAGATCTTCCAGAATCGGCCGCAGCTAACCATTCACAAAATGGCGCGGCTGCAGGACTCGGACGTGAATCTGGGGGATTATTTCCCCAGTTCCGAGCGCAACCCGGACGAGATGTTCGCGGAGTTGCGAGGCATTATAAGCGATATCCGCAACCCTCATCTTCACGCTTTGCTCGACGCTTTCATGGACGACGAGAAAATTGCCCGGATGTATCGCTCCGCGCCGGCGGCGAAAACAGTGCATCACGCTTTTCTAGGCGGCCTGCTCGAACACGCGCTGTCGGTGTGCCAACTTTGCCGCGCTACGGCGTCGCATTACAAAGGCATCGACGTCGATCTGTTGATGACTGGCGCCATCCTCCACGACGTTGGCAAGACGACCGAGCTCAGCTACGAGCGGACATTTGGATATAGCACCGGCGGTCAATTGCTGGGTCATATCGCGATCGGTATGCAGATGCTGAACGACAAGATCGCGCGGATCCCCGATTTTCCGCCCAAGCTTCGGATTTTGCTCGAACACATGATTCTAAGTCATCACGGCGAATTGGAGTATGGTTCGCCCAAGGTGCCGGTGTTTCCGGAAGCTCTCTTGCTGCATCACCTGGATAATCTCGATTCGAAAATGGAGTGCATGCGGGCGGCGATTGCCAGGGACCGCAACGTCGACGGTTGCTGGACAGCCTACAATGCCGCCCTCGACCGCGCAGTTCTTAAAAAGGCGCGGTTCCTTGACGAGGGGGGTGACGAAGGCGTTACGGAACCGGCGAGTCAGGCTCCCGCAGAACCGGTGAGTCAGAACGGGACCGGGACCGAGCCGGCTGGTTCTCCAGTTGTGTCTCCCGATGCGCCTGAATTGCACGCTGTGGAAACGCCGCAACCGGGCACGACGGAACCCCGCCGTGCCGAACGAGCGCCGTCGGCCTTCGCTGAGAAACTCCAGCAAGCTTGGCGCAGCCAGTAGGTTGAATCTCAAAACGAAGGCGCCGTCGCTTTGTCCTAAGGCAGCCCAACCCCGCGATCGCGCAAGGTTACGCGATAAATCAAGAGCATCAAGCCGAACGCCGTACAAAATAAGGTGCCAGGCTCGGGGATCGAACCAAGTGGCGCCACGACGGTACCGGTCGGGTCCACGGTTCCCGAAATGTCAACCAACAACCCCGTAGGATTCGTCATCGGCGGGGTATTGAAGCAATTCGAATTCGTTACCATGAACGAAAGCGTGTTGATGCCGGATTGAAAATCACTGCCGATATCAAACGGGTATAGGTTTTGGAAAAAGTAACCGCCTTGTGGACTGGGCGACATGCAGGAGCTTGAATTATACACCGTGTGTCCATTCAACTGGACTTGGGCAATGAAATTGTCCGCCGTCCAATAGCCGGTAAGGTTCGCCGTCGCCGGATCAAAACCAGTGAGGAGGTCAAACGTTGTCGTGTAAACGTACTGGGTGTCGCTGCCTGTGCCCGGGACGTCCACCACATTCGCCTCCGGAGCGATCCACGCTGCGGGCGGGTTGGTTGCCCAGGTTCCATTGAGGGGCCAGTTCGTCGGAGGCTCCCCTTCGGCCACATAAGTCGAGGTCCCGTTGCCCAGGGCGTTAACGGTTAAGGTATAGTTGGGGTCCAGTTGGCCGGGCGCCAGGCCATACCCTGTACTGTAAATCGCGATGGGCGCAGCAAGCGCGATAGGCGTAATTACTGCCATTACAAGTCCTCCGATGCCGAGCGGTCTAGTTCCGCGCGGAAATTTACTGGCCCAATTGAGATGCTTGAGGCTCAGCCGCATAAAACGTAATCCTTTCTAAGAAGCCGTACTTGGCTTGTAACAGGTTCAGACCTAAGCTCAGGAGCCTGCCTCGACCATCCGCACGCTGGTGGGTCTTTTCTAGGGACCTTCCCGGCCGACCGAGCCAGGAGAGTTGCGGAGGACCTCTACGGGTGACAGTTCCAGTAGTTATGGTACCCGATTGAGTATCAGGCTACTGGGAATCCCTGATGCGCTGAGCGCGGTGCCGATTCGCAAGGCGCGCTTTGGGGTGAAAAAAATGGAAGAACAAGCTGTCCGCTGGAGCCTCAAGGTCTCCAAAGACATCGATTTGAATCTGCGTACGTTCCTGGGCTCCCAGGGCATGAAGAAAGGCGATCTCTCGAAATTCGTCGAGGATGCCGTTAACCGGCGTGTGCTTCAGTGCACGGTGCAGGACATCTGGGCGCGCAACGCCGACGCCGGCCCCCAGGAAATCCAGCGCATCGTGGACAAGGCCGTCAGAGGTCCGCGCCGAACGCCGCACCAAGGAAAAGGCTGACAAAGCCTGATGCGCGTGGTCATCGATATCAACGTCCTCGTGTCCGCCCTGATCGTCCCGGCCGGCCCGCCCGCCGCTGTCGTCAGAATGTGGCTGGAAGGGAAATTTACGCTGCCGACCTGCGCCGAGTTGATCCAGCCCCATAAGGCGGGCCGCTTGGTCAACCAGCTAAGGAAGCTTGCCAATGACATCGATCTTCCGATCCCGACGACGATTACTTGCTGGCTCTGTCCGAAGCGGGCAAGGCCGATTACCTCGTGACGAGCGACAAGAACGGCCTGCTCGATCTCGACTCCCACAAAGGCACGCGGATTATCTCTGCGCGCGATTTCGCTGCGCTGTTTGTATGAACATCCATCCGTTCCAAACAAAAAGCAAATTCGCCACGGTGACGGTCAATAACGTCTATACCGACCCTCCCGCCGCCGCGTTCCAACTCTCCGAAAGCACTTGGGTGCTGGCTGCCGTGCCGATCCCTGACCTCGGCATGGCGTTCCCACATCGCGGGAACTACCTGGATATAAGACTTCTCCGAGATGGCGACTATGCGTCAAAGTGCATGTCTCTTCCGATAATTTTGAGCGCGCCGATCATTCCGATTTAAAGGCGACGACCAGCCAGCGTCCATTGCGCTTCTCGACGTCGAAGCGATATGTTGGGCCGTCGCCAAGTTCGATGCGCTTTTTCCCGTTCCCAGTTGGAGTCACGTGAATGGCAGCGCCAGCATAGACAAAAGGAGGAAGGTCGCGCATCATGCCGTCGGCCACCCGCACGCTGCCGCAATAACCAAGGAGCGCGCCATAGTCGCGTTGCGCTGCGTATTCGATGGCCTTGGCAACCGGCAAAAGGTCCGGTCGATTATAAACCCGCGAGATGAACTTGGCATTGTCTCCCGAGAGGTCGTAGGTATCAACAGCGCACATGCTGGGATTGTCCCAGGTGTCAATAGGGGAGAACCAGCAATAAGGGAGCGTTACGCGCAGACCTTCGGTCTTAAGATCGCCGATTTGCGGGAACTCGGGCACTTTATCCAGACCGAAGGCGCCGGATTGCTTAATGATCTGGGTGAGACCGGCAATACGTTCGGGGTTCCATTCGCGCGCATCAAACGCTACGCCGGTGCTGCCTGCGCAGCCGATATGGCCGAACTCTGCCAAAAACCGCGCATTCCCGGAAGGGCCTCGGTGCAAAGCGAACAGACTCAGGGTCGATCGCGCAGCCTCAGGCTCAGCCAACCCTTCTTCGTCGGAACCGATCTCATCCCACATCGCATGCGCCTTTCCAGTTGCACCTTCAAAAATGCCGAAAACAAAAAACCGCTCGTGGGAGCGAACTCCCATCTTTACGACCAGGGCCGGAGCGATCTCCAACAGTTCAAAATGAAAACGATTCTCTTCCGGCCATCCGGTGTTGATCCGGGCGCTCTCGTCCTCAAGCGCTTTGAGCGCCGCGCTTGCACGGTCCTTTGGCGCTCGCGCCGCAGCGCCGTCGTTGAGTGCGTCTGCGACGATGTCTTGAGCAGCGTCGAACAGGCGAGACTCGATGGCGGAAGTGTGCCAATTGTTTTCGTTGTCATAAGGCGGACCGCACGGGTCCGGCGAATAGGCGACCAACTCCTGCAGAGACTGGCGAAACACGTCTTGAGGTTGTGGCCGGGATGCAGCTTGCTGCGTCAACGCCGCTTGCGCCCACCCGAGGAAACCACCCTAAGAAACACGACAGCGATAGCCGCGGCCCGGATCATTTAATAGCAATCTTAACGCTCCAGCTATTCCGAGGATGGCGGGCACACGGCCAACTTGTACGGGAAACGCCCAAGCCAGAAATACCTGTCTGGAAAGAAGCAGATGTGACAAGGGAATTTGAGGAATGAAATTTACACGGTTAATTGCACAGTTTCAAATTTTATAAAGTTCACTTCCATAGCTTCAGTAGCTGCAGTAATTTACGGATATACCAAGGGGACTCAAGAGTCCGCTCGGGTCAGCCGGCGTTTCGTGCTATCTTTGAAGCCGTGCGGGCGTGGCGGAATCGGCAGACGCATCGGACTTAAGCGAAAACTTGAGTGCCCGCCGGGAAACCGGCGATGGTAGAACTGCTCAAACTCGGGGAACCCTCT
>JBEKUT010000485.1:0-5470 GCA_049514735.1 Bryobacteraceae bacterium
TCTATTGGTGAACCGTCCGCCAGACGGCAGGGTCGTGCGCGATTGGAGCAACGATCCAAGGACCGGCATTAAAACAACGATGGTTGGCACGGGAGATAACGGCCTCCTCCTGGTGCATCCATCTCTGGGCTGCGAATTTGTCGGCGCCGGTACGACAGTCGCCGACTCGGCCAACAGCCGGGAGATCGTCGTCATGGGGATGGCTACTGCGTTCTGCGATCTCGCAAAGTCTCATTCCGCCGTAACTATCACTGGTTTGTACAGGTGGGCTCACGCCGGGTGCAACGCGGCTGTGTTATGGGCGAGAAAATAGCCACCGACATCCGCCGGGGTGTAGAGACGGCTCCTTCACAATTTTTGCCCTGAGGCCTGAGAGAGAGAGGCGGTGGTCGTTGCCAATCGGGTGGTAACGATGTGTATCGGCGGCGGGCACGGGGCGGCCGAGTTATTCGAGCGTTGTTAGTTGCTGGTTCTTAGTTGTCAGTTCGACTTGTCGGGGAGGTCGCCTGCGAATTTTGCCGCCAACTGGCGGTCTCCATGCAACGCCAGAAATCGCGGGAACGTGAGCGACGCCAGGATCGCGGGTTCGTTCGATCCCAACGGGATCGGATAAAGATCCAGCAATTTCTTCACTTCGTTGCCGCGGCCGGTTTGGGTGTAGCTCCAGGCCAGCATGGTGCGGACCGCTCCGTCGGCGTCAGGGTTGGTGGCGCGATAAACGGTTTCGAGAATCGGCGTTGCCTCCGCGAATTTTCCAGTCAGGAATAGTAACACCGCTCGTCCCAACGGATCGTTAGGATTCCCCGGGGCCGGCGCGAGGCCGGTCTGCGCCTTCCACAACCCCAGTTGCGCTTGTATCGGCGGGCTGGGCGGAACAGCTTCGAGACGCGCAATGGCTTGCTTGCGGCGTCCGGTCAGGAATTCCCATTGCGCGCGATCAAGAGGATTCCAATCTGTCCTTTGTTGAAGCAATCGATCCGCGCCGGGAAGATCGCCCGTCATCAGGTGAGCCTCGGCGGATTTGAGCAGCTCTTGGGAGTTCGCTTCGTTCTTCTGGTACGACTTATAAAAATAACGCTCGGCCGATGCGAAATCGCCGAGGTAGAAACTGACTTCGCCCATCGAATCGAACGGATTCGGTTCCTCGGGCGACAGCATGCTCTGATACTGATTGAGCGCCTCCATCGCGCCCTTCAGATCGTGCGCGTAAGCGCGGGCGTAACCTAAGAGGTTCCAAGTCTGCGCGTCGTCTGGATCGGCTTGCGTGGCCGCGTCAAGAGTCTTGACGGCCGCTTGAAAATCGCGCTGCGCGACCTCCAACTCACCCGTGTTGCGTAGCAGCTCGGGATCGGCCGGCAGCAGCTTGGCGAGTTTTCGCAGCGCCTGGAGTTTCGCGTCCGCATCGCCTTTTGCCGTGGCGGCGAGAAACTCGAATTGAGCGCGATCGATAGGATCGACGTTAGGAAGCGCGAGCGCGGTGGCGCTGGCATGCGCGGCTCCATCGCGATCGCCGCGTGCCAGCATTGCCTCGGCTAATGGAAGATAGGCTGGGACGCAGGTCGGATCGGGCGTGGCCGCGCCGTACGCTTCGAGCGCTGCCTGGCTACAGTGCGGGAAGGCCCGGGCTTGAGGATTGAGATCCTTCGCGAGCTTGTTCATCGCGCCGACTAGATCGTCGGCTCGGGCTGGGGTGACGGCCGTACGCTCAATCTTCCGGGCATCGGCATTCTCGACCGTGGAGTGAAACTTCAAAATGCCGTTTTCGCCCGCAAAATAGCCTTCCAGATACTGGCCGGCGTTCTGCAGGCGCGCGTCGCGGATAGACTCGACGCGCAAAGGATGAACATCTCTGGGACCTGTGAGATCGTACGCTAGAATCGCCGCCGAAACGCGGCTGGCCCAGTCCAGGGCAGGATTTCCCGACAGGTTCTCGAGCGGCAAAATTGCGAGCCGCTCGACGGGCTCCCGAGAGGGGCCTCCGCGCGAGCACGACAGCGATAGGAAGCAAAGAGAAAAGAAAACCGCCGCGGTTCCCTTACAGAACACGCGGATCAAGCGCCAGCAATTCCTTGAACTCCGGCAAGTCGCGCATCTTCGCGAACTCCGGATCCTCCTGGAACTTCTTCCTTTCTTTGAATCCTTCTTCGATGCACTTTCGCATGTAAATCAGCGCCCGATCGTTAGCTCCGGCCTCCGCGTAGGTCTTGGCCAGGTAGTAATGGAACTTGGCGCGTTCCTCTACGTTGCGCTCCTGCAATAAAACACCCGTGGTGTTGCGCGATTCAAACACTTCCGCGTCGAGTTGGAGAGCCTTCTTATAGGCGATGGTGGCGTCTTTGTAGTCCTTGCGCGAGAAGTAAGCCGTCCCGAGATTGCTGTAAATCGACGCGGATTCCGGCGTACATCGCAACGCCCTCTTGTAATAGCCGATGGCGCGGCGGTAGCTTTTCGCGGCATAGTAGACGGTACCGAGGTTGTTGATGGCCTCGGCGTACTGCGGATTGGCTCGGACGGCAAGCTCGTAATACTTCTTGGCGGTCCGAAGGTCGAGCATTTGGTGGTACGCGATGCCGGTCTTGTTCAATATCACGGCATTGTTCTTGGGGCCCAGTTGGTAGGCTTCGACAGCCTCACGATACATCTTGCGGGCCATATAGATATCACCCCGAGTTTCGGGAGTGATCTTGGTTTGTGGCGTATCTCCAGTGGAGATGAAAGCTAATAGCAATAAGGAAAGCATTGAGCCCCCTGTTTCCGGAGCAAGGACTCAGAACGCTGGCTCCCGGCTCCAAACTCCGTTCACTTAAATATATCTCTAATACGACCCAATATTCCTTTGCGTTCCTTTTTCGGTTGGGCTGCTGGTACTGCCTGGGGGGGTTGGGTGGCGTCGACGGGCGCCGGGGCCGTCTGCGATGCACGCTGCTGGGAGGAAGGCCACTCGCTTTGCGACGTTGACGCCGCGGGCGCAGGCCGGACGGAGGATGACGGAACGGCCGCGACGGGAGGCACGGCTTCCCAGCTCGCAACGCGCGTTCCGCCGCCGGCGTGCAGCGGACACATCTCGACCGGTTGCGTACCCTCAATGAAATATTCAGTGCGGACTTGCGGACAGCCGGCCGCGGCCAGAAGGCCCGAAGCGGGGTCGATCTGTTCGCTCACGATTCCGGCGGGCGGGTCGAAATCGCTGACGTTGTGATATTCGCGATGTTCGTGGGCGCGCTTCATAAACTCGGCCCAGACTGGCAGGGCGGAGTGTGCGCCTTCAAGATTGAGCTCGCGGTTGTCGTCGAAGCCGACCCAGACAATACAAATCAATTTGGAGCTGAAGCCTGCGAACCAGCCATCGTGCGACGTTCCGGTCTTGCCCGCGACCGGGAAATTGATTCCCAGGCCGTGTATGCCCGCGCCGGTTCCCGTAGTGACCACTTCCTTGAGCAGGCTATCCATCAGGAACGCGACGCGCGGATCCAGCACCTGCTTGTGCTCCGGTTTGTCGTCGAAGATGCTGCTGCCGTGCTGGTCGCTGATGGAGGCGACAAAATTCGGCTTCGTGAAAAGGCCGTGGTTATCGAATATGGTGTACGCGCCGGCGATTTCGAGCGGCGTAACTTCGTAGGCGCCGAGTGCGACTGCCGGGGTCGGCCGGATGTTCAGATTCATCCCGGCGCGGCGCGCCAGATCGACGACGGCGGTATAGCCGGTCTCTTCCGCGAAGCGGACCGCCGCGACGTTCGCCGAGTGTGCGATCGCCTCGCGCATGGTGATAACGCCGTGATACTCCTTCTTAAAGTTGGCCGGCTCATAAGGCTTCTCGTCGAACCAGAAGGTGGTCGGCTCGTCGTTGACCTGGCTCGCCGTAGTAAGCACCGTACCGCCCCCGGTCAGACCGGTGTTGAGCGCGGCCGCGTAGACGAAAGGCTTAAAGGACGAGCCCGGCTGCCGTTTCGCCATCGCGCGATTGAGCTGGCTCATGCCGTAATTACGGCCGCCGATGAGAGCCTTCACCTGCCCCGTCTGCGGGTCGAGAGCAATCAGCGTACATTGCGGATCGGGGTAACTCGGATCTCGCTTCTTGCGATGCGCGATCAGCTTGTCTACTTCCTGCATACCGATCCGGACGGCTTCGGCCGCGTCCTGCTGCAACTCCGGATCGAGCGTTGTGTAGATGCGATAGGCGTTCGTCTGGAAATCGTAATCCTGAAATTTATCCGACAGCGTATCGTTCACCAGGTCGACAAAATACGGCGCGTCGGCGGAATCGTTATCCTGCTTGGCGAGCACCAGTGGCGAGGCCACAGCCGCATCGTGCTCCTCCTGCGTGATGTAGTTGTTCTCGTACATCAGCCGCAGCACGACGTTGCGGCGCGCCTTGGCGCGATCCGGCCAGCGGAACGGATTGATCATGCTGGGGTGCTGGATGAGGCCCGCCAGCGTCGCTGCTTCGGGGATGGTCAGGTTCTTGATATTTTTCCCGAAATAAACCTGGGCGGCCTCGCCAAATCCGAGGATTCCAAAGCTGCCGCGTCGTCCCAGAGGCACCTGGTTCGCATAGTACTCGAAGATTTTTTCTTTGCTGAGTTTCTGCTCCAGATGCAGGGTGATGAAGACTTCCGGGATCTTGCGGCTCCACGTCCGCTCACTGCGATCGAGGAACAGCATGCCCGCGACCTGCATGCTCAACGTGGATGCGCCCTGGGCGTTGTGCCGCTCCCTAATATCGACATACGCCGATTTGAGAACTCGGATGGGATCGAAGCCGGCGTGCTGGAAAAAGCGTTTGTCCTCGGCCGAAATAACGGCGTGCACAAGCACCGGCGGGATGTCTTCGTAGTGCACCATGCGGCGCTTCTCGCGGTTCTTGTCGAAGAGGTTCGACATCAACTCCGGCTCCAGCGCGTACTGCGTGCGCTCCGTATTATCGCCCAGCGATATAATTTGCGATACTTTCCCCCCCGCGAACTTTATAACGCCGTCGTCGCGCTTGAAATAAGAATCGGGTCCCGGATAGACTTCGATGCTGTCGGCGCCGACCACAAAATGTCCCATGCGGTTGTCGCGCGATTCGCTGTAGCCGGCGCGCCGCAGGTCGGAGGCTACTTCGAGCGGAGTAGCCTGGTCGCCTACATTGACGACTCGTGGAGCGGCATAGAGCGTGGAGGTGTTGCCGAAGGGCGACGCCAGTTTGGTCTCGATGAGACGCGAATACTTGGCGTAGTAATACGTGAAAACGATCAGTCCGAGGCTGAGGGTTAAGACGATCGTTGCGAGGATCGCCTTGCCGAAGGGGTGCATGAGGATACGCACCAGGCCGGACTGCTTCTTCGGCACCTGAACTTTAACTGGCACTCTGGAACTATTTTCGCACGGGTAGTCCAAACAAGCTACGCGCCGGGTTGTGAGCCGGGAGGTCGTCCCCCCGTAAGTTGGCCTTTCGATGGAACTTCCATTACTCGACTTGTGAGGACAC
>JBEKUT010000486.1:0-5470 GCA_049514735.1 Bryobacteraceae bacterium
CCGCCGATCCTTATTGGAGTTGTTGCCTCGTCTGGAACGTGCGCAATCGCGAGTTTGGATCGGCCGTCTACCTCGGCGGCGCGCTAGTAATCACCGCGAGTCACGTGGTCGCCTGTCCCGATCCGTATCGCGTCTCCATCCCCTGCGTCCACATCAACAATAGGAATGAAAACAGCTACGCGGTACGCGAGATCGTCCGCCATGCGGAACCCATCGATCTCTGCCTCCTGGTCCTCGAACACCCGCCCAAGCTACTCGCTTCCGCGCCCCGCCACGCAACGACGGAAGAATTCCTCACAGCCATGTCATCAAAATCCGATCTGATCCTATGCGGTTTCGGAGCCGCCTGGAACCCTCCCCAAAATCCCGAGGACCAAAGCGGAGCCAAGCGCGTCGACGAGCACCTCTTCGCGGTCAGTTATACCGATACGGAATTCATCGCCGGAGGCAAAGGAGGCGACGGCAAATACCACGACGCCTGCTACGCCGACAGCGGCGGCCCTGTCTACATAAAAGACAAATCCGGATCGCTTATTCTGATCGGAATTACCAGCCGCGGCCTGACACCTCTAAGTGGAGACGGCGGCATCTACACTAGAATCGACACACAACGAGAATGGATTCAAAGACCAGACTGACATACAGGACACGCGCAGAAAGCTGAGTTCGAATCACTGCCCCGGATGATAACTCCGCTCCGTATGGGCCTTGATCTCTTCCAGCGTGAACCACGCCGGCTTAAACTCCTGCTTCGCATAAAGACGCGCCTGATCGAAATAGTGCGGCGAATTCGGATCGGCGTTTTCGCCAAACTGCAAAATGGAACGCGCTTCCACGCTCTTCGGCGCGAAATCGATCACGCTGACGAACGAATGCCCTGCGACGCCGTAGCGCCGTTTCTGGCCTTTCTCCGGCCGCGCATAAAAGTTGAACACGATGCCCACATCGCCCGGAGCGCCCGCCACCGGCAGGCTCATACGATCGTCGCTGAACGGCTCCTCACCCCCGCTCTGCGTGCGCTGGATGCGGTTGATATCGCCCCACGGCACGCGCCACGTCCCGTAGGTTTTCTCCAGGCTCGACACCACCTGCGCGAAGGCTTCGACAGCATCCGGCTTGGGTTTCGCCGCCGGAAACACAGCCGTCCCAAACTCCTTCTCGAACCACAGCATGAAGAGCGTCATCGGCACCGAATCCACCGTACTGCGGCGATTCCAGCTCAATAGCTCATCCAGCGGACCGCCGAATTGTTTGCTTTCCTTGAGCGCTTGTTCCAGCTTGGGCAACTCATCGTCCGCCTCAATCACATACGTATCGAACGCCGCCTTCGACCATTCGTCGAAAGAAAATTTGTCTTTCGTGGATAGGATGCGGCGAGAAATGCGAGCCCGCGGCGTATCTCCCTCGCCGACCATGTACGGCGGATAATCGCCCGCGACAGGATTGCCGTCCGTCGTGGTCATGAACGGAGTCGAGTTACAATTCTGCACATAATTAGAAGCAGGATTCAAGAGCTGCGGCAAATCCGCCATGGCGTGATACCCCTGCCACTCGGTTTCCGTCGAGCTGCCGTCCACCGGCTTCAGCCAATTAAATTTCGTGGAGCGCTTCGGAACCGCGCCGTTATAAATGTAGAAAATGTTGCCCTCGCGGTCCGCGTACATGGTGTTGAACATCGGCACCGCCAGCGGCGACATGGCCTGTTTAAATTCCGCCAGATTCCGAGCCTTCCCCATCGCGTACCATTCATCGAGCTGGCCGCCCTCCTCGAATTTCGCGAATCGCACCGCCAGCGATTTGCCATCCCGCTGCGCCAGAACAGGCCCGTGATGGGTCTTCGTGAAAGTGAACGTGCGCGTCTGTGGACCTTTGTCCGTCTTCACAACGATGCTGTCCGTCCACCGCACAGCTTTGCGATGCGCGCCGTTGTAGCGATACGCCAGCGGATCGGCCGCGTCATCAAAAGTTTCTTCCCAGACATCGAACACGTCGGGCCGATTCACCGTGTGACTCCATCCCAACGCTTCGTTGTGCCCCAGAGTCGGAAACGCGGACCCGAAAAACGATGCGCCGGACAAATCCCAACCTTCGCCGCTGTGCAGGTGCCCTTCATACCACTGGCCGACGCCAAAGAACGGCTGGTGTGGATTGATCAGCAGCAATGCGTGGCCATCGGAGCTCTTCGCGGGCGTCACGGCCCACATGTTCGAGCCCTGCGGTTCCGCCACGCCAGCTTCTTCCGGCTTTAATCCCGTCTGGCGATAAATGAACTGATGATAGAGTCCAAAACGTCCGAAGGCATAAATGTACCAGGGCTCGAAATGTGTCAGCAGCCGCGGCTTCACTTGCGGATTGCGCGCCAGGTAGTAATTGATGCCGTCCGCAAACGCATCGACGAGTTGGCGCATCTTGGGCGTCGCGCGATCGTATTCCGCTTTCGAAAGCTTTGGGATTTCGAGCGCGCGCACCAGCCGGTCGTCTCCCAGCGTGCGCTCGCCGTAAATCTCCGAGGCCCGGCCGAGCGACCGGATGTAGCTGTCCTCGATCTGCCAGAAATTATCTTCCGCCTGCGCGTACGCGTAACCGAAAACGCAGCTCGCGTCCGTAGGCCCGTAAATGTGCGGCACGCCGTAGGTGTCGCGATAAATTGTGATCGAGTTCGCCACCCGGTCGAGATTGGGCGCGGCCGTTGCGGCGGCGAAAGTCAGTAGCAGTACGGGCAGAAAACGAACACGGTTCCGCATAGCGGTTGAGTGTATCAGAATTGGCTGACGACCGCGATTTCCGTTTTGACGGAGTTTGCGATATAGCATTCCTCGTGCGCGGCGTGGTGCAGATGCTGCTCCTCTTCGCGCGTCGGTTTGCGCTCGCCGTAAACAATGCGCGGGTGCAGCGTCACCAAACTAACCCATTTCGCGCCGCGCTCATTCTTCGCCATGATGCCCGACGCATCGTCTTCGTAGCTGACCACATCAAATCCCGCTCTGCCCGCGAGGTAGAGAAACGTGAGCATGTGGCAGCTCGAAATTGACGCGACGAAAGCCTCTTCAGGATCGACATTCGCGGGGTTGGAATAGGGTGGACGAACGGACGTGGGCGCCGGTGAGGCCGGAACAACAACGCCGCCATCGAAAGTCCACGTGTGTTCGCGCGAGTAAGTTCCTTTGAGAAAATTACCGCTCGTTTGGGTCCATTTCACAAACGCTTTGTACTCGGACATAGCTGGACTACCATCATCCTATATGTCCAACCTTGAGGCGCTGTCCTCGCTGCGGCTGATCGACCTGAGCGTATCTCTCGAACACCAGGCAGCCGGTGAACTGGAGCCTCCCAAGATCGAATACGTCGATCATGAGGCCGGCGGCGCAACCATGGCCGCTATCTTCGGATGCTCCCGCGAGGATCTCCTTTACTCGAACGGCGGAGGCTGGGCCGTCGAGAATGTCACGGCCAGCAGCCACTGCGGAACTCATATCGATGCTCCTTATCACTACGGCGCGACCTCCGGCGGCGTGCCCGCCAGGCGCATCGACGACATTCCACTGGAGTGGTGTTTCGGCCCCGGAGTTGTAATCGATGTACGCCACAAGAAGCCAGGAGACATGATCGCGGTTGACGATCTGCAAGCCGCTTTGCATCGAATCGATTATCGATTGAAGCCCGGCGATATCGTGCTCCTGCATAGCGGCGCATCCGAACGATGGGGCACGAAAGAGTATTTCCAGCAACCCGGCCTGGGCCGCGAAAGCACGCTGTGGCTTGTCGAACAAGGCGTTCGCGTGATCGGAATCGATGCCTGGACGCTCGACCGCGCCTTTTCCGACATGATCGCCGACTTCAAACGAACCGGCGACGGCAGCGTGATTTGGCCGTCGCACTATGCCGGTATCACGCGCGAATACTGCCAGATCGAAAAACTCGCCAACCTCGATCGCATACCCACGCCACATGGCTTCTACGTGTCATGCCTGCCGGTGAAGATCAAGGGCGCAAGCGCCGGCTGGTGCCGCGCCGTCGCGTTGGTGCCAAGATAGATGAAATATCTCCGACAAACATGCATATTGAAAAACTAGCGATCTCCGCAATGATATTGGCCGCGACGATGTTCGCCGGGAGAGTTGCGGCCTCTCCGCGATTTTCCGTTTCGTTTCCGAAGGAGCAGAGCGCCGCGCCACTCGATGGCCGCCTGCTACTGGTCGTCTCCACCGACCCTTCGGCCGAACCGCGCATGCAGATCAACGACACGCCCTCGACTCAGATGATATTCGGGGTCGACGTGGAAGGGCTGCAGCCTGGCCACGGCGCTGTGGTCGATGAACTCGCGGCCGGCTATCCGATGCATAGCCTGGCCGATCTGAAGCCGGGCGAATACTACGTGCAGGCCGTCTTGAACATCTACGAAACCTTCCATCGCTCCGACGGGCACATCGTAAAGCTGCCCATGGATCGCGGCGAAGGACAGCATTGGAATCTCGCTCCCGGCAACTTGTACAGCAAGCCGCGGAAGCTCACCATAGGGTCTGCGGCCGCAACAATCGCGATCGTCCTCGACCAGAAAATTCCGCCAATTCCCGAGCCGAAAGACACCAAGTACGTCCACCACGTCAAGATACAAAGCGCACTGTTGACCAAATTCTGGGGACGCCCGATGTTCCTCGGCGCGCACATTCTCTTGCCCGAAGGTTTCGACGAACACCCCAACGTGCATTACCCGCTCGCGGTTTTTCACGGCCACTTCCCCGACGATTTCGAAGGCTTTCGCACCGAGCCGCCCGATCCCAATCTGAAGCCCGATTACAGCGAGCGCTTTCACCTGGCCGGCTACAATCGCATACAGCAGGACGAGGCGTACAAGTTTTACCAGCAATGGATTTCGCCGAAGTTTCCGCGTCTGCTGATCATCGAGATCCAGCATGCTAATCCTTACTACGACGATTCGTACGCCGTGAACTCAGCGAATCTCGGCCCCTACGGCGACGCCATCGAGACCGAGCTGATTCCATATATCGAGAAGCAGTTTCGCGGAATTGGCCAAGGCTGGGCCAGGTTTTTGTATGGTGGATCGACGGGAGGATGGGAATCGTTGGCGGTGCAAATGTTTTATCCCGACCACTACAACGGAACGTTCGCGGCCTGTCCCGACCCGGTCGATTTTCGCGCCTACACGGTGATCAATATCTACAAGGACAAGAACGACTATTTCATGGAAGGCGCGCACAAGCGCGTTCCGCAGCCTGCCATGCGAGATTATCTCGGCCGCGTGACCGCCACGCAGCAGGACATCAACTATTACGAACTCGCGCTCGGCTCGCATGGGCGTTCCGGCGAACAGTGGGACATCTGGCAGGCCGTCTATGGGCCGGTGGGCGAAGACGGTTATCCGGCAAAAATCTTCGACAAAGTCACTGGCGACATCAATCCGGAGATCGCGTCCTATTGGCGCGAACACTACGACCTCAGCCACATCCTG
>JBEKUT010000487.1:0-6108 GCA_049514735.1 Bryobacteraceae bacterium
CACCGTGTCAGATCTCGCCTCATGCTTTCCGGCACGCGATTCAGTGTTCCATCGCCATAAAACTGCAGAGCCCGAATACTCGTCGCCGGATCGAAGTTTGCGTCGATTGCCCTCGCTGCGGCTAATCCGGTCGCCAGATCTATTCCGTTCGACGCGAGTGCGTGGATGTCCACGTAGTCCTTCCAACTGCCTCGAACTTGAATGACCCGCATCTTCATACCGGCCAAATCGACAAGCGAGGCCACCAGCACCCGCGATCCTGCGGCACGGAGCGGGTTCTGCACTCGCTGTAATCTGTCGAGACCTCCGAAGAAGGAAACCTTTACCGGCCCGTCACGATCAATGAACGCTTCGAGGTTATCAGTCTTGAAATGGATCCAGGTGTCCGGGTCATCGCGGTCCAGATCCCGGAAAAAAGGCAGTCGCGATTGGAGTCGTGATGGATCGAAACCGGAGGTCGAAAAAAAATCGAAGTCTTCAGAGGGCCGGTGAGCGATCTGCAGCGCGAGGCCGGTTCCGCCGTATAGGACAAAGTCCGTCGGAACAGCATTCAACTCCGGCCACAATCGCATTTGCGGGGCCGGAAGTATGTCTAGACGAGGCTCGAAATTAGTAGACATACAGTCGCCGTGCTCGGCGGTCGCGACCGGAACAGTCACTGGAGTGTCGCCCATGTTCTATTGTATTAAGATTGCCAACGGGTCGTCGAATCGGCGACCTCACATAAACATCCTGCCAAAACAGACCCCCCCCTTGAGCCAATCCCGTTTCTACGAGCTTTCTAAGGCTTCCTGGATGCCACTCGCACCCGCCCTTTGTCCGAGGTTGCTGTGCCAAAACTGTGCAAAAACCCTATCTAATTACCATCTTGTGAGTTGCCATTTGAGCGAGAGCAGCTTCCCCATGCATAGAGCTAATGGAGTGTTTGGAACCGGAGATCATTCTTCGTAATCAGCAGGTCGCCGGTTCGATCCCGGCGGCTTGAGCAGGTCGAGACGATAAACGGACTGGCCAGTTTCGGGCCAGAATGCATGTTTTAGACTGAAAGGTACTGGAACGGAGGATAAGGCTCCGCAGGGATGCGACCTGAGCGCCGTGTCCAGCGCCGGAATGGCGAACGGGCGGCTCTCACCAGCCGCCCGCAGTCTGAACTGTAAAAGTGGATCGCGGAGAGCGTGATTACACAAGACTACTGACATCACCTCCCGAGAACGCCTACCGCATCGGCGCGCTCTACGCAACCTACACCGCCGCCGCGCTAAACGGCATCCAAGAACTCGGGGACCAACGCCACATGAATATCCAAGGCATCCTCACCTGGGCCTTCGAATTCGAAGACCAGCCCTACTTCGAAGGCTTCCGCACCCTCGCCACCAACGGAATCGATAAGCCCGTCCTCAACATATTCCGAATGTTCGGCCTTCTCAACGGCACGCTCCTACCCGCCACCACAACACCCATCCCTGAACCTCCGACGCAACAGAACACGACGTACGCCGCACGCACCACGCCGTACGCGCCCACCGCCCTCGCCACCCGCACCGCCAACACTGTAACCGTCATGTTATGGAATTATCACCCCCACGACATCCCCGGCCCAGACACCGAAGTAACTTTCGATATAATCGGACTTCCCACTCACCTGCTTTTGCAACATTACCGGATCGACGAGCATCTCAGCAATGCATACACCATGTGGAAACAAATGGGATCGCCGCAACAGCCCTCATCGCATCAAATAAGACAACTGGAGCCCGCCGCGCAACTCCAACCGCTTAACTCAGCTGAATGGCTAAGCCCCGCCCAAGGCCGCCTTCAACTAACCTTGCACCTCCCCTATCAATCCGTGGATCTATTCGTATTAACCGGCGGCCCGCAATGAACCCTAACCCCTTAACCCCCAGCGATCTCGAAAAAATCAACGCCTACTGGCGCGCCGCCAATTATCTCTCGGTAGGCCAGATCTATCTCTACGACAACCCGCTCCTCACCGAGCCCCTGAAACTCGAACACGTCAAGCCGCGCCTCCTCGGCCACTTCGGCACCACGCCCGGCCTCAACTTCGTCTACGTTCACTGCAACCGCATAATCAAAGCCCACGACCTCAACATGATCTACGTCTGCGGCCCCGGACACGGCGGCCCCGGCATCGTCGCGAACACCTGGCTCGAAGGGACCTACAGCGAGTTCTTCCCCAACATCTGCCAAAACGTCGAGGGCATGAAGCGTTTATTCACCCAGTTCTCATTCCCCGGCGGAATCCCCAGCCACGACGCTCCCGAAACGCCCGGCTCCATCCACGAAGGTGGCGAGCTCGGCTACGCCCTCGTCCACGCTTACGGCGCAGCTTTCGATAACCCCGACCTTATCGTCATGTGCGTCATCGGAGACGGCGAAGCCGAAACCGGAGCCCTCGCCACAAGCTGGCACTCCAACAAATTCCTGAACCCGGCCCGCGATGGCGCCGTCATCCCCATCCTCCATCTCAACGGCTACAAAATCGCCGGTCCAACCGTGCTCGCCCGCATCCCGCGAGAAGAATTAACGGATCTCCTGGAAGGCTACGGCTACCACCCTTATTACGTCGAAGGCCACGATCCCTATCCAGTTCACCAGCAGATGGCCGGCGCCATGGATCAGGTGCTCGAAGACATCCGAGCCATCCAGCAAGAAGCCCGCGCCAACGGCTTCACCAAGCGCGCCAAGTGGCCCATGATTGTCCTGAAAACTCCGAAAGGCTGGACCGGTCCCAAAGTCGTCGACGGCCTCCAGATAGAAGGAACCTTCCGCGCCCACCAGGTTCCCGTCGACAATCTCTCCAACCCGGAGCACCTCAAGATCCTCGAAGACTGGCTGCGTAGCTACCATGCCGAAGAGCTCTTCGATGAAACCGGAAAGCTGATCCCGGAGCTTCAGGATCTCGCGCCCAAAGGCGAACGCCGCATGGGAGCCAATCCCTACGCCAATGGCGGCCTGCTCCTGCGCGACCTTCGCATGCCCGATTTCCGCTCCTACGCCATCGACGTTCCCAAACCCGGAAACATCGTCGCCGAGTCCACCCGCATCATGGGCAACTTACTTCGCGATGTCATCAAGCTCAACCCCGATAATTTCCGCCTGATGGGTCCCGACGAGACCGCGTCGAATCGCTTGAACGCCGTCTTCGAAGTGACGGAACGCGTCTCCACCGCCGAAATAATTCCTACAGACGATCACGTCTCTCCCACCGGCCGCGTCATGGAAGTTCTCAGCGAACACATGTGCCAGGGCTGGCTCGAAGGCTATTTGCTCACCGGCCGTCACGGCCTTTTCAATTGCTATGAGGCCTTCATCCACATCATCGATTCCATGTTCAACCAGCACGCCAAATGGTTGAAGGTCACTCGTTCCATCCCCTGGCGTCGCCCCATCGCGTCGCTGAATTACCTGCTCTCTTCCCACGTTTGGCGTCAGGATCACAACGGCTTCAGCCACCAGGACCCTGGCTTCCTCGATTACGTCACCAACAAGAAAGCCGACGTCGTGCGCGTCTATCTCCCGCCCGATGCCAACTCGCTTCTGTCCGTCACCAATCACTGCCTGCGCAGCCGCAACTACGTCAACGTAATCGTCGCCGGTAAGCAACCCCAGTTGCAATATATGGACATGGAATCGGCCATTAAACATTGCACCCTTGGCGCGGGCATTTGGGATTGGGCTAGTAACGATCAGGGCGGTGAACCCGATGTCGTCATGGCCTGTTGCGGAGATATCCCGACTCTCGAAACGTTGGCCGCCGTCGATTTTCTCCGCACCCAAATCTCCGGCATAAGAATCCGCGTCGTAAACGTCGTCGATCTCATGGCCCTTCAGCCGCAAAGCGAACACCCCCACGGCCTCTCCGACGCCGATTTCGATTCCATGTTCACCACCGATAAGCCCATCGTCTTCGCGTTTCACGGCTACCCTTATTTAATTCACCGCCTGACATATCGCCGCACCAATCACGATAATCTGCACGTTCGCGGCTTCAAGGAAGAGGGCACCACCACCACCCCCTTCGATATGACCGTGCTCAACGATCTCGATCGTTTCCATCTCGCCGGCGACGTCATCAACCGCGTCCCGCGCCTCCGGAACATCGCCGCCCACACGAAGCAGCTAATCCGCAACAAGCTGATCGAGCACAAACTCTACGTCGACCAACACGGCGAGGACATGCCCGAAATCCGTAACTGGCATTGGCCCGCATGAGAATCCTGGTCCTCAATGGCGGTTCCAGCACGTTCAAATGTTGGTACGGCACGCTTCCGTCCGACACTCCGCATCCCGAATGGGAGAAGAAAATCGAGTGGAGCAGTCAAGCTGGCCAGCCCGATCTCGACCCTTTATTAAAGTCTCTCGACAAACCCGTCGACGCCATCGGCCATCGCATCGTCCACGGCGGCAAGGCCTACCGCGACAGCACCCGCATCACTCCCGATGTTCGCAAAGCCATCGCGGAACAAGTCGAGTTCGCACCTTCCCACAACCGCCTCGAGCTCGAAGCCATCCAATCGGCAGACCGAGTTTTCGGTCCCGATATGCCTCAAGTCGCCGTCTTCGACACCCAGTTTCACGCCACGCTCGAACCAGCCGCCTACGTCTACGCGGGTCCTTATGAATGGCTCGAAAAAGGAGTCCGCCGCTATGGCTTCCACGGCATCAGCCATCAGTACGCGTCCCGCCGCGCCGCCCAAATTCTGAATCGCAAACTCGAAGGACTCCGCATCATAACTTGCCACCTCGGCAACGGAGCATCGCTCGCCGCCATTCGCGATGGCCGCAGTATCGACACCACCATGGGCTTCACGCCCCTCGAAGGCCTCATGATGGGAACTCGATCCGGCTCCATCGATCCCGGCATCATTATTTATCTCGTCCGTCACCGCGGTTACGATGCCGCCGATCTTGACCGTATTCTCAACCAGCGTTCCGGCCTCTCCGGCATCAGTGGAATCAGCGGCGATATGCGCGAGATCCTCGCAGCGATCCAAAAGGGCAACGAACGCGCCAAACTCGCCTACGGCATCTACCTTCACCGCCTCTGCCAGGAGATCGGCGCTATGCTCGGGAGCCTCGGCGGTCTCGACGTGCTCGTCTTCACTGCCGGTGTCGGCGAAAATTGCGTGCCCTTAAGAGCCGATGTCGCCAGACAATTCGCCTTCCTCGGCCTCGAACTGGACGAAGCGAAGAACAACAACTCGCCGGTGGACGAAGATATTTCCACCACCACATCAAAAATAAGAACACTCGTGATTCACGCCGAAGAAGATTGGCAGATCGCGCGCGAGTGTTATAAGGTGCTATCTAATGGCCACTGAAATCTGGTTGATCCGCCACGGCGAAACGGAGTGGAGTAAGTCCGGAGCCCACACCGGCCGTACCGACATTCCACTTACTGACGAAGGCCGCCGCCGCGCCCGTGAACTCCGCGGCGCTCTCGCGGGTTCTCCGTTGTTCTCGTCAGCCCCATGCAGCGCGCGCGCGAAACGTGTGCCCTCGCCGGTTTCGGCGACGTCGCTCAAATCGACCCCAACCTCTGCGAGTGGAACTACGGCGATTACGAAGGCAAATCCACCGCCCAAATTCGACAGCAGCGGCCCAACTGGAATCTCTGGAAAGATGGAGTCGTCAACGGCGAAACCGTGGAACAGGTCGGCGCGCGCGCCCAAGCCGTCATCGCCCGCGTCAAGCCCGTCGAAGGCGAGGTCGCGCTATTCGCCCACGGCCACATACTCCGTATTCTGACCGCCTGTTGGCTCGGCCTTCCGCCCGACGCCGGCCGTCTCTTCGCGCTCGACACCGGCTCCATGAGTGCCCTCGGTTTCGAGCGCGACACCCAAGTGATCGCAAAATGGAATCAATCGTACTGCCTATGAAAAACGTAGAACGTGGAACGTAGAACGTAGAACGTAGAACGCCGATGTATTCAATTACTATGAGCCGCCCACTCCACCCCTTGCACAAACATTTTCCGAAACTCCGGACACGCCAGATTCGGATTGGGCTCATCCTTCCAGGTGTGCCCCAGCATGGTCGTATAGACCCGGCCCTTGCCGTAATCGCGCACCCAGTCCATCGGCTCGT
>JBEKUT010000488.1:0-5460 GCA_049514735.1 Bryobacteraceae bacterium
GACCGCTCCCTTCCGGTCACGGCTCGGTAAGACGGTTACGGGTCGGTAAGACGGTTACTGGTCGGTAACGTTTTATCGAGGTCCATGTAGAGCGCGAGCACTGGGTTTCCGCTATTCACGAAGGCTGCGGCGATCTTGACCGGCTCGCCACCGTTTTCACCGCGGACGCGAGTTAGAAGAGACTGCGCGTGGAAGAACCATTCGACCGGCTTTTCGCGCTGCAAGGCCGAGTTGGCGACGAAGTCTACATAAGTTTGAATCAGCTTATCGCGCTCCGCTCCGCGGGGCGTGAGCTCCACCAACATCTCATAAATTATGGCCTTCTGGTGAAAGTAAGTGGCTTCGTCTTTTTCATCCGAAGCGCCCCAGTCGCCCAGTTCTTTGGTGTAGTCGGTGAGTTGCAGATACCACTCCGGAGTGTCGCGCTCGGCGTCCGAATAGAGGTTCCCGTTCTCTTTGAAGCGCAGGCGAACGCCGAGCGAGAAGAGCCGCTTCGCCTGGTCCGATTTCCAGAAGGCGTCGGGGCGCGACGACGCATCCATTGGCTTTTTATCGTCACAAGTTGGCGCGACCAGCGACTGGCGCAGTCCGTTGAGACGCGTGGTGAGTATGTCGCGCTGCTGGGGGCTGACGCTCAAGCTCGCGATCATGCGCTCGAGTGGGGCGATCTGAGTGGGTGAAGAAGCTCCCGAAAGGTAGCCCATCACCAGATTGATGTGCTCTTCCTTTTTCTTTTCCAGATCGCTGAAGGTCGAGTTGGCGATTATGCTGAGCGTGTCGTAGAGCGGTGTCAGATCCGGAACCATGACCTGTTCACAAGTGGCGGGCTCGATTGCCGGCTGGCTGATCTCGAGAAACAGTTGCCGCGCCATCGCAATGTCGAGCGGTAGCATGCCGCGGACGGCCCGCGTCTGCAAAGTCAACGTGTCCAGGTTGAGCCGCGCGGCCGACGCTAACATGCCGGCGCTGGTATCCGGTGTCTGCATGAGGATGATCATGGGCGTATGGAACTGCGCGCCGGGCGCGTTGTGAAACGCGCGGTCGATCAGTTCCAACCGAAGCTGTTTGTCGATCTTGGTTACGGCTGCGACGCGCAGAAGCGCGTCCGAGGTGAACTCCGGCGGTGAAGCGTTGGCAAGCTGGACGATGCGCTCCAGATCCGGCGGGAGTTTCGGCTTTTCTACGTTCGCCGCCGAAATCGCCGCCGACAATAACAAGAGCGCGGGCCAGCGGTGCATCATCGGAAATTCGCGATGGCCGCGAAGGAAGTTGCGTCGAGGCTCGCGCCGCCCACCAGCGCGCCATCGATGTCTTCCTGCGCCATCAGGCCTTTGATGTTATCGGGCTTGACGCTACCGCCATAAAGGATGCGGGTATCGCCGTGGCCGTATTTCTCTTGAATCTGGCTGCGAATGAAGGCGTGCGCTTCTTCAGCGATCTCAGGCGTGGCCGTGCGTCCCGTGCCGATGGCCCAAACAGGCTCGTACGCAATCACGATCTGCGCGAATTGTTCCGGCGTGAGCTTTGCGATTCCGTGATTGAACTGTTGTTCGAGCACCCAGTTGGTCTGCCCGTCTTCGCGATCTTTCAGCCGTTCGCCCACGCACACGATGGGCTTCAGCCCCACTTCGAGCGCCGCTAACGTCCGCCGATAAACGGTCTCATCGGTCTCGTGGAAATATTCGCGCCGTTCGCTATGGCCGACGATGACCCATTGCACGCCGGCATCTTTCAACATGCGGCCGGAGGTCTCGCCCGTGTACGCGCCGTCCTTCACTTCCCAGAAAATGTTTTGGCCGCCGATGGCGACGTTCGTTTTACTCGCCGCGTCCACCGCGGCCGGAATGTCGATAAAAGGAGGACATATGACAATGTCGCGGTCGCTCACGCCCTGCACCGCGGGAATGAACTTTTCAAAAAACGCACGGGTCTCGCTGGGAGTCTTATACATCTTCCAGTTGCCCGCCAATACATGTCGTCTGCTCATGAAAGTGTGCTTAAGAAACTTTGTCCTTGTGAAATATGAACGCCAAAATTTTCCGCTACGGTTTGGCCGATGTCGGAAAGAGTGCCGCGCAGGCCGAGGCTGGTTCCCCGCGGATGGCGCGGCTGGTACGCGAGCAACGGAACGTACTCGCGCGTATGATCGGTTCCGGGAACGGTGGGATCGCAGCCGTGGTCGGCTGTAAGAATCAGCAGATCGTCAGTGGTCAGTTTATCGACAAAGCCTGGCAGCCACGCGTCCACTTCTTCGAGCGCGCGGGCGTAACCTTCCACGTCGTTGCGATGCCCGTACTGCTGATCGAAGTCGACCAGGTTGACGAAAATCAGGCCTTTTTCGACCTCGTCGAGAGCGGCCAAGGTCTTCGCCATGCCATCGGTGTTGTTCTTGGTTTTCTCATATTCACGAATGCCGCGTCCGAGAAAAACGTCGAAGATTTTGCCGACGCTGAAGACTGGAATATTGTTGCCGTCGAGCTGATCGAGCAGCATGCCCTTGGGCGGCGGAACGGCGTAGTCTTTGCGGTTAGCCGTGCGGGTGAAGTGGCCTGGATCGCCCGTGAATGGCCGCGCAATTACGCGCCCAACTTCGTGCGGTCCGCGAAGAAGGGCGCGGGCGGTCTCGCACATTTTGTATAACTCGAATAACGGAATGACTTCTTCATGAGCGGCGATTTGGAAGACGCTGTCGGCCGACGTGTAGACGATGGGCGAGCCGGTGCGTACGTGCTCTTCGCCGAGCTGCTTGATAATTTCAGTGCCGGACGCGGCGAAGTTGCCGAGTGAGTTGCGGCCGATGCGGCGCTCGAACTCGTCCATGATCTCGCGCGGGAAACCGTTGGGGTAGAGCGGGAAAGGTTTTGTGAGATGGATGCCCACCATTTCCCAATGGCCGGTGGTCGTGTCTTTGCCTGGCGATGCCAGGGCGCATTTCCCGTAAGATGCGGACGGCTCTTTGGCGGCGGGAATGTTGTCGAGCGGCTCGATATTGCCGACGCCGAACTTCGCGAGGTTGGGAAGGTTCAAGCGCCGGAAGTGGGCAATGTTTCCGAGCGTATCGGCGCCAGCGGGATCTCCGAACGAGGCGGCGTCGGGCATGGCGCCTACGCCGACGCTGTCGAGAACGATCCAAGTGACGCGCCGGAATCCTGTCATTGATTGGTGGCCTGGACCTTGGGCGTCACTCCCAGCGCTTCGTTGATGCGGTCGCTCAACATATCGACGAAACGCTCCGGAATAAAACCGTTCATGCGGCTGAATACTTCGCCCTGCTTGTTGAGAATCAGGGTCATCGGTATCGATGAAACCTGGAGCAATTGGACCAACCCGTCTTCGAAGTAGACTTTCTGGCTCCAATTTTGCTTTTCGAGAAACGGCTTAACCAGGGAGTGGTCTTCATCGGTCGCGACCGCGATAAACACGACGTCGTCGCGATCCTTGAAGCGCTTCTTGGTCTCTTCGTACAGCGGATGCTGCGCGCGGCAAGGGCCGCACCAGGTGGCCCAGAAATCCATCACCACGACTTTGCCTTTGAGGCTCGAAAGCTGGAGTTTCGCGCCCGCGAGGTCCGTGATAGTGAAGTCCATGGGATCTTTCACCTGCGCGTTCGGGTCGGCTTGTTTACGCTCTTCGCGGCGCGCCAGGAGCTCCGCGTAGGTGCGGTCATAGGACTTTAGAATTAAATCTCCCAGGCCTTTTTCGGAGCCATTCAGCTTGCGGTACAACTCGCCGATGCTCTTGCGATCCTCCGCGGCATCGGGGTTGGCAGACTGCAGGCCCGAGATGGTGAACGAGTCAGCCATATACTCGATGGCCTTGTCGGTTTGGCCGGCCTTATCGAGCCAACGCGCAGCCTCGCGCGCGCCTTCCACGCTCGGGAAGGTTTCGTAACTCTTTTCGGCCAGCGCGATGGCTTGATCGCTATGCCCCAGAACTCCATTGGCGCGTGCTTCGAGCAGCAGAGCGCGCGCGGCCGCGCGGTCGTGATCGTCCTTGTGGCGCACTTTGTCGCGGGAGTTCAAATCCTTTTCGTTCTCGTCGGTTTTCTTCACCACATCGGCGAAATGTTCGGCGTGTTTCAACGCGCGCTCCTGATTTTCCGTTCCGCCGGTTTGCAATAATGCGACGGTGACGCGCTCCAGGATTTGCATGTCGTCGGGCTCGCGCTGGAGCACTTTCTCACCGTATAAAACGATGCGCGGGTTGTCTTTTAGCTCGATCGCCGTTTTGACGAGAGCCCGCTCCATCTCGGCGCGCTTGGGCGAATTCGGATATTTGTCGAGATGATTCTCGAGCGCACGTTCAAAATCGACCTGGCTGTTGCCGGCCTCGCCGAGCGCTTCCCGGAGACTGTCCTGCTCCTTTGGGGACATTTCAGGCGAGGCTGGCGCAGGGGCCTTCGTCTGGGCTGAGAGGAGGGCACACAGGATTGTGCAGGCGAGGGCCCGCGTCAGATAGCTAAACGTAACGCCATAACTCTTGGCGGATGTTCGCTCGCTCACGCGCGCCGTTCCGGAATGCGCGCAGAAGACCGCTCCGTCCCGGTCACGGCTCGGAACGGAGCGCAACGAGAAGACCGCTCCCTCCCGGTCACGGCTCGGAACGGAGCGCAACGAGAAGACCGCTCCCTCCCGGTCACGGCTCGGAACGGAGCGCCACGAGAAGACCGCTCCCTCCCGGTCACGGCTCGGAACGGAGCGCAACGACTTCATTGACGCTCTACCTTTGCCGATTGACGAGTGCGGAACGCCTCGGCCAAACTGGCCGCACGCTCCCGCGCGATGTGGAGATAGCTTTCGTTCTTAATCACGCGATCGAGCAAGGGGAGAAACTGCTGAGGCGCGATCAAGCGGTTCTTTTCATAGACGATCTGAAGGAGCAGCAGAGATTGGTTCACTCCCAGCTTGTCGAAATGCGCGGCGCGATCGAGATCGATGTAGCGCTGCTCGCTCTCCGTGATGCGTTCAAACCAGTCCTGAATAGCTTGCGCTTCCGGAATGATGGAGTAATTGAACTTCACTTCATTTTTGACGTCGCCGTTTTCGAAACGGAAGGTCTTGACGCCCATTTGCGCGACTTTCAGGCCGGATTCAAGAGGGCGGTCGAAGAGGCCGAGCTTGTCGGTGAGAGTGAAGATTTCGGTGGTTTCGGCTTCGGTGAGTTGAAAGTTGAGGGGCTGATCGTCGTTGACGGATTCTTTGTAGACGGCTTCGCCGTTTTTGTTCAGAGTGATGATGACGTTTTCGGGGGTGCTTCCTTTGAAGTATTTGGAGTAGGTGATGAGGGGTTGAGCGGAGAGTGTTGTTGTTAGGGAGAGTAGTAATAGGAGAGGGAGGGACCGCTCCCTTCCGGTCACGGCTCGGTAACAGGCGGTCACGGCGTCGAGTGACGCGGTTAGGGTGCGAGACGATGCGGTCGCGGTGCGGGCGAATGCGATCGCGACGTGGGAGGAAGCGTTGA
>JBEKUT010000489.1:0-5436 GCA_049514735.1 Bryobacteraceae bacterium
TTCGCGCGACATTTCCGGAGGGCGATCCGTATTTTAATCCGAACCTGGTTTCGAAAGGGCGCGCGCCGCGCGACCACAATTATGCCGAAGAAGCGCGGGCTCTGGTCCAGGCGTTCGATTCCGTTCCGGCCGAGATCGAAGAATCGATCGCATCGTGCACGCGCGCAAGAGGCGGCGACGGCCATTTTGTCTGGTTCATTCCGGATTTTCAGAACGGATTCTACGGCGGCATTCATACAATCCTGAGATTCGCGGATTATTTCCGCATCGCCCACGGGGTGCGCTCGACATTTGCAGTGCTGGGCCACGCGCATCCCGCTGCGATTCAGCGCCGCATCGCGCGCGTTTCGCCGGATCTCGCGGCGTCGAGCACCGTGGAATCGATCGACAGCTACGCGGGATTGTCGCGGCTGGCGCCGGCCGAAGCCGTCATCGCAACATTGTGGACCACCGCGTACTTCGCGCTGCGCTTCAACAAGGCTCGCGAAAAATTCTATTTCCTGCAGGACCAGGAATCGTTATTCTATCCGGCCGGCACGACGAGCGCATTGGCGGACGCAACATGGGGGTTCGGATTCAAGGGGATCTGCAATACCGTGACGCTCCGCGATCTTTATGTGCAACGCGGCGGGCGTGGAGAATTTTTTTCGCCGTGCATCGATCCGGAGGTGTTTTATCCATCGAGTGCGCGCGCGATTCGGGAGCCCTATACGCTGTTCTGTTACGCGCGGCCGCACCATGCGCGCAATTGTTTCGAGCTGATCTGCGAAGCGATCCGTATTTTGAAGCGGCGCATGGGCGATCGGGTATCGATTGTGACGGCCGGAGATGAGTGGGAACCGGCGCGTTTCGGTCTGGGAGGACTCGTCGAGAATCTCGGACTGTTGAGCTATCGCTCGACGGGCGCTTTGTATCGAAGCTGCGACGCGGGCCTGGTGATGATGGCCACGGCGCATCCATCTTATCTCCCTTTGGAATTGATGGCATGCGGGAGCCTGGTGGTCACGAATGAGAATCCGAAGACGGCGTGGCTACTGCGCGATCGCGTGAATTGTATGTTGGCGGGTACCACGCCAGGCGCGCTGGCGGCAGTGGTGGAAGAGGGGCTGCGCGATCGCGAACTGCGCCGTCGAATTACCGAACACGCGGCACGCATGGTTCGAGACGAATATTCGAACTGGAACGGCGCGGCTGAGAAAGTGTTCGCGTACATGCGTGCGGCCGAGCGGGTTGTGGCTCGTGGACAAATGGGGTGAAGCAATGGGTGGAGCAGCGGCTGCCTTGGCTCTTCGCGGCGCTTGCGTTGGTGTTTGGCGTCCAGTACGCGATGGTGTTACCTCCGCTGCAGGCGCCTGACGAGCACGCTCATTTTTTTCGAGCCTATGACATGTCCGATGGGCATCTTGTGGCCGAAACAGATTTGGCGCTGCCGGATCAGCTCAGGCAATTGGCGAGATTGTTTCCGCCGCACCTGGAACTGGATCGGCGTATCACGTCGGCCGAGTTGGCGGCTTTAGCAACTACGCCTTGGAACGGGCAGCCGAAGGTCTATGTCGGCTTTACGGCGCACTATCTCTATCCGTTCCTGCCATATTTGCCAGCTGCGGCGGCTGTGCGCGTCGCACGCTGGTTCGGCGCATCCGCGCTCGGCCTCGTTTACGCAGGACGATTAGGCAATCTCATCGCGTATATAGCGATCGCGTGCCTAGCGCTGTATCTGATTCCCGATTCCAAGTTGCTGTTGTGCGGAATCGCTTTGATGCCGATGACGCTGCACCAGGCTGCCTCGTTTTCGGCCGATGCGATTACGCACGCCATGGCGTTTCTCTTTTGTGCATACGTCCTGAGACTCGCATTCGGGGACGAACCGATCTCGTGGACACAAGAATGGATTCTGGCCGCCATCGTTGTGTCCGCGTGTCTGTCTAAGTTCCTCGTATTTCTGATGCTGTTGTTGGTTCTGATTCCGAAGGCCAAATTCAGAAGTCCCGCGGCCTGGTGGAAGGCCATCGCACTGCAACTAGCCGTCGCTTGCATAACTCTGGCTTCCTGGCAATATTTCAATCGGGCGAACATGATTCGATTCGAAGCCAGCCTGGAGTCGTCCGGCATTTCGGTATTCGAGAACGTGCACTACGTCTTGCGCTCGCCTGCGCTCTTCGCGGCGGCGGCAGGGCGCACCATCGAGTCAGAAGGCTGGCGCTTTCCGCAGGGATTCGTGGGTGCTTTCGGTTGGATGAGCGTCGCAGTTCCTTTCTGGATGGCGATAACTTATATAGTCTTGCTGGCCACAACCGCGATTTTTGCCGGGGGCCGCGAGGTGCGCTTGGGAGCGCTCCAGCGCTTGGTCTTGCTGCTCACGGCAGCGGCAGGCATGGCCGGCACGCTGCTACTCCTGTTCATGGACTCAAGCCGCGCGTTCATTGACGCGGACATTTCGCACGGCCGCGGCATTATTGCGGGAGTGCAAGGCCGTTATCTGATTCCAGGTGCTCTGCCCTTGTTTCTGGCTTTTTCAAGCCGCCGTTTTCGTGTGAGAGCCGGTTCGTGGGCAATGCTGCTCCTTGGATTTGCCGCTATTGCAAACACCCTCGCAATCTATCGTATTGCGGCGGCATACTATGCTCCTTCGTCCGCATTGCCAATGAGCGCCGCTCTATCCCGTTCCACTCTCATACACCAGGGATTTCTAGGATGGCATTTTGAAGGCAATCTGCTGCGCGGGCCGGGCCCCTATCCGCCACAGGATGGCGCCGTCTACTTCGTGCGGGACGGCAAACGCCACCGTGTTGAGGACTCCCGGTGGATTGTCAGCCACGGATACCGTTGGCCCGACGATATGATCGTAATTCCGCGCGCGCAGCTCGACGCGATACCGTTGAGCGATGCGGCTGGTGACGGAGCTCATGTAGGATGGTTGGCGCGGCGGCCCGGATCGACGCCGGAGGATGAGAAGGTTTACATCGTGAAAGACGGCGTGAAGCACTGGGTTCCGGACAGACAGTGGATTATCGAAAATGGATTCCGCTGGCCCGGCGATGTGAAAGTAATCCCCGCGCGCGAGTTGGATGCGATTCCCACGGGAGCCGTCATTGAATACAAACCCGCGCGCTAATGTTTCAGTCCAGGCTGAGCGAGCAGTCTTCGCGGGAACGCGTCAGGTTGGGGCTGTAATAAGGATCGCCCTGTTCGATGAGATTGCCCCAGCGTTCATAGAACAGCTCACGTTCGTGCCAGGTGGTGCCTCTGGGACGCGTACCCGACTCATAATGGCGCAATACGGCGGCAGGCTCGTAGATAATCTCGTAGCCGGCGCGGCGCGCGCGCAAGCAAAAATCGACGTCGTTGTAGTTGACCGGGAAAGCGGTATCCAGGCCGCCGAGTTCCTCAAACACGCCGCGGCGCACCGCCATGCACGCTCCCGTCACCGCCGAAACATTTCTGGTAGTGACGCTCCAGGGCCATGCGGCCGTCTCGAAGCAGCCGCGATTCGGATGCCCCGCCCCGTCCATCATGCCGACCACGATACCGGCATGCTGGATCGCGCCGTAGGGATAAAGTAAACGCGGTCCCGCGACGCCTGTTTCCGGACGCTGGACATGCGCGATCAGCTCGTTCAACCAATCTCCCGACAACGGCTCAACATCGTCGTTCATCAGGACGACGATCTCGCCATTGGCCGCTTGGACGCCGGCATTGTTCATGGTGGCGTAGTCGAAAGGTCCGTAATAGGGGACGCGCACGCAATGCGAGTTGGCCAGAAGCCGGTCCATGGCGGCGGCATTGCCGTTCCGGTGCTCGAGCACGACAATCTCCCGAACCGGGTAGGAGGTGCGCTGTTCGATCGCCCGCAAGCACGATCCCAGCAGACGCGGAGTTTTGGAGCAGACGATAATGCTGACCAGGGGCGTGCCGCTAATTTTGCGGCGGACCTGAAAAGCTCCGGGGCGAAGACCTTCCGCGATTGTGGCGTGGAAACGGCGGCGCTCGACAGCATCCGCGAGCGCGCGCTTTTGTGCATCAATGGAGGAAGCGCCAGGTCCACAATGCAGCAGGACGTGGGGGAGATGGTGGACGGATGCTTTTTGTTCCGCCAAGCGGAGAGCGAGGTCGTAGAGATGGCCGCCATCGAATCCGCCGCGGAGCCACTGCACGCGCTCCATGGCGATACGCGAGACAATCAGGAAGCGCCCCAGATACATCGCAGCTGTCAGCAGATCGGGCGACCACGACGGTTTGAACACCGGATCGCGGCGTACGCCGGCGCCGTCGATGCGGTCTTCATCGGCGTATAGCAATTCATGCCGCTGCGACTGTAGTGCGGCAACGGCCTGGAAGAGCGCGTCGGGAGAAAGCGAATCGTGCTGGTTTAGAAAAGCGGCGTAATCTCCGGACGACAAAATTCCGGCGCGGTTTAGCGAAGAAGACGCGCCCATGCATTCTGCCGATCGCACGCGGCGGATGCGGGAATCGGATTCGCACTGTTCTTTGAGAAACTCGCCGGCCCACGATTCGCGGCAGGCATCGTCGCAAATGCAGAGTTCCCAGTCCGGCCAGGATTGCCGTTTCACCGAGGCGATGCTTCGCTCCAGCCACTGGCGATCCGGATCATCCACGTGCATCAGGACGCCGATGGTGGGTTTGTACGTGAAGTGCAGCGCAGAGGCAAGGACGGCGTCGCGCGAGGGCATGCGGGCGACTTCCTGTTCCACCCAGAGTTGATAATTGCGCTCCCGCTCGGCCGATTGGATGCGGCTGCGAACGGCGGCAGGCCGCTGCCAGACGCGCAGGAATGCAGCGGCGCGTTGGAGCAGGCGGAAGACGCGGCTGTTCTCGATAGTAAAGACGCGCCGGTCGAAGCCGCGGAGATTTTCCGCAAAACGGTCGAGGCGGCGGCGGCTCTCCTGGCGGTCGTGTTCGAGTTCGCCGATGAGCCGCTCCAACAATGCGACGATCTGACCGTCGACGGCTTGTTCTCGCAGGCGTTGCAGCTCTCGGCGGAACGGCGGATACTCGGCTGGCAAACAGTTATCATAACCCAGCGGAACGCGTTTTTGGAGATACAACAAGAAATATAAGGAATGTTTCGAAGCTTTGAAGTGTTAATTTATATTTATGCCGACTGGGCCAGCCGCGCGAACCACCGACAATGTCGTTCATCCGCTTCCCCCGGTTTTGTCACCGGGTCCGGGGAGTTTGAACGTGCAGATCGGATTTTTGCCTGCCTGGCGAGGCGTTCCCGCTGCTGCGGCTGCGGCGCTGCAAGGTCCCAAGCAAGCGGCCGACGCGACAATTCAAGGTTTGGAAGCCGCTACCGTTGCGGCGGCGGGCACTCCGGGCGCTCCGGCGGCATACGCGGCAGAGCAGGCGGGGAAGGCGGCGGCGCTGGCGTCGATGACCTCGGCGATTATGAGCGCGGCCGGCGGCGCGGACATC
>JBEKUT010000490.1:0-5363 GCA_049514735.1 Bryobacteraceae bacterium
CTCCATAACGACGCAGCGCCGGGGCAGTAGGCGTGATATCCGCCCTCATCCGGCTCCACGACGACTTTGAACGTGTACGTTTTCACGGTTTGATTCTCATATATTGTAGCCATCCAAGCGGTCCCCGTTGCGAATCGCCGGGATACCTGTTTAACTGCGAGTATGAGAATCGCAGTACTCGGACTCGGCTTCATGGGCAGCACCCACCTCAAGGCCCTGCGCGGCCTGCCCGGCGTGGAAGTCACCGCCGTCTGCAGCGCCGATGAGAAAGCGCTCTCCGGCGATCTGAGCGGCATTCAGGGCAACATCGGCGGACCCGGCGAAAAACTGGATTTCAGCGGCCTCAAGAAATTCCGCGACGTCGAGCCTCTCCTCGCCGACCCATCTATCGACGCCGTCGACATCTGCCTGCCCACCGACCTTCATTCCGGAGTCGCGCTCGAAGCCCTCCGCGCCGGCAAGCACGTCCTGGTCGAAAAACCGATGGCGCTCGAAGGCAGCGAGGCCGACGTCATGATCGCCGAAGCCCGCCGTCAGGATCGCGTCCTGATGGCCGCCCACGTTCTGCGCTTCATGCCCGCCTACCGCGCCCTGCACGACGCGCTTTGCGACGGAAACCTCGGCGCCGCCCGCCATGCCATCTTCCGCCGCCGTTGCGCCGCGCCGGCCTGGAGCCAGTGGCTCGGCGATCCGCAAAAAAGTGGAGGAGGCGTGTTCGACCTGCTCATCCACGATGTCGACATGTGCCTGCACCTCTTCGGCATGCCCGAATCGGTCTCCGCCACCGGCTATGCCGCGCCCGAATCCGGCATCGACGTCATCACGGGCGAGTTCCATTATGCCGGCCAAGGGACCGCGGTCGTCACTGGCGGCTGGCATCATCCCAAGAGTTTTCCGTTCTCGATGGAGTACAC
Source organism: Bryobacteraceae bacterium (assembly GCA_049514735.1). GTDB lineage: Bacteria > Acidobacteriota > Terriglobia > Bryobacterales > Bryobacteraceae > JAICMB01. The sequence goes on from JBEKUT010000490.1 coordinate 915, forward strand.
TGTTGTGGCGGACGCAGGAACCATCGATTTCAGTTCAGCAGGCCGCGAGCCCACGCTCCACCGGCTCGACGGCGCCTCCGAGCCGTTGCCCCTGTCTTCGCAAGATGGCTATCAAGCCGAAATCGAGTATTTCGTGAATTGCTGTTTGAACGGCACGCGTCCGGATTTGTGTCCGCCCGAAGAATCGGCCGCCGCGGTGAAGTTGACGCAGTTGATGGTGGAAGCGAGAAACGAAAACGGAGGAAGGATTCCATGCAGACTCTCTCGGAACGCGAAGTCGGCCTAATGTTCTGGGCGGATCGCGATTCCTTGGACGAGATCAAGTCCATGGGCGTGCGCTGCGGCCAGCTTGGTATCGGCGGCGCAACCGATCTCGGCCACCACTTCGTCGACGATTGGAAAAACGCTCTCGCGGAGGATCGGTTCACGCTTATTTCCGTGATCGCCGCCTACAACGGCGAAAGCTATGCCGACATTCCCACCGTGGAGCGAACCGTCGGCTTCATCCCCCGAGCCACGCGTGAAGAGCGCTTCCGCCGCACGCTCGACATCAGCGACTTCGCGGCGGCGCTCGGCGTCAAGAGCATCGGATGCCACGTCGGTTTCGTTCCTGAGGACACCTCCAACATCGACTACATCGCGGTCCGCGAAGTAGTGCGTCAAATCTGCGATCATGCCGCCAAACACGGCCAGACTTTCGCGCTAGAAACCGGTCAGGAGCCGGCCGACGTGCTACTGCGTTTCTTGAAGGACGTAGCTCGCCCCAATCTCGGAATCAATTTCGACCCCGCCAACATGATCCTCTACGGAACCGGAGATCCCATCGAAGCGCTAGGTATCCTGGGAAGCCATGTCATCTCAGTCCACGCCAAAGACGGCAACTGGCCGCCCCAGGACAAACCGGGCGCGCTAGGCTCCGAACAGCCCTTAGGAAAAGGAGCGGTAGGAATCGAACGCTTCGTGAAAAAACTAAAAGAGGTTGGCTTCACAGGCCCCCTCAACATCGAACGCGAAGCAAAAAACCACGAAGATCGCCTCAAAGACCTTCGCGAAGCCGTCCCCTACCTCCGCCGCATCGTCGAGGAAGCGAACCAACAACTAACAACGCATTTTTAATGAAAATCATGCGACGGAACCGCCGCCTCCGCAACATGAAGCGGCAAAATCCGGCTCGCCTTCACCGACGCGACCCCCTGCAAATTCTGCATCTCCCCCTCCACCACGACATACGGATTGTCGAGCACATTCGCCCGCTCCCGATCGAAAACATCGGGCATAATCACCGCATTCGAAATCCCCGTCTCATCCTCGATACTCAAAAAGACCAACCCCTTCGCCGTTCCCGGGCGCTGCCGGCAAATGATGCACCCTGCAATGCGAATCATCCGCCCATTAGGAACCGACAACACCCGATTCGCCGGAACCACGCCCAGCTCATTCAGCCGCGCCCGATGGAACGACATCGGATGCCGCCCTATGGTCACCTGCGTTCCCTGAAAATCCGCATTGAGCCGTTCGGAGTCCGACATCGGCTGCAGCGCGTGCGTCGAAGACGCCGAGCAAGCATCGGTGAACAACGGACCCGCCGGCTGAATCGCAACCGCCGAGTTCCACAAACTATTCCGCCGATCCGTCTGTTCGATCGAATTCAAAGCCCCCGTCAGACTCAGCTTGCGCAGCTCATCCTTCCGCAACACAGGCACACGATTCACAAAATCCTGAATACTTGCGAAAGGCCCGGCCGCCCGCGCCGCCAGAATCGCGAGCCCGCTCTGCTCCCGCAGCCCCTTCACATACTTCAATCCCAGCCGCACCTCGCGCAGACCATCATGATGTTCAATCGTGCACAGCCACTGGGACCGCGTCACATCGACCGGCTTAAAATGCAGCCCATGCCGTTGCGCGTCTTTCACCAATGTTGCCGGCGCATAAAACCCCATCGGCTGATTATTCAAAATAGCGGCCGTGAAAGCCGCCAGATAGCGGCACTTCAGATACGCACTCGCATACGCGATCAGCGCAAAGCTCGCCGCGTGCGACTCCGGGAATCCATACATCGCAAACGACGTGATCGCTTGAATGATGATGTCCTGCGTCCGGCCGACAATCCCATTGCGATTCATCCCCTCCCGCAGCTTCACCTCCACGTCGCGCATGCGCGCCTCCGACCGCTTAAATCCAAACGCGCGCCGCAATTCTTCAGCCTGCCCGCCGGTGAATCCCGCCGCGATCATCGCGATTCGCAGCAGTTGTTCCTGAAACAAAGGGACGCCCAGCGTGCGCCGCAGCACCGGCTCCAGCGACGGATGCAGGCACTCCGGCTTCTCCAATCCCTGACGCCGCATCAAATAAGGATTCAGCATCTTTCCGACAATCGGACCGGGCCGGATAATCGCAACCTGCACTACGATGTCGTAAAAAACTTTGGGCTTCAAACGCGGCAGGCACGACATCTGCGCGCGGCTCTCCACCTGAAACATGCCCACCGTATCGGCCTTCTGCAGCGTTTCATAAACCAACGGATCGCCCGCCGGCAGGTGCGCCAGATCGACGTCTTCGTTGTACGCATCCTTGATTAGCGTGATGCAATCTTTCAACACCGCCATCATGCCGAGCCCGAGCAGGTCAACCTTAATGATCCCCATATCGGCGCAATCTTCTTTGTCCCACTGCACCACCACGCGCCCGGGCATCGTGGCCGGCTCCAGCGGCACGATGGAATCGAGCTGTCCCTGGCAAATCACCATTCCTCCCGAATGCTGCCCCAGGTGCCGTGGCAGATCCTGAATCGACATGTAGAGATCGAGAAACTTCGCCACCAGCGGATCGTCAATCGATAACCCCGCGTCGCGAAAATGCCGGTCGGCAGTTTCCTTCGGATCGTTCCAGCCCCACGACGGAACCATGGCGGACAGCTTCGATAGCGTCGGCTCGTCGAATCCCAGCACCTTGCCGATATCGCGCACCGTAGAGCGGCTGCGATACGTGATGACGTTGGCCGTCATCGCCGCTCCCAATTTGCCGTAGCGTTCATAGACATGCTGGATCACGCGCTCGCGTTGATCGCCGCTGGGAAGATCGAGATCGATATCCGGCCACTCGCCGCGCTCCTCCGACAAAAAACGTTCAAAAAGCAGTTCCATCGCGATCGGATCCACGGCCGTAATTCCCAGCGAATAACAGACCGCGCTGTTCGCCGCCGACCCGCGTCCTTGCACCAGAATGTCCTCGCGCCGGCAGTACTGCACGATGTCCCAGACAATCAGAAAATAGCCGGCCAGATCGAGTTTCTCGATCAGCGCCAGTTCCTTCTCGAGCTGCGCCTGCGCCTTTCTCCACAGCAAACCGCGGCAGGGATGATACCGCTGCCGCGCGCCTTCTTGCGTGCGCTGCCTCAAGAACGAATTCATGTTCTCACCATCGGGAACGGGATAACGCGGGAACTGATAACCGAGATCGGCAAGCGTGAATTGCAGCCGATCCGAAAGTTCTTTGGTATTGCCGATCGCCTCCGGCAAATCGGAAAACAGCGCGGCCATTTCAGTAGCGCTCTTCAAGTGCCGTTCATTATTGAGCGCCAGCAGCCGCCCCGCCTCCGCGATTTTCGTTTTATGCCGGACGCAAGTCAGGGCGTCCAGAGCGGGCCGGCCTTCCGTTGTCGCATGCGAGACGCCATTGGTCGCAAGCAACGGCAGATTGAGACTACGCGCCAGCTCGACCAGCGCCTGATTCCGAGCCTCCTGTTCCCTGTGATGATGCCGCTGCAGCTCGACATAAACATTCCGCTGCCCAAATGTATTGATGAGCTGTTGGATATGAAACCGGTCGGGATCGGACGCGAGACAAACCAGCCCCTGCGAAAACTCCGCGAACTCGTCGAGCGTTGCCGCCCCTTCGCCCTTCTTCGCCCGCAGCTTCATGCGAGTGATCAAACGGCAAAGATTCTGATACCCGGCGCGCGATTCGGCGAGCAGTGGATGCCGCCGCCCATCCGTGCAAGTGACCTCCGCCCCGATATGCGGCCTGATCCCGCGCTTCTTCGCCTCGGTATGAAACCGCGGCGCGCTGGAAACATTATCCCGGTCGAGAATAGCAATCGCCGGCAACCCGAGCTCGGCCGCCCGCCCCGCAAGTTCTTCGGGAACGGAAGACCCTTCCAGGAAACTGAAGGCCGAGCGGGCGTGGAGTTCGACGTACATGGTATTCGCCGTTTCTTCGCCATTCCATCTTGCCCGTTCCGAATCGACTTGTCAACCAATAAAGGCACGGAAACTCGCGGCCGATTTAATTTTGCGCCGCTGGCGCTGTGGCGCTCGCACGATGCGGAAGACCGGCAGGGGATCACTGAGATTCAGCACGTGACCGGGTATCTCGCGTATTGGGATGAACTACGGCGGCGGTTTCCGAATTTATTGATCGACACGTGCGCGTCGGGCGGGCGGCGGCTGG
>JBEKUT010000491.1:0-5344 GCA_049514735.1 Bryobacteraceae bacterium
CGCCACCGTTTTCAGACCGCTAAAATCGAGCGGCTGATAAGGATATTTCGAATTCACGCGACCTTTCCGTTTCGCATCACTTTTTCGAGCGCATGAGCGGTGTGGCTCTTGCGTACGCGAATAATCTGTTCCGGCGTTCCCGCGGCGACAACCTGCCCGCCCTTCTCACCACCTTCCGGACCCATGTCGATAATCCAATCGGCCGACTTGATCACGTCAAGCTGGTGTTCAATCACGAGCACTGTATTTCCCAGCGACACCAGCCGCTGCAAGACTTCGAGCAGCTTACGTACATCATCGAAATGCAGCCCTGTGGTCGGCTCGTCGAGAATATAGAGCGTCCGGCCGGTCTGCCGCTTGCTCAACTCTTTCGCCAGTTTGATGCGCTGCGCCTCGCCGCCGGATAGGGTCGTGGAGGACTGTCCCAAATGAATATATCCCAGCCCGACGTCGTACAAAGTTTTAAGCTTCGCATGGATCTGCGGGATCGCTTCGAGCACTGGCAGGGCGTCCTCCACCGTGGTTCCGAGCAGATCGGCAATCGACAGCCCTTTGTACTTCACCTGCAGCGTCTCGCTGTTGTAGCGCTTCGCTTTGCACACGTCGCACGTGACGTAGACATCCGGCAGGAAATTCATTTCGATGCGCTTGAGCCCGTCGCCCTGGCAGGCTTCGCAACGGCCGCCTTTCACGTTGAAGCTGAATCTACCGGCCTTGTAACCGCGCTCCCGCGATTCCGGAAGCATGGCATAGAGGTCGCGAATCGGCGAGAAAACGCCCGTGTAGGTCGCAGGATTCGACCGCGGCGTTCGGCCGATGGGCGCTTGATCGATCTCGACTACTTTGTCGATGAGCGCAATGCCTTCGATGGAATCGTGATCGCCGGGTTGATCGTGCGAGCCATACAACTCACGCGCCAGCGAGCGATAAAGAATGTCGTTGACCAGCGTCGATTTGCCGCTACCTGACACGCCCGTGACCACGATCAACTTGCCCAGCGGAAACTCCACCGTCACGTTCTTCAAATTGTGCTCACGCGCGCCGCGTACGATCAGACTCTGGCCGCTTCCTTTGCGGCGCTCGGTGGGCGATGCAATGGAGAGCCTTCCCGAAAGATAACTTCCCGTCAGCGATTTCGGATTGTCCTGGACCTGCTGCGGCGTACCGTAGGCGACCAGTTCGCCGCCCAGACGGCCCGCGCCCGGTCCGAGATCGATCACGTAATCGGCGCGCTCGATAGTCTCGGCATCGTGCTCGACCACCAGCACCGTGTTTCCCAGATCGCGCAGATGCGCCAGCGTGTCGAGTAGCTTGTCGTTATCGCGCGAGTGCAAACCGATGGAGGGCTCATCGAGCACGTAAAGCACTCCACGCAGCTTGGATCCGATTTGCGTAGCGAGACGTATGCGCTGCGCTTCGCCGCCCGACAGGGTCGCCGCGGATCGCGCCAGATTCAAGTAGTCGAGTCCCACAGCAGTGAGAAACTCAAGGCGATTTTGGATTTCTTCCACCACCCGGCCCGCGACCTGCCGCTCGCGTTCGTTTAGTTGCCAGGCCCGCACCGTTTCGACCGCGCGAGCGATGGGCATGGCGGTCAAATCGGCGAGTCCGATGCCCTTCACTTGCACGGAAAGGCTGCTCGGTTTGAGACGGCGTCCGTGACAGGCGGGGCAGATGGATGGCGACATGTAGTCCATGAGCCATTCCCGGTATCCTGGGCTCGCTTCCTCGAACGTTTCATCGAGCAGTTTCAAAATGCCCGGAAATCCGAGGCCGCCCTCCATTAAGAGCGCTTGTGATTTTTTCGGCAGTTCTTCGAACGGAACATCGATATCGATCCCCAAACGTTCGGCCGCGTCCGTGAGCCGATGCGTGGTGTAAGTGGACGCCGCCATCGTGACCAGACCCCCGTCGAGAAGCGGCTTGGAGGGATCGGCGAGAATTTTCACGGAATCGAACGACCAGCGGCTCCCCAATCCATTGCAGGTCTCGCAGGCCCCGAACGGGCTGTTGAAGGAGAACGATCGCGGCTCGAGTTGGGGCACGCTGGAGCCACATTCCGGGCAGGCGAGTTTCTGCGAATACATCCGTTCATCGCCATTCACTACCGAAACCTGCACGAGTCCGCCAGAAAGCTTCGCGGCGGTTTCGATCGATGCTTCGAGACGCCGTTCGATGCCGGGCCGCAGCAGCAGCCGATCGACTACAACTTCGATCGTGTGGTTCTTGCGCCGGTCGAGTGGGATCTCTTCGTCCAACGACCGCAAAATCCCGTCGATGCGGGCGCGAACGAATCCCTGGCGCGCCAGCTTCTCCAGATCCTTTTTATATTCGCCTTTGCGCCCCCGCACCACCGGTGCAAGAATCATGACGCGCTCGTCCTTCTTCAACGCCATGATCTGCTGCAGGATCTGCTCCGTGCTCTGCCGTGAGATTTCGATACCGCACTGCGGGCAATGCGGCACTCCGACGGAAGAATACAGCACGCGCAGGTAATCGTAAATCTCGGTGATGGTTCCTACCGTCGATCGCGGGCTGCGGTTCGTGGTCTTCTGCTCAATCGAAATCGCCGGGCTCAGTCCGTCGATGGAATCCACCTCGGGCCGTTCCATCTGGTCCAAAAACTGGCGCGCGTAGGGCGACAACGTCTCAACGTAGCGCCGCTGCCCCTCGGCATAAATAGTGTCGAAGGCAAGCGAGGATTTCCCCGATCCGCTGAGTCCGGTGATCACGGTGAACGTGTTCCTCGGAATCTCAACGTCGATATTTTTGAGGTTATGCTGCCGTGCCCCATGCACGGTGATGCGATCTAGCATTGGGAGGGAAAATCCCATTTTACCTTGATCGAGGGCGAACACCGGCTTTATAAGGTTTCCGGCCGATTCTGTGTTAGCCTTGATACTAGTTTCCGCAATAGAAAATCGGTACTGGAGCCGCCGGGTCTTGCTCAGATTCCTCTATGCGGGCATACTGGAAGCGCCTGAAATGCAATTCGATCTATCCGATATCTTCTTCATTCTGGTGGTTCTGACCATCGCTATCGCGATCATCAATGGTAGCGGCGGCGGCGGGCATCGCGCGCCCGTCCGCATTTAAACACTCCGTCCTTGAGAGATGCCCAGCGCTATCGTCATCGGCGGTGGCCTTGCCGGTTTGGCTGCTGCGGCGGCCTTGGGCGGTTCCGGTTTCGAAGTCGATCTGTTCGAATCTCGGGGGTTCCTGGGTGGGCGTGCTACTTCCTATCAATTAAACACATCCGAGGGTTCCGAAACCATCGACAATTGCCAGCACATCCTGCTGCGGTGCTGCGTCAATCTGCTCGATTTCTATGGCAGGCTGGGCGTCGGCAACCGTATCGAATTTCATAAAAAGTTCTATTTCATCGAGCCTGGCGGCCGTGTCTCGACCATGCAGGCAGGAGCCTTGCCGAAGCCTCTCCATTTCACCGAGAGCTTTCTGACGATGAAGTGCTTCGACTTGCGCGACAAAATCGCCATCGGCCGCGGACTTCTCGCCTTGCAGCGGGAGCGGAAGCGGACGGATCTGGACCGCATCACGATGCTCGCCTGGCTTCGCGAAAAACGCCAGACGCAGCGTGCCATCGACCGTTTCTGGCAGCAGGTTCTCGTGAGCGCGGTCAATGAAGATCTCGACCGCATGGCCGCGATCCACGGATTTCAAGTGTTCTGGCTGGGATTCTTGGCCTCGCGAACGAGTTACGAGATGGGAGTGCCTGCCGTTCCACTTGCTGAACTTTACAGTCCTGACGTCTGGGAACGAGTGGGAAACGTCCGGCTGAATTTGCGATCTCCCGTGGACCGGTTGCTGTTTTCGGACAGACAGATCTTGGGAGTACTTAGCCGGGGTATCGAACGCAAGGCGGACTTTTACATTTCAGCTCTACCCTTTGAGCGGCTCGAAGCGTTGGGATTGGAAATGGATGTGAGCCAGTTCACACATTCCCCCATTACCGGCATCCACCTCTGGTTTGATCGCAAGATCACGGATTTGCCGCACGCGACCCTGCTGGATCGGACGATTCAGTGGATGTTCAATAAGGGCGAGGGCCGTTATCTCCAGCTCGTGGTGAGCGCGTCGAGAAAGCTGCTCGAAATGAGCCGGAGCGAAGTGATCGACTTGGGGGTGCGGGAATTGGCCGAGTTTTTTCCAGTCGTGGCGCAGGCCAAGATCGAAAAAGCCCATGTTGTCAAAGAGGTACGGGCGACATTTTCAGCGGCGCCGGGTTTGGAATCGATCCGGCCCGGTCCTGAGACCAGGTTCTCCAACCTTTTTATGGCGGGCGACTGGACCCGCTCCGGCTGGCCGGCGACCATGGAGGGTTCCATCCGCAGCGGCTATATCGCTGCCGAGGCGGTCGCAAGAGCATCTGGGCGGTCCGAACGATACCTCTTGCCCGACATCGCTTAGTTGCTATTTAAACCTTGACCACCTATACTTTAATAAACCGCATCCCATCTAAAAAAACTTTAAAATGCCCGCCCAACCAATCCAGTCGCGAATAGGCCGCTACATCCCCTATCGTACTGGAAACGAGGAGTATCAAGCTTACCTTCCGCCTGCGCTCCCTCCCGACCCTCCGGTCAGCGTCGCGTCGTCGCAACTCCTACTCGACGACGCCAATCTCGCCCTAGGCCGCCTGGACGCCGTCACCCTCCTGCTGCCCGATCCGCCCCTCTTCATCTATATGTATGTCCGCAAAGAGGCGGTGCTATCTTCGCAGATCGAAGGAACGCAGTCCTCCCTTTCGGACCTGCTGCTGTTCGAAAACGACCAAGCGCCTGGGATTCCTCTCAACGACGTTACCGAAGTTTCATCTTACGTAGCCGCCATGAAGCACGGGCTCGACCGTATGCGCGGCGGATTCCCCCTATGCCTGCGTTTACTTCGGGAGATCCACGAAGTGTTGCTCGCCCGCGGACGTGGGGAGCACAAGACACCGGGCGAGTTCCGCACCACCCAAAACTGGATCGGCGGTACCAGACCCGGTAACGCGACCTATGTTCCTCCGCCAGTGGACCAACTGATGTCGCACCTCGACAACTTCGAAAAGTTCCTGCATTCGAGGCCCGGCCTGCCCGTTCTTGTGAGAGCCGCGCTGGCGCATGTCCAATTCGAATCGATCCACCCGTTTCTTGACGGCAACGGACGATTGGGCCGCCTTCTGATCACGCTGCTCCTCTGCTCGGAGGGAGTCCTGCGTGAGCCAGTCCTTTATTTGAGCCTGTTCTTCAAACAGAATCGCCAGCGCTATTACGATCTCCTCCAGGAGGTTCGCCTGACCGGCAACTGGGAGACCTGGATTGAATTCTTCCTGGAGGCCGTG
>JBEKUT010000492.1:0-5333 GCA_049514735.1 Bryobacteraceae bacterium
GATTAACGCGCCCAGAATACCCATTTCGGCCAGGAACTGAAGATAGTCGTTGTGAGCATAATCGTCGCTGACCAGCGGAGCCGAAGCCTTGTACTTAGGGAACGCGGACTTGTACCCGCCCAGACCGCATCCGAAGATCGGATAAGCCCGGACCAGATTTATAGTCTCTCCCCACAGTTCCGATCGTCCTTTCGCGATTCCTCCATCGTCTGAAACCTTCGCAAAACGTTCCACCAGCCTATCGGGAGGCAGCAACACCAAAGTGGCGACAACCAACATAGCCACGGCTCCGGCCGCTACCCACCTGGACCTTTGAGTCGCGAGCCGCGGCGTTAAAGGATTACTCAAAGCGGCGGCAACGCCCATTACCAATAAGGAGAAAAGCGCCGAAAGGAATCCCATCCGGGACAGCGAAAACGTGATGCCGGCAAGTAGCAGGACGGCGATCGCCCAACTTGCGAACACTTTCAGCGCGTCGTAAGTCCGGATGCCGTTCCGGCGGAAATTCAAGGGAAGAAAGCTGAGTGGATAGACAACCGCGAACGGAAGAGCGAGTTCCAGGAGGCCGGCGAAATGATCGCGGTTGACGTAATTGCCCACTGCGACGCCATCGTTCGCATTCGAGGATTGTATCAGGCCCACTACAGCTTCCCACCCGGCGGCTAAGACCAGAGGCAAAGCGACGAGCCAAGGACGGCCGGAAAAAAACCAAATAAGTTCCCGGACTAAAAGAAACACAGCTATATATCCGCCGATCAATAACAATTGTTGCAAAGTGCCCGAAGGGAAGACACTCAGCGAGGCATATTTAGGCGTCTCGCCCAACCGCGCGAGTGCCGCTAGCGTCTGACCTCTCGCTGGTGACAGCGCTCCAACCAGGCTCGACGGCAGTGGGATCATCTGAAGTATGGCCCAAGCCGGAATTAGCGGCAGTAGCAGGCGGAAGATCGGGCTCAACCGCGGCGCACCGGATACGCCATATCGAAGCAGGCCGGCGAACAACGCGAATACACCGAGCGCAACAAGATAGACGTCCCGGTCCTCACGGACCACTCCGCCCCAGTGCACCGTGGCATACAACAAAATGCCAGTGAGTCCGGCAAGCAAGATAACATTCCGCGTTATTGCGGCGGGCTTTACGAACTTCTCCTCAAACGTCATGAGTGTCAGGCAACATAGCATGACGGCTCACGATATCGCAATATGAACGAGTACTATGGTCAACCAGTGGAACCAATCTAAGCCGGCGTCCCGCGCAAAATCGCCGCCTGCTCTTCCGCCCGCGTGTCATTCAGGAAAGTCCCACAACCGCTCTCGATCCCCGCCAGATACTTCAGCTTCTTCTGGCTCCTCTGGATGGGCAGAAAATCGATGTGGAAATGGAAATACGGATGGTCTCCCTTTGCGGGACTCTGCCGCACCATCATCATCAACGGCATCGGAAACCCGTAGAGGTTGTCGTATTTCCTGCGCACCATCCGCATCAGCGACGCGAGATCGTTCTTCTCGGCGTCCGTCATATCGGCGAGCTTCTGAAAATGCCTTCGCGCGCAGATCTGCATTTCGGCCGGAAAACGCCCAAAAAACGGCAGAAACGCAACGAAGCTTTCGTTCTCCGAAACAATCCTGCTGCCGTCCTTTAGCTCATGCGCCAGGATGTCGCAATAGATGCAGCGCTTCTTCTCCTTCTCGTAATCCGACGCGGAACGTAGTTCGGTCTCGATAAATGGCGGCAAAAAAGGGAAACCATAAATCTGACCATGCGGATGCGGCATGGTGACCCCGATCGCCACCCCCGTGTTTTCGAACACCTGAACGTACTGAACGTCGTCGATCGCAAACAGTTCGTTGGACCGGCGGGTCCAGAGGCCGATCACTTTGACCCATTGCTCCGCCGTCAACTGCGATGGCTGCAGGTTGTGGTCCGGCGAATACAGGACAACGTCCTGCGTGCCGCGCGCTCCAGTGGCATGGAACAGGTCTGTGTCGGGTGAAAACGACGGATACTCCTCGGAAAACGCCGGAAAATCGTTCGGATACAGGTAGACATCGTAGTCGTCCGGCACGCGTCCCGATCCGGGATCGAAAGGGCACCAGTTTTGGGGCATCTGCGGGCGGTCCTGCCGGTTTGCCGCCACCGCGACCCACTGTCTCAACAACGGATGCCAGCGCAATTCGCTCATGCATTCAAGCATAAACGACCCCCGCCGCAATGCACTAAGAGCTACGCTGGTATTTAGAAAGTCAAACAAATGAAGATTCGCGACGAGGACGCCCTCGAATACCATTCCGCCAATCCGCCGGGCAAGATTTCCGTCACGCCGAGCAAGCCTTGTCACACGCAGCGCGACCTGAGTCTTGCTTATACGCCCGGCGTCGCCGTTCCCTGTCTCGAGATCGAGCGACAGCCCTCGCTCGCATATCGCTACACCGGAAAAGGCAACCTGGTTGCCGTAGTCACTAACGGCACGGCCGTGCTGGGTCTCGGCAATATCGGTCCGCTCGCGGGCAAGCCGGTGATGGAAGGTAAAGCCGTCCTGTTTAAACGCTTCGCCGACATCGACGTGTTCGACCTCGAACTCGGCACCAACGACCCTAGAGAGATTATTCGCACCTGCCAGATTCTCGAACCCACGTTCGGCGGCATTAACCTCGAAGACATCAAGGCCCCGGATTGTTTCGAAGTCGAAGAAGAGTTGCGGCGGACCCTCAAGATCCCCGTCTTCCATGACGACCAGCACGGAACCGCCATCATTTCCGGCGCGGCGCTGATCAACGCGCTGCTGCTAGTGAAGAAGCCCATCGATTCCGTGAAGGTAGTGTTTAACGGCGCGGGAGCAAGCGCGATCGCCTGCGCCAACCACGCCATCAATCTCGGCGTCCTTCGTGAGAACGTCATCATGTGCGACACCACCGGAGTGATCTACAAGGGCCGCACCAAGGGCATGAACAAGTACAAGGAGCGCTTCGCCTCCGACACGCCCAAGCGCACGCTGACGGAAGCGATGGATGGCGCGGACGTGTTCTTCGGGCTATCGGTTGCCGGGGCAGTCACGCCCGAAATGCTGCTGAAAATGGCGGAGCGTCCCATCGTTTTCGCGCTTGCAAATCCCGATCCCGAGATTCCCTATCACGACGCGCTCAAGGCGCGGCCCGACGCGATTGTCGCCACCGGACGCACCGATTATCCAAATCAGGTCAATAATGTCTTGGGATTCCCGTTCATCTTCCGCGGCGCGCTGGATGTACGCGCGACCACCATCAATGAAGCGATGAAACTGGCCGCGACGCATGCTCTCGCGTCGCTGGCGCGCGAAGATGTACCCGATTCGGTGCGGCGGACCTACGGGCTCGATTATCTCGAGTTCGGACCGGAATACATTATTCCGAAGCCCTTCGACCCGCGCGTTCTCATTCGCGAAGCTTCGGCCGTCGCAAAGGCGGCCATGGATAGCGGCGTTGCGCTGGAGCCCATCGATCTCGAGGTTTATCGCGACCAACTCGAGCGGCGGCTCGGGCGAGTGCAAGGCGTCATGCGCATCATGATCCACAAGGCGCGGCGGCGTCCCAAGCGCATCGTGTTTCCGGAAGGCGAAGAGGCCAAGATTCTGCGCGCCTGCCAGATTCTGATTGACGAGAAGATCGCGTTCCCGATTGTTCTCGGCAAGGCGGACAAGATCTGGAAACAGGTGGCGGATCTCAAGCTAAACCTGACGCCCGACAATATCTCCATCGTCGAGCCGGAGACATCGCCGCGCCGCCACTTCTACATCGACGAATTGTATCGGCTGCGGCAGCGTAAAGGCGTCACAAAAAAGGAAGCGGGCACTGCAATCGCGAATCGCAACCTGTTCGCCGCGCTGATGGTGCGTTCCGGCGACGCCGATGTCGTCATCGCCGGTTTAACGCAACACTATTCAGAGACCCTGCGCCCCGCCCTCGAAGTGATTCCGGTGCGCAGCGGTTTCCGCAAAGTGTCCGGCGTGTATCTCATGATTACGCAGAAGGGCGAAACCTACTTCTTCGCGGATGCGACCGTGAACATCGAACCGGATTCCGAAGATCTGGCCGAGATCGCCATCAGCGCGGCCGAAATGGCGGAACGATTCAACGTCAAACCGCGCGTGGCGCTACTGTCGTTCTCGAATTTCGGCAGCACGCGGCATCCGCTTTCGGAGAAGGTGCGCAAAGCTGTCGAGATCGTGCATCAGCGCGCGCCGCATTTGATGGTGGATGGCGAGATGCAAGCCGACACCGCGGTGGTTCCGGAGATCATCGAAAACGAATATCCGTTCAGTTCCCTTAAGGGCGGAGCGAATGTTCTGGTGTTTCCGACCTTGGAAGCTGGCAACGTCGCGTATAAGCTGCTTTCACGCTTAGGCGGCGCGGAGGCGATCGGACCGATTCTGATGGGTCTCAGCAAGCCGGTCCACGTGCTGCAGATGGGCGCGGAGGTGAACGATATCGTCAACGTCGCGGCCGTCGCGGTGGTCGATGCGCAGGAGGCGGAGAAGCACTCGTTGTTCGAGAAGCCGTTTCCGCATCAGGTTTTGGTGGAGTCGGGAGCGTAGGAGGAACTGACCGTCCTCCCTAACCGAGTAACTCCCCGCGTGGAATCGGCAATCGAAGCGAACCCCTAACCCGGACGCGAATTCGTTAGCTTGGGTTGGCGCGAACCATGGGCATTTTCGGTTTTGCGAAGCGGGCCACTAGTCGCCGCTCTTTCGCCGCAGCAGGCTGACAATTCGTTCGTACTCCGCAGGGTTGTCCGCCGTGTTACGCCCACGCTTGGACAAATAATTCTGCCGCAGCCATTCGCGCGCCTGTCTCGCGAACGACAGAAATGACTGTGGCTGGCTCAGTATTTCCGCACCCCGCACAATCTCGTCAGCGTACTCAATGTAGTGGAGAAGAGCGATCCCGCCCGGACAAGCGATGTGAAAGGGACTCGTCAGGCGAAGGAGTGGTGCTGCCTTTTGAGGATCGCGTACGCGAACCTGCGAAAGGCCCAACACGTTCGTGAAGTACAAATCGTACTTCAGTTCAGGATAGAATTCGACTGTATCGATTCCGCATTCTTCAAAGCCGTTGGAATCGCGATAAGTCCGGACCCCAGGAATCCCGGACAAGTAGGAGGCGAATCGTGCGGCATCGGCAGGCTGCCAATAGGCGGTAATTTCGCTCCGCCTAGCCTTCAGCCAGGGTTGTTCGATCGGATCAAGCGGCTTGGAAATGAGTTCGGCGGTCGGGCTGTAGTCGATCTCAAATGATACGGCGGCTCGTCCCCGGCCGCAATCACAGCATCTGGGCAACACGTCTACAGAGCGAACGTC
>JBEKUT010000493.1:0-5327 GCA_049514735.1 Bryobacteraceae bacterium
GAGTTGAAAATCCCATAAGCGCTCCGAGATCTGATTGAGCCGCTGTTTCGCTTCGACACCTTTCTCACCGGGGCAGAGGATAAGGAAATCGTCGTTGGCGGTGCGGCACGCAAAATCTTCGGGGCGCAGCAGACTGCGGACAAAAGCGTTGACGGAGAGGATTTCGTCGCGGCTGGCGGCGCGGCCGTCGTTTTGATTCACGCCGAGAGCGATTACCAAACCAGTGAAGGGCTTGTTGGTCTGCAGCAGACGATCGAGCGCGCTCTGATCCTGCATGCCGGCCGGAAACGCTCTCTGAATCACCTCGAAGCGAACCGGCGGCGGGGGCTGCGGGCGCTCTTCCGCGGAGCGTTCTCCGGTGACGCGAGTCTGCTTGTTGGCGATAGAGTGCGTCATGATGGATTCCCACAGAAACTCGTCGATGTAAACCGCTGGCCGGGCTGGTTCGTTGGGCACCAGCGGCGGAGGCGCAGCAGGCGGAACCGGAACCAATTGGGTCGCTTGAATCGGCGTGGGCTCGGGTCTTTCGGTGCGGGCGGCCGCCCTCTTGTTCAACCACTCCGACAACGCTTCGCGAGGATTCATATCGTCCAACCTGGGAAGAGATTCCGGCGGCGGAACCGGGTTCGGATTGCGCCGGCGTCCACCCGTCAACGGGCTCCGTGTAGAAACAATTTGAGTCGCGACTGGTTCGGGCGCAAGCTCGACTAATTTCGGCTGTTCGGCTCTGCTCGAAGAGGGTTCGGCAATTTTCGATGTCATGAGAATTGGAGCCGCAGTTGGAGCCGGCTCGGTAGCGGGCGGGGCACTGGAGCGTTCGCGCTCTCGCCTGACGCTGAGTTCCACTAATGCTTCGCGGAGCTTCTCGTTCTTGCCTTTGAGATAGTCGACCAGGAGGGCAACAGCCGCGGCGGCAGCGATAACGATGCCACTCACTAAGATTTGAGGTTCGAGCCCCGCGATGACCATTGCGATTCCATACTACGTTTCGCCGGAGACGCCGGGAATAGGTCACGGGTCACAAAAAGAAGTGGTACGGTCAAGCCCACAATCTGCGTCACGGGTGTACTAAAGGTCCTATCGGTACCAGGGCTAAATCGAAAATCGGAGGGCGGCTCTACCGGCTTCGCAAGCGGCCGGCATCTGTAGTCAATCGAAATCGAAGGGGCGCTTGGGTGGAGGGGCTGAATCCGGACTTTCCTTGGCCTGCTTCAACAGCTCGTCGAATTTGCGTTCCAGGACTTTCTGATGGGACTTGTGCTGCTCCACGGATTTGCTGAAAACTTCTCCGCGGCGGGCTTCTTCGCCACGCAGTCTCTGGACGGCCTCCGCCATATCCTGAATGGACGGGGGCTTGACGTGCTCCTGGTGGCTGATCACGACCTTGAGCTCCGCGTCGATCTGGAGCTTGGCCTCGCAACACGGGCATTTCACTTCGAATAATTCCTGTTTGCGTTTGGCCATAGACTCATTAGACACCGCGCGGGCCGTAGACTCAAGCGGGCGCTTGGTAAAGTATTGACAGAGGCTCATATTTGGCATCGGAAGAGCGCACGAACGCGCGAGCAGGAACACCTGGATCGTTCGGCACGTTCCGGCTGATGGGCGTTCCGATACGGCTGCACTTCACATTTGTCCTGCTGCTGATCTTTTTAGTGGTGACAGGTTTGGGCAGTAACCAGTCGGGATTGAACTATGCGATTTATCTGGTCGCATTGTTTGCGTCGGTATTAGTGCACGAATTAGCGCACGCGATTGTAGGCGCGCGTCAAGGAATCAAGACGCTGGAGATCGTGATGTTTCCGATCGGCGGCGTGTCGCGGCTGGAGCGGAACGCGAAGGCAACCGAGGAATTCTGGATCGCCGCGGCCGGCCCGGTTGTGAACCTGTTGATCAGCATCGCACTGTTTTCGTATCTTTTTGCAAAGCACCAGCCGATCAGCGCGGTGGTCGCGTTCATTGTGCCGAGCGACGCCAACCTGGTAGAACGGATCGCGGAAGCCAACCTGATTTTAGCGGCATTCAATCTGATTCCGGCCTTTCCGATGGACGGCGGGCGCATGCTGCGGGCGTTCTTATCGCGGTTCAGAACGGAAGACGAGGCGACGCGCGTGGCCGCCTGGGCGGGGCGCATGCTGGCTATCAGCATGGGCCTTTACGGTCTTCTTTACAGCCATTTTCTGCTGGTATTCGTAGCATTTTTCGTCTATTTGGGCGCGGCGCAGGAGAGCGCGGCTGCGATGGGACGGACGTTGACATCGGGCATTCCGGTAAAAGCCGCCATGCTGACGGAATATCACACGCTCACGCACGGCAACACGATTCGCGATGCCGTGAATCTCTTATTGGCGACGTCGCAACAGGACTTTCCCATCGTGCACAGCGAGCAGGTGATCGGGCTTCTCGGCAGGAATGCGCTGCTGCGCGCGATGGCGAACGATGGTCCGGACGTGTATGTAGCGGGCTACATGAACCGCGAATATTTGAAACTCACGCCGGAAATGAACCTGGCCGAAGTGCTGCCGATGATGGCGCAATCGGGCACCTGCGCGCTGGTGATGGACGGCGAGCAGCTGCTGGGGTTGCTCACGACGGAAAACCTGTCGCAGTTCTTGCTGCTGCGCCGTTTTGGGTGGTAAGCGATGAAGCGTTGGTTAATTGTCGCAATTCTTTTCTGCATGCCTGCCGGGGCTGCGGTGATCAAGCTGTATCTCAAGGATGGGACCTATCAGCTTGCGCGTGAATATCGGGTTGTGGAAGACCGGGTGAAATTTTACAGCACGGATCGCGCGGATTGGGAAGAGATTCCGCTGGACCTGGTGGATCTGAAGAAGACCGAAAAAGAAATCAAGGAGCGGGAGGAAGAAGTTCGCGAAGACACCAAGGCGAACGCCGAGGAAGATAAGGCCGAGCGGGCCGCGGCGCGCGAGATCGCGAAGGTGCCGGCGGAGCCGGGCGCATATTACGCTCCCGGCGGCGGCGCGATTCAGCCGATGAAGATGGGCGAGGCGAAGGTCAACGACAACAAGCGGCGCTCCGTGCTGAAGGTGCTCAGCCCGGTTCCGATGGTCAGCGGAAAGGCGACGCTCGAAATGGATGGTTTGCATTCTCCTTTGGTGCTGAATAATCCTATGCCGGAGTTTTACCTGCGCATGTCGGATGAAGAGCGCTTCGGCATCGTAAAGATGGCCCCGCCGCATAAAGGGAATCGCGTGGTGGAAAAAATCACGATCGTGCCGGTGACGAAAGAGGTCGTGGAGGAGCCGGATATGGTGCCCACTTTTCACACGCAGGCGGGCGAGGGGATGTATAAAATCTGGCCTCAAAAACCGTTGGAGCCCGGCGAATACGCGGTGGTCGAGTATACGGAGGGAAAGGTGAATATGCAGATCTGGGATTTCTCGATTGGCTCCGGCTCACCAACTCCTTCTAAGACAGAGAAGCACTAGACACACTGCGGTCAGCGCGGTGAGAATCCAGCCGATGCGGTTTTCGAGCGGCGTTTCAAATTGCAGGCGGATGGTGTGTGCGCCGGATGGCGTGTCTATCAACATGAAGCCCATGGCGTCGGTCGAGATACGGGCAGGTTTATCGTCGGCGTAGGCGTGCCAGGCGGGATCGTAGGTTTCCTGAAACAGCAGCGATTGGCCGGCGACTATGCTAGCCGTTATCTGGATGGTTTCGAAGTTGGGGCGCTTCGTTACTGGCTCCGCATCGGGGCCGTGCTCGATGGCTTGGATGTAGCTGCCGAGGGACTGCATGTCGTCGCCATAGGCGGGAGGCGCTGTTTTCAGGAAGCTGGCTCGATCGACGACGCGCGCTAGACCCGGGAAGCGGCGTGGGATTCGATAGATCACATCGCCTTTCTGGTCGTCGTAGAGGACGGGCAGGAAGCCTCGGAATTTTTCGGGATAGGTGTAATCGTGATAGACCTCTTGTGACGTTTTGCCGGGCACGATGATGGCGTCGACTCCGAGGGCCTGGAGCCACGCGACTGCAACTTCCGGCTTGTCGCCATGCATGATCTGCCAATTCGCGGCAGGCAGGAGTTGGTTTAGCATGCCCTGATCCGAACCGCCGTAGGCTTCAGAGACGTTGAACCAGGTGTCGTACCAAAATCGGATGGAGCCGGAGGAGAGAGCGCGGGCGCCGGGTAGATTGTCGTTGAGCCATTTTGTGGTCTGGTATTCGGGACGGTCTTCGATGTGGGTGGCGCGGGGGTACATTCTCCAGGAGATGCAAAGGTAGTGGAGGGCTGGGTAGCAGGCGGCGAGTAGGACGACAATAGCGGCAAGCTGCGGTAGACCACGCAAGACAATGGCCCGGGCTACTCCGTAAGAAAAGAGCAGGATCAGGGCGAGGTCGAGTTCCGGGGCGAGGCGCATGGCGTTGCCAGTGACCGAGAAGCCGAAGAAATACCAGCCCAGGACGTAGAGGGACATGAAGAACGCGGCTCCTGCTACAAAGACGGGCCAGGCTTTAGTGAATGGCCGTGTAAGGAATACGAATGCTATGGCACAGGATATGAATATTGCGATGCACCAGGGTTTGCCGGGCATCGCGACCCAGCGCAGATTGAGCTGCGTGATTCTAACGTAGGACGGGGTCAGCCAGAAGGCGCAGAGTCCGTATGCGATCAGCGCGATTCCTGCCGCGCGCGCGAAGACCGCTTTGCGGCGCAGTTCGAGGTAGACGGCCCAGGTCGCGATGGGAAAGAAAAGGGCGAGCGCGGTGGCGCCGTAGAAATTGTTCGACACTACGGCCGCAGCGAGGATCCCCGCGAATGCGAGAAACCAGGGGCGCCATTGACGGAGGGCCACAAACGATGCGGCCAGCGCGCAGCCCAGCAACGCTAGAGCTGAGATGTGCGGGCCTTCCCCATATGTGATCAGCACGTGCAGGCGCTGTGGGACCCAATCGGGACTGTCGCGTTGCAGGTCGTTCATCAACAGAAGCGACGGAGAGAGCAGAGCGGTCAACAGCGCGGCGAGCCAGGCTTGGAGGCGCGAGCCGCTGCCGGCATACACGAGCCAATAGACGCCCATGATTCCGATAGCGTAGAGAGTCGCGATGTAGAGATGATAGGCGCGCGCGGTAGACACATGCAGAGCGAGCGACGTGAGTGCCGTTCCGTATCGCAAGGCCGGCGGATAGATGTAATCGAAGCGCGTGCCGCAATACCAGAGCGGCTGCCAGGAGGGATGTGGGAGGTGCTCGCGAAGGATACGCGCGTCACCGATGAAAGTGCTTTCTATAGATCCCCAGTTGTCTAAGTATTCGCGTTTGAATAACGGATAAATCAGCGCGCCGGCGATTAGAAAAACAAC
>JBEKUT010000494.1:0-5324 GCA_049514735.1 Bryobacteraceae bacterium
TGGTGAACTTGAGCGGGTGTCCGTCGATGGTGAGGGTCGCTTCTTTCAGATCGTCGGCGAGTAGTACCGTCCCTTCGGCGCGCGCGGGTGTTTCTCGAACGACGTCCTCAGGCGGTTTGTCGTTGCGGAGGCCCAGAAACACAGGAGCGCGCAGAATTCCGTCGGGAGTGAATTCCAGATACTTCACTTGCGCTACGAGCTCGGGCTTCACCCAGGTGATGTTGCGCCCCAAGCGATTCGTTACGCCTCCGCCGAACGGACTTTTGGCCGTGATTAAGGGCTGGAGGCGATCGTAGATTTCTTTCAGACTGCGATCGTTGAAGCCGCTGCCGACCTGGCCAACATGCACCAGTTTCCCGTCCTTGTAGGTGCCTAAGACGAGCGCGCCGAAATATGATCGTTCGCCGCCGGTAAAGCCGCCGATAACAAATTCCTGTTCATTGAGGGCTTTGATCTTGATCCAATCCGTGCTGCGGCGGCTTTCATAGCGGCTGTCGGTGCGTTTTGCAATGATTCCTTCGAGGCCGTTCTGGCGCGCGGCTTCCAGCATCTCGCGGCCGTGCGTCCGGAAAACATCCGAGAGGCGGATTCGATCGCTCGGCGTGACGATCTCTTCGAGTACCCGTTTACGCTCTGACAGCGGGACCGCGCGCAGATCGAAACCGTCGAGGTACATCACGTCGAACAGAAACAGGTTGACGGGATTCGATCGCGAAAGGTGCGCGATGGAATTCGGATCGGAGACGCTGATGCGAGGCTGGATGAGGTTGAATGCGGGGCGGCCTTTGCCGTCTACAACCGCGATCTCGCCGTCCAGAATCGCAGTCGAGGCATTCACGTAATTAGGTAGAACGCCGATCTCGGGATATTGCTGGGTGCAGCGATTCCCGTTGCGGGAATAGATCTGCAGTTGTCCGTCTGCGATGTAGCAGATGGCGCGGACGCCGTCCCACTTAATTTCGTAGAGCCAGGCGTCGCCTTCGGGTGGGGTGGTGGCGAGGGTCGCCATCATGGGTCCGATTTGCTCCGGCACTTGGGCTGGCGTCGCGCCTTTGAGCGAGGCTACTGCGAAGTTTTTTTTTGAGCGGCTTTTTTCGCGGTCGGTTTCTTGACGCGTGACTTCGCGGCCTTCGTCTTGGCGGGTAAGTTATCGGCGATTTCCTGCTGCGTGCGGCCGGTGGAAACGCTGTAGGCGTGGTCTTCAATGTTCCAGCCAGGCCGCGCGTCGTCATCCTTCTTCTTGATCATCAACCACTCGTTGCCTTTGCCGCGGCCGCGCATGTGGACGAGGGCGAACTCGCCGTTGATCTTTTCTCCATGCAATCGAAATTTCAGATCGCCGCGCGCGACTTGTTCTTTGAACGATCCTTCGCCGAGTTGTTCCCAGGCGCCCTGGTCCCACAGCATGACGCTGCCGCCGCCGTACTCGCCTTTCGGAATGTTGCCTTCGAAGGTGCCGTAGTCGAAAGGGTGATCCTCAACATGCATGGCCAGATGTTTCGAGAGCGGCTCGAGCGAGGGGCCTTTGGGAACGGCCCAGGAAACGAGCACGCCATCGTTTTCGAGGCGGAAATCGTAGTGCAGGCGCGTAGCGTCGTGGCGCTGGATGTAGAAGTGCGGCAGGTCCGCGGTTTTCGTTTTAGGGACGGGCTTAGGAGCGGGTTCCGGAGTTTTCTCGAAATCGCGTTTGCGGCGGTATTCTTCGAGCGCCATTTTTCTAGGTTAGCCTGTGGCACGCTGGTAAAGATGGACGGGCCGCCGCCAGGGTTGTGCGAGACTTGCATCCACATGCAGGTGATCCGGTCGGATCGGGGATCGATATTTTATCGCTGCAAGCTCTCAGAGACCGATAAGCGATTCCCGAAGTATCCGCGCATACCGGTGCTGCGCTGCGACGGCTGGAAGAAGAGCGCTCCTAAGCGTTGACGGCGCGCTGCTCTTCCACAATGCGGCCGTCGAACAGAGTGATGGATCGCTCGGCCAGCAGGGCATAGCGCGGGTCGTGCGTCACCATGCAGATTGTCGCGCCATCCTGATGCAGTTCGCGCAGCAGAGTCATGACCGCCTCGCCGTTGGCGGAATCGAGGTTGCCGGTGGGCTCATCCGCGAGCAGGATGGAAGGATGGCCGGCCAAAGCGCGGGCCACAGCAACGCGCTGTTGCTGACCTCCCGATAACTGCGACGGATAATGCTTCATGCGATGCGCCATGCCGACGCGCTCCAGCGCTTCCTTCGCGAGCTTCTTGCGCTCCGCCGAGGGCATGTTGCGGTAAGTCAACGGCAGTTCGACATTCTCATAAACCGTGAGATCGCCAATGAGATTAAAGGCCTGGAAGATGAAACCTATCTCACGATTTCGGACACGCGCGCGTTCGGAAAGCTTCATGTTTTCGACCCGAGTGCCATTCAATTCGTAGGCTCCATCGGAGGGCGTATCGAGCAGGCCAAGGATCGCCAGAAGGGTCGATTTTCCGCAGCCGGACGGACCGGAAATGGAGACGTATTCCCCTTTGTTTACCGTGAGATGAATGCCGGCCAGGGCATGGGTCTCGACTTCGTCCGTTACGAATACTTTCTTCACATCGTGGAGATCAATCAGTGCCGTGCCGTTTCCGTTACCGTTCATGTTCGCTCCTTATCTACTGGCTCTGCTTTGGACGTACGCAGTTGGTCCCGGTTAGGTTCCGTGATTTATTACTTTGGCGGGGCGGAAAGGTAACAGGGAAAAGTTGCAGGTCCACAAATGGTATTACGGATTAGTGACGGGCGAGGACGCACTTTGAAAAAACGCAGACGACACCTACACCACGATGGCGGCGTTGGTTAGCTCCCCGATTTGGGGCGACGCGATGGTGACGATGTCTCCGGCGGCCAGAGCTGCTTCTTCTGTCACGATAATCCCGGTGCCGGTGAGCAGCACCGATCCGGCGGGCACGGGATTGGAGCGTAATAGATACTCGGTCATCTCCTCAATCTTGCGATTGAGCTTAGCCGTCGAGGTTTCGCCGAAGAACAGGGTCGCGCCGTTGCGCGTGATGGTGCAGGTGATCGTGACGCTATAAGGGTCGGTCAACTCGTCGGTGGTCACCATGAACGGACCGATAGCGCAACTGCACGCGTACATTTTCGACTGCGGCAGATAGAGCGGATTCTCGCGTTCGATATCCCATGCCGAGACGTCGTTGGCCAGCGTATAACCGACCACCCTCCCCTTCGATCCGAGTACGACAGCAAGCTCCGGCTCCGGCGCCGTAAACTTCGAATCGGAGCGGATGCCGATGTTCTGTCCTGGTCCGACACATTCGCGCGCGGTTCCTTTGAAGAAAATTTCGGGGCGTGTCGCTCGATAGACGTGGGCGTAAAAGCCTTCGCGCGTGCCGTGTTCGGCATCGCGAAAAGCGGCGCTTGATTCGTAGGTGCAACCGCAGGCCCAGACCTCGCGCGGCTGCAGCGGAATCAGGGGCGCGGCGGGTTCGCGCAGCGATTGGGCCAGGCCCTTAGCGAGCGGCGCGATTTCCACTTCCTGCTTGTCCGCGCGCACGACCAGCTCGTGAAGCGTGTGATCGGGAATCGGACGAGCTTGCCCGTCGGTATCAAAGATTGCAGCAACGACTTTGTTGTGCCACTTGATTTGTCCAAGTTTCATGATTAGTACTTCAAATAAACTGTCTTGTAATCGCTGTAGAATTCGAGAGCCGCGGGACCCTGTTCTTTGGAACCGAAACTCGATTCCTTGGTTCCACCGAAGGGAAGTTGATACTCAACGCCGGCGCTGGGAAGATTGACGGTCAGCAGGCCAGCTTCCGCACGGTAGACGAAGTCGAATACGCGGCTGAGATTGGTGGTTTGAACGGACGCGGAGAGCCCCATAGGAATGTTGTTCGCGATGCGCAAGGCGTCTTCGAAATCCTTCACGCGCATCACAGCGAGCACCGGACCGAAAATCTCTTCCTTCGCGATGGTCATGTCTTCAGTGACGTCCGCGAAGATGGTGGGCTCGATGAAATAGCCCTTGTCGTAAACGCCGCCAGTCAGCCGATGGCCGCCGATGCGGGGTTCGCCTGCTTCCTTACGCCCGATCTCGATATATTTCAGATCGGTATCGAGCTGCGCTTCATCGACGGCCGGCCCGATATCGATTCCCGCCTCCAGGCCGTTACCCACTTTGAGTTTTTTCGTGCGTTCCACCAACGCGGCTACAAATTTTTCGTAGATCGCATCTTCGACAATGGCTCGACTGGTCGCCGTACATTTCTGGCCGGTGGAAAAGAACGCGGCGTTCACAACGTTTTCGACTGCCGAGTTTAAATCGGCATCCGCGAGAACGATGGTCGGGTTCTTGCCTCCCATCTCGAGTTGAATGCGCAGCATTCTCTTCGAGGCTTCGGCATGAATCCAGTGGCCGACATTGGTGGATCCAGTGAACGAAATCGCCTTCAGAGGTTTGGCGTTGACCAGCGCTTTCCCGAGTTCGCCGCCGGAGCCCGCGATAAAATTTACCACGCCTTTCGGGATGCCGGCTTGATGGCATGCTTCGACAATCCGCCACGCGCAGAGCGGAGATGGCGATGCCGGCTTGATCAAAACAGTGTTGCCGCAGATCAGGGCGGGAGCAAGTTTCCAGGCCGGGATAGCGATAGGAAAATTCCACGGCGTGATCAGACCCACGACGCCGATCGGCTTGCGAATAGAAAACGTGTGGACGCGGTCGCGTTCGGAGGGAACCAGGAGGCCGGGCAGCCGCGAACCCTCGCCGCCGTAATAGCGGAAGATATTGATGGCGCGGCGAACCTCGCCCTTCGCCTCGGGCAGCGTCTTACCTTCCTCGCGCGTCATCTCTGCCGCGACCTGATCGAACTCACGCTCTAGAATCTCCGCGACCTTAAAAAGATAATTGCCGCGTGCGGGCGCGGGCAGCGCGGACCACGATGGGAAGGCGGCCTGCGCGGCTTCGGCGGCTTGATCGACATCCGAGGCCGAGCCTTTCACGAACAGCCCAACCATTTCGTCGATGTTGGCGGGGTTGCGGTTTTCAAACGTCGGCCCCGCGACCCACTCGCCAGCGATGTAATTCGGAAATGTCGGCGATGACATGTTGTCGATTAAAAGGAAACCTTCGGAACAGCGCGCGCGCCTGGTTCCGTCTTGAAGTACGCATCGTTGCGTTGGAACCCGAATATCGACGCCGCGATGTTTTTCGGGAACAGTTCGATATCGGTGTTGAAGCGCTGCACCGCTTCGTTATATTTGCGCCGCTCCACCGCGATGCGATTCTCCGTCCCCGCCAGTTCGTCCTGCAGGCGCAAGAAGTTCTCGTTCGATTT